>NZ_JBSGGG010000010.1:0-293037 GCF_053603795.1 Nocardia sp. NPDC004123
ACCTCCGCCTTGGAGCGGGGGAGCGAAGCGGAGGAGCGGAGGAGGGAAGAATCGAGACCTCGGGGCCGCGAACCCCGCCCCGGAGCGAAGCGGAGGGGCAAATAAGACACAGTGTCGGGGGCGCTGGCTAGGCTGCCCGGCGTGGCCAAGGTGAAATCGCTGTACCGGTGCGCGGACTGCTCGCACGAGGTCGCCAAATGGGTTGGGCGCTGCCCGGATTGCAACGCGTGGGGGACCATCGAGGAGATGGCGGCGTCCGCGTCGGCGGTCGCGGTGGGGCGGCGGGCGATGCTGCCCAGCACGGCGGCCGCGCCGATCTCGAGCATCGACTCGAACAAGACCCAGGCCCGGTCGACGGGGGTGTCCGAGCTGGATCGGGTGCTGGGCGGCGGGATCATTCCCGGGTCGGTGGTGCTGCTGTCGGGGGAGCCCGGGGTGGGCAAGTCGACGCTGTTGCTCGAGGTGGCGCACCGGTGGGCGCGGGCGCGCGACGAGATCGCGCTGTACGTGACCGCGGAGGAGTCGGCGGGGCAGGTGCGGCTGCGGGCGGACCGCACGGGTGCGGTGCACGACAAGGTGTACCTGGCCGCGGAATCGGATCTGGCGACCATTCTCGGGCACGTGGAGCAGGTGAAACCCTCACTGCTGGTGGTGGACTCGGTGCAGACCATGCTGGCCGCCGACGCGGACGGCGTGATCGGCGGTGTCACCCAGGTGCGGTCGGTGACGGCGGCGCTCACCTCGCTGGCCAAGGCGAGCGGGATCGCGGTGCTGCTGGTCGGGCACGTCACCAAGGACGGCGCGGTGGCCGGTCCGCGCACGCTCGAGCACCTGGTCGACGTCGTGCTGCAGTTCGAGGGCGACAAGCACTCCGCGTTGCGCATGGTGCGCGGCATCAAGAACCGCTTCGGCAGCACCGACGAGGTCGGCTGCTTCGAGATGCGGGAGGCCGGAATCCATTGCGTGGACGACCCTTCGGGGCTGTTCCTGCACCATCGGGGCGACGCGGTGCCCGGGACCGCGGTGACGGTCGCCATGGACGGCAAGCGGCCCATGCTGGGTGAGGTGCAGGGGCTGACGGTGGACACCCAGGCGCCCGCGCCCCGGCGCGCGGTGAGCGGGCTGGACTACAACCGCGTTTCCATGGTCCTGGCTGTCCTGCAGAGCCGCGGGGGCGTCTTCGTGGGCAAGCAGGACGTCTACGCGGCCACCGTGGGCGGTATGCGGCTCACCGAGCCCGCCGCGGATCTGGCTGTCGCGCTTGCCATTGCGAGCGCCAGCCAGGATCTGGCGCTGCCCAGCGGCCTGGTGGTGCTGGGCGAGGTGGGGCTGGCGGGCGAGGTGCGCCAGGTGACCGGGCTGACCCGCCGGCTGGCGGAGGCGGAGCGGCTGGGCTTCACCGAGGCCCTGGTGCCGCCGGGCGCGGATCGCACCGGCCGCAGCATGACCGTGCGCGAGGTCGCCGATATCCGTGCCGCCCTTGCCGTTACCGGGTTGCGCCGGCGGCGCGGTGCGCAGGCCCCGGCGGAAATGGCGGAATGACAGCCGAAATCGAATGAGGTCGCGGAATCGAATTCGATCCGGACCGGAATTCGGTTCGCAATTACCGGAATTCTCGAAAGACGGCGGAGGCCGGGATCCGATCGATCGGATCCCGGCCTCCGCCGCGGTGTGCTGAATTCAGACGAGATTGAAGGGCTCGGGGGCGCTGCGGACCGAACCGAGTTGCGCCACAACGGTGTAGGGGCCCGCCGGGACGGGAACGCGGTCGCCCGCGCAGTTGGGCTGGGAGGTGGCGCCGGACCAGGCGACGGTGAAGGCGGCCTGCTGGCCGGGGGCCAGGGTGTGCACGTCGGGGGTGCCGTCCGGGTAGCAGTCGGTGCTGGACCACAGCCTGCGCTGGCCGTCCAGGGACTGGACCTGGACCAGCTGCAGGCCCGACCCCATGTCGCGGGCGCAGGCGACGCTGGAGATATTGGTGATGACGATGCCGAACTGCGGTGGCTCGCCGACCTTGTAGGTGGGCTGCCCGACGGTCACCTTGACGGCGAGCGACTGGTCGGGGCACATACCCAGCGCGGCCGGGGCGACGGCGCTCGGGGTGATGCCGGAGGGCTTGGCCGCGCTCGGTTCCGGGGCGCCCGGGGAACTGCTCGCGGGTTTGGTGGTGGCCGCGGCGCTCGAGGTGGTGGCCTTGGCGTCCGTCTTGTGGTCGCCACCGCCCTTCAACAGTGCGAAGGCCACCCAGATCACCAGCGCGAGGCCGAGCACCATCGCGCCGATCGCGACCGCGCGACGGCGCCAGTAGATTTCGGGCGGCAGTGGTCCGTTCGGTTCCAGCACGGTGTCAACGGTAAGCGCACCGTCCGGGTCATCCCGAGCAGGGTGTCGGCGTGTCGGACGTGAAAGCGCCCACGGGGGCGGTAAATTCCGCCGCCCGCAGGAGCGAAACGCGCATCTCCGGCAGAACCGGCTCCACCCCGGCGGAGCGGGCTAGACCACCTCGCCGATGTTGCCGATGACGCGGTGCAGCTTGATCTCGCCGTCGCCGAGGTTGTAGGTGACACAGGCGATGGCGCACTCGCCGGTGGCCACCCGCTGGGAGATGATCATCGACCGCTGCATGAGCAGGCGGGCGGTCTCCTCGACGTGGCGGGCCTCGAGCTCGTCGACCGATTGCAGGCCCTCGCGCCGGCCGATGAGGATGGACGGGGTGACACGCTCGACGACCGAGCGGATGAACCCGCCGGGGACGTTGCCGTGGTCGAGGGCGTCGATGGTGGCGCGGACCGCGCCGCAGCTGTCGTGGCCGAGCACGACGATCAGCGGCACCGACAGCACCTGGACGCCGTATTCGATGGAGCCCAGCACCGAGGCGTCGATGACGTGGCCGGCGGTGCGGACCACGAACATGTCGCCGAGACCCTGATCGAAGATGATCTCGGCGGCGACGCGAGAGTCGCCGCAGCCGAACAGAACTGCCGAGGGCTGCTGCCCGGCGACGAGCTTGGCCCGGTCGGCCGCGCCCTGGCTAGGGTGCTGCAACGTGCCGTTGACGAAGCGCTCGTTGCCTTCGCGCAAGGCTTTCCAGGCACTGATCGGGTTGTTGTGCGGCATGTGTCCCATTTTCCATAGCCCTCTGGTTACCGGCGAGTCCTCAGCGTTACGGTCGGGCAAAGACGCGCCGACCGGATCGCCGCGCGCCCGGTGAGCCGCCGGGTGGGCGGAAACCGGCCTCGCCGAAATGGATACCATCGCGCGTGGCGGCGTGCGGGATTTCCCGGCTCCGAAACGGCCGGGAGGAGGCGAAGGTGGACAGCGACGCGCTCATCGACTGGTATCGCGAGACCGCGCGGGACCTGCCGTGGCGACGGCCCGGCGTCACGGCGTGGCAGATCCTCATGAGCGAGATCATGCTGCAGCAGACGCCGGTGGTGCGGGTCGAACCCATCTGGCGGGAGTGGGTGGCCCGCTGGCCGGTGCCCTCCGCCATGGCGGCCGCACCGCAGGGTGACGTCCTGCGCGCCTGGGGCAAACTCGGCTATCCGCGGCGCGCGCTGCGGCTGCACGAGTGCGCCCGGGTGCTGGCCGAGGAGCACGGCGACGAGGTGCCGGCCGACGTGGACGTGCTGCTGAGCCTGCCCGGGATCGGGGCGTACACCGCCCGTGCCGTGGCCTGTTTCGCATACGGCCAGCGAGTTCCGGTGGTGGACACCAATGTTCGCCGCGTGGTGGCCCGCGCCGTGCACGGCCGCGCCGAGGCGGGCAATCCGGCGAACCGCGATCTCGCGGAAACCGAGGCCCTGCTGCCCGCGCGGGTCGACCGGGCCGCCGTCATGTCGGCGGCCCTGATGGAACTGGGCGCGCTGATCTGCACCGCGCGGACCCCGGATTGCGAGCGCTGCCCACTTCCCGTGTGCGCCTGGGTCACCGCGGGCCGCCCGGCCTCCGAGGTGGTGCGGCGCGTGCAGAAGTACGAGGGCACCGACCGGCAGGCGCGGGGCCGCCTGCTCGACGTCCTGCGTGGGGCGTCGGGTCCGGTGGAGCGGGTTCGCCTGGACCTGGCCTGGACTCGCGATCCGGGCCAGCGGGATCGCGCCCTGGATTCGCTGCTGGTCGACGGTCTCATCGAGCAGACCCCCGACGGCCTGTTCGCGCTGGCGGGCGAGGGCAGCTGATCGCAGCCGGTTTCGCGGGATCCGGCCCGAAACTCAGGCGGCGACGAGGACCCGGCGGCGATTGCGGGTGCGGCTGCCCACCACCCGGCAGATCAGGTAGATCGTGAACGAGATGGTGGTGACGAAGGTCGAGATCGGGACGCCGGGGGCCAGCGACAGCAGAATGCCCCCGACGGCGGCGATCTCGGCGAACACGATCGACAGGATCGCCACCCGGGCCGGGCTGGCGGTGAGCTGGGCGGCCGCGGCGGCGGGAGTGATCAGCAGCGAGAGCACCAGCAGCGCGCCGACGATCTGGACGCCGAAGGCCGCCGTCACGCCGAGCAGCACGGCGAACACGATGGACAGCGCCCGCACCGGAACACCGCGCGCCACCGCCATTTCCGGATCCGCGCTGGCGAACAGCAGCGGGCGGTAGACGGCGGCCAGCACCACCAGCACGGCGGCGGTGCAGGTGGCCAGCAGGCCCAGCCCGGAATTCCCGACGCTGACCACCTGACCGGTCAGCAGCGAGAACTTGGAGCCCGCTCGTTCCGGGCCGAGCCACAGGAACAGCACCGACAGGCCGAGGCCGAAGGACAGCACCACGGCGATCACCGAATCACGTTCGCGGGCACGGGAACCCAGCACGCCGAACAGCACGGCCGCCACCACCGAACCGATGATGGCGCCCAGGCCGACGCCGATGCCGGCCAGCAGCGCGGCCGCCGCGCCGGTCAGCGAGAGCTCGCTGGTGCCGTGCACGGCGAAGGACATCTGGCGGCTGATGATGAGCGGGCCGATGGCCCCGGCCAGCAGGCCGAGCAGGGCGGCGGCGAGCACCGCCTGCTGCACGAAGTCGTAGGACAGCAGGTGCGCGGTGGTGGAGACGTCGAACATCTGCGAGAACAGCTTGGACAGCTTGTCGATCATGCCCGCGCCTCCGGTGCCGGCTCGCTGTGGCCGTTCCTGTTTTCGCCATGGCAGTGGGCCGCACCGGATTCACCGAGGGCGTCCATGGCGTCGCCGGTGCCGACGACCACCAGGCGGCCCCGCACGCGCAGCACGTCCACCTCGGTGCCGTAGAGCTCGGAGAGGGTCTCGGAGGTCATGACCTCGTCGGGCGTGCCGATCCGGAACTGCCCGTCGACCAGGTACAGCACCCGATCCACCAGCGGCAGAATGGGATTGATCTCGTGCGTCACGAACAGCACCGCGGTGTCGTGGGTGCGCCGCCGCCGGTCGATGAGCTCGGAGACCAGCCGCTGATTCGCCAGATCCAGCGACAGCAGCGGTTCGTCGCACAGCAGCACCCGGGGATCACCGGCCAGCGCCTGCGCCACCCGCAGCCGCTGCTGCTCGCCGCCCGAGAGCGCGTCCAGCGGCGCGTAGGCGAACCGCTCCGCGCCCACGGCCGAGATCGCCTCCGCCACTTTGTGTTTGCGTTCCCGGCGCCCGCGCAGCCCGAGCCCCCACCGATGCCCGTCCACCCCGAGCCCGACGAGATCGACTCCGCGCAGCTGCGCCCCGCCCTCGATGGTCTTCTGCTGCGGCACATACCCGATATCCGGATTCCCCACCCGCACCGGCGATCCCGCGACCTCCGCGGTTCCCGCGGTCAGCCCCAGCTGTCCCAGCAGCATCCGCATCAATGACGTCTTCCCGGACCCGTTGGGCCCCAGCACCGCAATGAATTCCCCCGGCGCCACCTCGAGATCCAGCCCCTGCCACAACGTTCGCTCCCCGAACGACAGCCGCGCATTCGACAGCCGCACGGCCGGGGTGCCCCGGTCGCCGTGTGCGTTGCCTGCGCCCGTGGCCGGTGCGCCGGCGGCAGCGTTCGCCGTCGTTTCGACCTGCGCCGCAATGGTGTTCGTATCGGCGGTGGGGGTCGAGTCGGTCGACGGAGCAGGAGTCTCGGCGCAGCCCGAACGGCCGGAGGGGGTGCGGGGGCGCGCTCCGGTGAGGGCGCAACCGGCTTTGGGCGTCGTCACGCCGGCGTCGGGTGCCTGCGCGGCCTGCGCGGGGTTCGCGGTCATGGTGGTACTCCGGATGCGGCGGTCGGTCAGGACAGGGCCTTGGCGAGGGCCTTGGCGTTGTTCGTCATCCAGGTGACGTAGTCCAGGCCCTTGGGGAGGGTTTCGGTGACCTCGACGACGGTGACGCCGGACTTGTCGGCGGTGGCGCGCAGGTCCTTGGTGAGTTTGTCCTCGGTCTGGATGTTGTAGACCAGAGCGCGGACCTGCTTGGCGCTCAACAGGTCTCGTACGGTGGCCACGTCCTGGGGCGCGGGGTCGGTGCCCTGTTCGACGGCCTCCTGGAAGGCGTGCGGGGTCCTGTCGTCGGCCTTGGCGGCGGTGAGCAGGTAGGCGGCCAGCGGCTCGGTCTGCAGGACCGGCTGGTTCGGGTGCTCGGCGGCGATCTTGGCGGTCACGGCCTCGATGGGGGCCAGCTGCGCGGCGAAGGCGGCGGCGCGGTCGGCGAAGGCCTGCTTGTGGCCGGGATCGATCTCGCCGAGGGCGTCGGCGATGTGCTGGGCGATGTGGCCGACCTGGTGCAGGTCGTACCAGACGTGCTCATTGGCCTCGTGGTCGTGACCGGCGGCCTCGGTCCGCGCGGAAGTCGGTGCGGCCGAACCGCTCTCGTGCGTGTGATCGCCCTCGGTGGCGATGTCGAAGGCGTTGACGGTCTTCGTGTTCCGGCCCGCGATGGCCTTGTCGATGAACTCGTCGTAGTGGCCGCCGTTGTAGACGACCAGCTTGGCGTCGGTGATCTTGGCGGCGTCGGCGGGGGAGACCTCGAACGAGTGCGGGTCCACCGCGGGGTCGTCGATGATCGATTCGACGGTCACGTCCGGCCCGGCGACGACCCGGGTGATATCGCCCCAGACATTGGTGGAGGCGACGACGGTCGGCTGATCGGAGCTCTTGGCACTGCCGCAGGCGGTCACGGTGGCGACCGTCGCAAGTCCGGCGGCGAACACGGCGAATCCTCGGGCGAAGCTGGTGGTCACGCGGGGCACTCCTGGCACTGCGGCTTACTAGTAACGAAAACGATTGCCATTTGAATGTAGCGCAAACGACCGTTGGGTCCCTAGCCCCAGGTTGGGAGATGTGGCCTGCGACACCTGCGGCCTACCTCGGCCCAGCGCAGAAGACGGCCCCCGCGAACAGCTGTTCGCGGGGGCCGCTTCGGTCGTGCGGGTGCGGTCCGGCCTAGGTCATCGCCGCGACCGGCAGGCTCAGCAGCTGCGCGCAGCGGAGCAGGCCGAGGTGCGAGTACGCCTGCGGGTGGTTGCCGAGCGAGCGTTCGGCGACCGGGTCGTACTCCTCGGAGAGCAGACCGGTCGGTCCCGCCACATCCACCAGCTGAGCGAACAACGCCTCGGCGTCCTCCCGCTTGCCGATGAGCAGATACGCCTCCACCAGCCAGGCGGCGCACAGGTGGAACCCGCCCTCACCGCCGGGCAGCCCGTCGTCGTGGTGGTACCGGTACACCGTCGATCCGCTGCGCAGCTCGGCCTCGGTGGCCACCACGGTGGCCGCGAACCGCGGATCCGAGGGATCGATCAGCCCGCTGAGCCCGATGTGCAGCGTGGCCGCGTCGAGGTCGGTGCCGTCGTAAGCCGCTGTGTAGGACTGGACTTCGTCGTTCCAGCCCTCGGTGCGGACCTCGTCGGCAATGGTGTCGCGCAGCGGCTCCCACTCGGGATCCGCCGGCCGCCCGAACTGCCGGGACAGGGTGAGCGCCCGGTCCACGGTGAGCCAGCCCATGACCTTGGAGTAGACGTGGTGGCGCGGATTGCCGCGGATCTCCCAGATGCCGTGGTCGGCCTCGCGCCAGCGGCGCTGCACCGCGGAGACCATGGCGTGCACCAGTTCCCAGTCCGCATCCGGCAGCGCCTTCGCGGGATCGTTGATGCCCTTGCGTTCCCGCGCGTGCGCGAGCTGGGAGATGAGATCCACGATGGGCCCGAACACGTCCAGCTGCACCTGCATGTTCGCCGCGTTGCCGACGCGCACCGGCCGCGAACCGGCGTAGCCGGGCAGCTGGTCGATGACGGCCTCGGGGGGCAGCGTCTCGCCGTAGAGCGTGTACAGCGGGTGCAGTCGCTCGGGTCCGGGCAGGGTCTCGAGCACCCGGTGCACCCAGGCCAGCAGATCCTCGGCCTCGCCGAGCGAGCCCAGCGAGACCAGCGCGGACGCGGTGAGCGAGGCGTCGCGCAACCAGCAGTAGCGGTAATCCCAGTTGCGCACGCCGCCGATGTCCTCGGGCAGCGAGGTGGTGGCCGCGGCCAGGATGGATCCGGAGGGCGAGTGCACCAGCCCGCGCAGGGTGAGCGCCGAGCGCTTCATCAGATCCGGCTTGAGCGGCGGCAGTTCGAGCGTGCCCACCCATTCGGCCCAGTACCGCTCGGCCTCCCGGCGGCGGTCCGACTCGGCCCGCATGGCGGGCGCGAGATCGGAGGTGCCGCAGCGCATTTCGAGCACGATCGGGCCCTGTCGCGGATCGACCACGGCGCGGGCGGTGTGGTGGTTGCCGTCGTCGATGATCTCCCATTCCACGCCGGGGGAGCGCAGCACGATCGGATCGTTGGGGCCCTCCACCTTGAGCCCGCCGGTGGCGGGCAGCAGCCGCACCGGCACCTGCCCGAATTCGGGGCGCGGCGCGAAGGTGATGACCGCTTTGGCGTCACCGGTGATGACGCGGGTCAGGTCGGTGCGCTCGGGTACCACGTCGTGCGGCAGGTAGTCGACGACCTGCAAACTGGACCAACGGGTTTCGACGGTCATGGTGCCGTCGACATAGCGCTGCGACAGCGGCAGGCTCGCGCGCTCGGGCTGAATGGTGAAGTGGCCCGCGCCGGGTCCGCCCAGCAGATGGGCGAAGACGGCGGCGGAATCGGGTTCGGGGTGGCACAGCCAGGTGACGGTGCCGTCCGGTGTGACAAGGGCTTTGGAGCGCGGGCTGGCCAGCATGGTCAGCCGCTCGATTCGAGGGGCGGAGGCACCTGCCAACCACGTGCGGCGTTCCTCGAGGAGGAACGCCAGCGCCTTCGACACCTCCTCGGTGCTGGCGACCCGGTATTCGGCCAGCGATTCGCCGTCGCCGACCTTGATGCCGACGTCCGGTCCGGAGAGGCGTTTGAAGGCCTTCTCGTCGGTGACGTCGTCGCCGATGAACAGTGCCGCCGAGGCGCCCTGCTGATGCCGGACGATATCGAGTGCCGCGCCCTTGTCGGTCTCGACCACCGCGAGTTCGATGACCTCCTTGCCCTCGGTGGTCTGCACGCCGACCCAGCTGGCCGGGCCCTGGCGCACCGCAAAGACTGCGCGACGGCCGATTTCGGGGCTGGCATTGCGGACGTGCAGGGCCACGCTGGCCGGTTTGATCTCGACGGAAGCGCCCGGATTGTCCTGAGCGATCTGCGTCAGGGTCGTGGTGACCTCCTGCAGCAGCTGTTTCGCGTCATTGTCGATGGCGTGCACGAAGCCGACATCGAATTCCGAACCGTGACTACCGATCAGCTGCACCTCGACGGGCAGCCGGGACAGGGCCGCGAGATCGCGCAGGGCGCGACCGGAGATCACGGCGGCGGTGGTTCCGGTGAGTCCGGCGAGAGCGCGTAAGGCGCTCACCGACTCCCGATGGGGATAGGCCTTGGTCGGGTCGGAGACGATGGGCGCGATCGTCCCGTCGTAGTCCGAAGCGACCAGCAACCGTGGCACGCGGGCGATGGCCGACAGGGCACGGCGAAGTTCCAGTGACAAATCCTGTGCGCTCACGCATCCAACCTAGTGATCGGAGGAGATTTTTCAGGGCGCGAGTGATGCTACTGGGTCTTGATTGCTCACTCGTGTGTGCGGTGATACATAGCGTTTACGAGACACTTCCGGGTCGTTCACGCTTTTTGTGAGACACGCGCGGGTTGCTCTGCGTTCACCCCGGCTGACCAGCGGGGTTCCAGCAAACGCGCATCGGGCTGCCCGGTTCTCCGGACCGGGCAGCCCGTTGCGCATCGAGCGAACGCAAGTGTGCGTTCGTGCTACTCGCTATTCGTTGCCGCTGCCGATCAGCAGATCGACGGTGAGCTCCAGGCGCTCGGTCACATCGGTGGCCGAGGCGCGGCGGGTCAGCCACGCAACCAGATTCGACAGCCACACGTCGGAGATGACGCGGGCGATGGCGAGCTGGCGGTCGCTGGGAACCTCGTCGGAGAGGGCACGCGCGAAGAACCGGTCCATCACCTTGCCGACCCGATCGACCTCGGCGGCCGCGGAGGCGTCGGCGAACATGAAGGCGCGGGTCATGGCCTCGGTGAGCAGCGGGTCGCGCTGCATGGCCCGGGTGACCTGGGTGAGCAGCAGGTGCATGCGCTCCTGCGGGGTGGCGCCGGCGAGCGGCTTGCGCCGGCCCTCGAACTGCTCGAACTCCCGGGCCAGGGCGGATACCAGCAGGTGCACCTTGGACGGGAAGTACCGGTAGAGCGTGCCGACGGCGACATCCGCGCGTTCGGCGACCGCTCGCATCTGGACCGCGTCGTAGCCACCCTTGGACGCCAGCGCGAGCGTGGCGTCGAGGATGCGCTTGCGTCGGTCGCGCTGCGCCGCCGAGCTCAGATCCTCCTCGCTGAGGGTGGTGACGGGCGCGGTGCGTCCACCGGGCACCCCGTCGGCGGCCTGCGATCGGGAGGGACTGGCCATCGGTTGAGAGTCCTTTCCTGCACGAATCGTTCGGTTCATCTCACCCAGCGTCGACTGGGCACGAGTTCGTACCGCGACCGGGACGGCGCTTGACTTCGGCCCGGCTCGAACATTAGAACATGTTCTAGGAGCTGAAGTCACGCCGGAAAGGCGGTATGGAGTGTGACCATAGCCACCACTGACGAGCATAAAGCCGTCCAGGAGTCGATGCGCGGATGGGCAACCGCCGTGCGCCCGATTGCAACAATGCGTTCCAGAGCGCAGGCGGAACTGCGTTCCGGCGCGCCCGATTTCTGGCGCGAATACTGGCTACGCCTGTCCGATCTCGGAATTTTCCGGGTCGCGGTGCCGGAGGAGGCCGGGGGCGCGGGTGGGACCGTCGGGGATCTGGCCGTGCTGGTGGAGCAGGCGGCACATGACCTGGTCGGCGGACCGGTGCTCTCGACGGCGTTGGCGGGACTCGTCGCCGGCGAGGCGCTCGACGAGATTACGCCATGCGGCGTCGCGCTCGCGGGCGAAATCGCAATATCCGTGGGCGAATCGGGCGCCTCGGTGTCCGGTGAGTGGGACTCGGTTCCAGGCGCCGCACCGGGTACGGCGGTGCTGGTCCCGGTGCGTGACGGTGACCGTCACCTGTGGGCGCTGATCGACGCGGACGCCGCCGGGCTGACCGTGGAGCCGCTGGCCGGCATCGACAAGACCGTGCCGCTGGCGCGCGTGGTGTGCGCGGACGTCGCGGTGGCCGCGGATCGCCTGTTCGAGCCCGGCTTCTCCGTGCTGGACCTGGCCGCGACGCTGGTCGCCGCCGAGGCCGCGGGCATCGCGGGCTGGTGCCTGGAGACCGCCACCGAATATGCGAAGGTGCGCGAACAATTCGGGCGCAAGATCGGCGAATTCCAAGCGGTCAAACACATTTGCGCGTGGATGCTGTGCCGGGCCGAACAGATTCGCGCCGTCGCCGCCGATGCGGCCGCCGCGGCGGACAGTGGCAGTGCGGAACTGCAGCTGGCCGCCGCCGTCGCCCTGTCCATGTCGCTGGATGCCGCGGTGGAGAATGCCAAGGATTGCATTCAGGTTCTGGGCGGAATCGGTTTCACCTGGGAACACGACGCGCACCTGTATCTGCGCCGGGCCACCGCGCTGCGGCAGCTGCTGGGCGGCACCGCGCGCTGGCGGGCCCGGGTCGCCGAGCTGACCCTGGCCGGCATGCGCCGCACGGTCGGCGTCGACCTGGGTGCCGACGGCGAGCCCGGATCCGACTGGGAGACAGCCGGTCTGGACGCCGCCGAAGCGGCCGTGCTGGCGGCGGACCTGGCCAAGATCGCGGCGCTGCCGGAGCCGGAGCAGCGGGTGGCGCTGGCCGAAGCCGGACTGCTGGCCTCGCACTGGCCCGCGCCCTACGGCCGCGGCGCCGGACCCCTGCTGCGCACGCGCCTCGACGACCAGATCCGCCAGGCGGGTATCGCGCTGCCGGACATCGCGATCGCCAACTGGGCGATCCCGACGCTGCTGCAGTGGGGCACCCCCGAGCAGATCGAGCGCTACGCCATGCCGACGCTGACCGGTGAGGTCATCTGGTGCCAGCTGTTCTCCGAGCCCGGCGCCGGGTCGGATCTGGCGGCGCTGCGCACGGTGGCCGAGCGGGTCGAGGGCGGCTGGAAGCTGCGTGGCCAGAAGGTGTGGACCTCGCTGGCCGATCGCGCCACCTGGGGCATCTGCCTGGCGCGCACCGACGCCTCCGCGCCGAAGCACAAGGGCATCAGCTACTTCCTGGTCGATATGAAGAGCGCGGGGCTGGACATCCGGCCGCTGGTGGAGATCACCGGTGAGGCGCGCTTCAACGAGGTGTTCCTCGACGACGTCTTCGTGCCGGACGACTGCCTGGTCGGCGAACTCGGCAATGGCTGGAAGATCGCCCGCTCCACCCTGTCGGCCGAGCGGGTCGCCATGGGCGGCAAGGGAATCGGGGACGAGCTGGAGGCGCTGATCGCCGCCGCGCCGGCCTCGGGCCCGGGCGCGGAGCTGGTCGCGGACCGGCTCGGCGGGCTCGTCGCCGAATCGGTTGCCGGAACCTTGTTGGAAGCTCGTGCGGCGCAGAAGCTGCTGTCCGGCGGGGACCCTGCCGCGCAGAGCAGCGTGCGCAAACTGGTCGGTGTGAGACACCGGCAGGCGGTAGCGGAATTCGCCGTCGAACTGTCTGGTACGGCAGGCGCTCTGGAAACCGACGCGGTGAAAGAATTCCTGCTCACACGCTGTTTGTCGATTGCCGGCGGTACCGAGCAGATCCTGTTGACCGTCGCCGGTGAACGGATCCTCGGGTTGCCCCGCGAGTCGCACGGCTAGTCCACACCTGAACCGGGAGCATTGCATTGGACTTCACCAGGGACGAGAGCCAGGACGCTGTCGCCGAGGTTGTCGTAAGTTTGCTGGAACGCGACAGCGCGCGTGATGCCGCGCTGTGGCCGATCATCGCGGACAGCGGCCTGCTGGCCGTGCCGCTGCCCGAACGCTTCGGCGGCGACGATATGGGCCTGCTCGAGGTCGGGGCCATGCTCACCGAGCTGGCCCGCGCCGCCGCGCAGGCGCCCGCACTGGTCACCCTCGGCTTCGGCGTGCTGCCGCTGAAGGCGATCGGCCTGCCGGATGCGCTGGCGGACAAGGTGTTTCCGGCCGTGGCCGAGGGCGCGGTGCTGACCGCCGCCCTGCACGAGCCCGGCTCGCCGTTCACGGTGAAGCCGGAGACCACCGCGGTGACCGACGGCGCCACCGTGCGCGTCACCGGCCGCAAGGTGGCGGTGCCCTACGCCGACACCGCGCGCTGGATCCTGGTGCCCACCGACAGCGGCATCGCCGTGGTGGACGGTGACGCCGCGGGCATCACCCGCACCGCGAGCCCCACTTCCGATGGCGTGCCCGAGTTTTCGCTCCAGTTCGACCAGGTCGTGATCCCGGCCGAACAGCTGCTGCCCGGCGGGCTGACCGAACTGCACCGGTTCGCGCTGGCGAGCCTCGGCGCGGTGGCCGACGGCCTGCTCGCCGGCGTGGTCTCATTGACCGCCGAGCACGTGCGCACCCGTCAGCAGTTCGGCCGCCCGCTGGCCGAATTCCAGGCTGTCGCACAGCAGATCGCGGATGTCTACGTGGCCTCGCGGACGCTGCACGCGGCCGCCTGCTCGGCGACCTGGGCGCTGGCTCAGGACGAACAGGGCGCCGAGCACCTGGAGCGCATCGACGACGATCTCGACGTGCTGGCGTACACGGTGGCGGCGGAACTGCCCGCGGCCATGCAGAAGTGCCACCACCTGCACGGTGGTCTCGGGGTGGATATCACCCATCCGCTGCACCGCTACTACTCACAGGCCAAGGACATCGCCCGCTGGCTCGGCGGCGAATCGTTCCGGCTGGACCGTTTGGGAGCCAGATGTTCATCGAACTGACCGCGGAGCAGCGCAAGCTGCGCGACGAACTGCGCACGTACTTCACCGGTCTCGTGACTCCCGAAGAGGAGGCCGAGATGCTGGTGAACCGGCACGGTGACGCCTACCGCGCGGTGGTCAAGCGCATGGGCCGCGACGGCAAGCTCGGCGTCGGCTGGCCCAAGGAGTACGGCGGCCAGGGCTTCGGGCCGCTGGAACAGCAGATCTTCTACAACGAGGCGGTCCGCGCCGACGTGCCGGTGCCGCTGGTCACGCTGCTGACCGTCGGCCCGGCGCTGCAGTCGTTCGGCACCGAGGAGCAGAAGCAGAAGTTCCTGCCCGGAATCCTCACCGGCGACGTGCATTTCGCCATCGGCTACTCCGAGCCGGACGCCGGCACCGACCTGGCCGCGCTGCGCACCTCCGCGGTGCGCGACGCCAACGGCGACTGGATCGTCAACGGGCAGAAGATCTTCACCACCGGTGCGCACGAGGCCGACTACGTCTGGCTGGCCTGCCGTACCGGTTCCGCGGAGTCTCGGCACAAGGGCATCACGATCCTGATCGTGGACACCAGGGATCCGGGCTACTCGTGGACGCCGATCATCACCGCCGACGGCGCGCACCACACCAACGCCACCTACTTCGACAATGTCCGCGTCCCCGCGAACATGATGGTCGGCGAGGAGAACGGCGGCTGGAAGCTGATCACCACCCAGCTCAATCACGAGCGGGTGAGCCTGGGCCCGTCCGGCAAGATCGAGCAGCTCTACCACCGCGTGCACGACTGGGCGCAGGCCCAGGGCGTGCTCGGCGAGGCCGACGTGCGGCGCTCGCTGGGCCGCCTGCACGCCATGACACGGCTGAACGAGCTGCTGAACTGGCAGGTGGCCTCCAATATGGAACGCCCCGACGCCGACCAGCGCGATGTCATCGCCGACGCCTCGGCGACCAAGGTGTTCTCCACCGAGGCGCTGCAGCAGGCGGGCCGCCTGGCCGAGGAGATCGTGGGCCGCTTCGGCGATCCCGCCGACCCGGCCACCGCGGAACTGCTGGTCTGGCTGGACAAGCGGACCAAGCAGAACCTGGTGGTGACCTTCGGCGGCGGCGTCAACGAGATCATGCGCGAGCTGATCGCCCAGATGGGCCTGCGCCTGCCCAGGGTCCCCAGATAGGAGCCACCGAACCGTGGAGAAGACGTACCCCAGGCGGACGAGATCACGCGCACTGTGCCCGATGGCCCAGACGGGCCTGCGCCTGCCGCGGGTTCCGCGCTAGATCGCAGAGGAGAGAGCGTGACGAAGAGTTTCACGGCCGACGAGATCCGCGAGGGCCTGGAGAAGATCAAGGCGGACGGTGAGTCCGCGGCGCGCGCGGGGCGCGATCCGATCAACCAGCCCATGATCAACAACTGGGTCGAGGCCCTCGGCGACGCCAACCCGATCTACGTGGACGAGGCCGCCGCCAAGGCGGCCGGGCACCCCGGCATCGTGGCCCCGCCCGCCATGGCGCAGGTGTGGACCATGCTGGGCCTGGGCGGCGTCCGCGCCGACGACGACCCGATGACCCGCACCAACGACCTGTTCGACGCGGCCGGTTTCACCTCGGTGGTCGCCACCAACTGCGAGCAGGTCTACCACCGCTACCTGCAGCTCGGCGAGCAGGTGACGGTGCGGTCCAGCATCGGCGACATCGTGGGCCCCAAGCGGACCGGGCTCGGCGAGGGCTGGTTCACCACCTACCTCACCAACTGGTACGTGGGTGACGAGCTGGTCACCGAGATGAAGTTCCGCATGCTGAAGTTCGCGCCCGGCACCGGAAAGACGGCCGCTCCCAAGGAATCCGGCGAGGTGTCCGCGGAAGATCTGGCCAAGCGCGTGCGGCCGACCGTGTCCAAGGACACCGAGTTCTTCTGGGACGGAATCAAACTCGGTGAGCTGCGGATCCAGCAGCGGCCCGACGGCTCGCTGCAGCACCCGCCGGTTCCGGCGCTGTGGAAGGACCACTCGGAGCAGACCGACTATGTGGTCGCCTCGGGGCGCGGCACCGTCTTCAGCTTCGTGGTGCACCACGCGCCCAAGGTGCCGGGACGGCAGCTGCCGTACGTGATCGCCCTGGTCGAGCTGGAGGAGGGCGTGCGCATGCTCGGCGAGCTGCGCGGCATCGAGCCGGGCGAGGTCGAGGTCGGCCTGCCGGTCGAGGTGGGCTTCCTGAAGCTCGACGACGACAACACCGTGCCCTACTGGGAGGCCGTGAAATGACCACAGTCGAGCTCTCGGCCGTGCAGGTCGGAACCGTGCTGCCGGAGTTGGTGATTCACGCCGACACCACGTTCATCGTCTCGACGGCGCTGGCCACCCGGGACTTCCAGGACGTGCACCACGACCGCGACAAGGCGGTCGAGCGCGGGTCCAAGGACATCTTCGTCAACATCCTCACCGACACCGGTCTGGTGCAGCGGTTCGTGACGGACTGGGCGGGGCCGCGGGCCATCGTCAAGTCGATCGCGCTGCGGCTGGGTGTGCCGCTGTACGCGGGTGACACCCTCACCCTGAGCGGCACCGTGGCGGCCGTGGACGGCGCGGACATCACCATCGACGTGGTCGGCAAGGACTCGCTCGGCGACCACATCACGGCGAAAGCCGTCATCTCCCTGCAGGAGGCACAGTGAGTGGGCTGAGCCGTAGCGCCGCCATCGTCGGCATCGGCGCGACCGACTTCTCCAAGGACTCCGGCCGCAGCGAACTGCGTCTGGCCGCAGAGGCCGTCACCGCCGCCCTGGCCGACGCGGGACTCACGCCCGCCGATGTGGACGGCCTGACGACCTTCACCATGGACACCAATACCCAGGCCGCCGTGGCGCGCGCCGCCGGTATCCCGTCCCTGAAGTTCTTCAGCAACATCCCCTTCGGCGGTGGCGCGGCCGCCGCGACCGTGCAGCAGGCGGCCATGGCGGTCGCGACCGGTGTCGCGGATGTCGTGGTGGCCTACCGGGCGTTCAACGAGCGCTCCGGAAACCGCTTCGGGCAGTTCGCGACTCACCTCGCGACCGGCAACCCGAGTTCCTCCGGCGTGGACAACGCCTTCTCCTACACCCACGGCCTGGGCACCCCGGCCGCGCAGGTGGCCATGGTGGCGCGCCGCTACATGCACGTATATGGCGCGCGCAGTGAGGATTTCGGCCGGGTGGCCGTCGCCGATCGCAAGCACGCGGCCGTGAACCCGGCGGCGCACTTCTACGGCAAGCCCATCACCCTGGAGGAGCACCAGGCCTCGCGCTGGATCGCGGAGCCGCTGCACCTGCTGGACTGCTGTCAGGAGACCGACGGCGGTGTGGCCATCGTGGTCACCAGTGCCGAGCGGGCCAAGGATCTGCCCAACAAGCCCGCGCTGATCGCCGGCGCCGCACAGGGTTCCGGGGCCGACCAGTACGTCATGACCAGCTACTACCGCGACGCCATGACCGGGCTGCCGGAAATGGGCCTGGTCGGCGACCAGCTGTGGGCGCAGAGCGGGCTGCGGCCGGAGGACATGCAGGCCGGCATCCTCTACGACCACTTCACCCCCTTCGTTCTCATGCAGCTGGAGGAGCTCGGCTTCTGCGGCCGCGGCGAGGCCAGGGACTTCATCGCCGACGGTGCCATCGAGATCGGCGGCCGCCTGCCGCTGAACACCCACGGCGGCCAGCTCGGCGAGGCCTACATCCACGGCATGAACGGCATCGCCGAGGGCGTCCGCCAGATCCGCGGGACCTCCGTGAATCAGGTCCAGGGCCTGGAGAACATCGTGGTCACCGCCGGCACCGGCGTACCGACCTCGGGTCTGGTGCTCACCGCCAACTGAGCGAGTCGCGAAGGCCCGGATGATCGCCGAGATCGTCCGGGCCTTTCACATGGAACCGCTTGGTATCCATAGAATCGGCCTGGTGTCCGACAAGTCTGAAATGGGCGAGTTTCTTCGGTCGCGCCGGTCGCGATTGCGGCCCGAGGACATCGGCTTGCCGGTGTGGGGGCGGCGGCGGGTGCCCGGGTTGCGGCGCGAGGAGGTCGCGCATCTGGCCGGGGTGAGTGTCGAATACTACGTGCGGCTGGAACAGGGGCGGGCCGAGGCGGTTTCGGAGGGGATCGTCGATGCCATCGCCACCGCGCTGCTGCTGAGCGAGGACGAGCGGCGGCACCTGCGCAATCTGGCGCGCCCACCGCGTTCGCTCTCCCGGGCGGGCGAACCGCTGCGCCCCGGGCTGCAGCAATTGCTCGATTCCATGACCCGCGCGCCCGCGTATATCGTCGGGCATCGCACCGACATCCTGGGGTGGAACGCCGCCGCGGTGGCGGTATTCGGCATCGATTTCGCGGAACTGCCCGAATCCGAACGCACGTGGATGCATCTGATCTTCTTCGACCCGCACATCCGGGCGATCACGGCCGATGTGGCGCTGGTCGCGGGCCACATCGCGGCGGATATGCGGCTGCAGGCCGGCCATCGGCCCGACGACCCGGAACTGCGGGCCATGTTGCGCGACATGAACGAACGCAGTCCCGAGTTCCGGGAGTACTGGGAGACGCACGAGGTCAGCGACTTTCAATACGGACGCTACGTCGTGCACCACCCGCTCGTCGGCGACCTGCACCTGGATTACGAACTGCTGGATATTCCGGCCGATCCCGGGGTACGGGCCCTCATCGCCTACACCCCGGCGCCGGGCACCGATACCGCGCGGGCACTGGACTCGTTGCTGGACGAGAGCACCTCCGAGGCCAAACGGTGCGGCTGATCCGAGAGCCGGTCGGCGGAAACAGCCACAGGCCGATCGTATTCGCGCCCGCGCAAGGTTCAGTGGCGGTTACCGGCCGCGGCGTAGATTGGGGCGCAATTCATCTGTGGGGAAAGGGATCGCGATGACCTTACGAGAACGGCTGAACGAGCTGCCGGTGATGGGGAGCGCGCAGGTGTACGGGGAACCGCACGAGACCTCCGATGGGACCACGATCATTACGGTCGCAGCCGTGAGCGGCTGGCGCGGGTCGCGGCCGCTCGGCATATTCGTCGTCCGCGACGGTGAGGTCAAGTGGGAGCCGGCTGTGGACGGCTCCCGGATCGCGACCCTCGGCGTCCTCACCGGCTTGATCGCCGCGACCCTCGCCACCTTGGCCCTGGTCAAGCAGCCGCCGTGGCCGAACATGCGCATCTGGGACATCCGCTACCGCGCTAGCTGATGGCCCGGAATTGGGCGGCCAGTACGGCCGCCAGCTGATTCACGCTTTTCGCGGTGCCCGGCGCGAGACCGGTGCGGGCGCCGGCGAAGCGGTCGAAGACCAGGCCCTCCAGGACCGCGATGAAATCGGCTGCGGCAGTGGCCGGGTCGGATGCGCCGAGAGTTTCGAACAGGGTGGTGGCGTGCCGGTGCGAGAAGAGCGAGCTCGCGAGTTTGTCGTGCATGTCGGCATCGCCGAGCAGTTCGATGATGAGGGCGTGCCGGGCGATCAGATGGTTGCGGCGTTGCGCGAGTAGGCGATCCAGCCAGCCCGCGATGCCTGCCGCCAGCCGGTCCAGGGCGCTGTCCGTGCGGGTTCCAGGTGCTCCCGTCGGCGCCGCCAGGTCCGCTTGCCCGGCCGCGAACTCGGTGCGGGAGCGGAGGGTGATGCGGTCCACGATGCCCTCCAGGAGGGCTCGTTTGGTGCGGAAGTAGTAGGACGTCGATCCTGCGGGGAGTTCCAGCGCGGTGTCCAGGGCGCGGTGCGTGAGCGCCCGGAGTCCTTGGGTGGCAATGAGATCGATGGCGCTGTCCACGATGAGGGTGCGCCGGTCGGGTGTGGAGGTGGTCACCTTTGCTCCTCTGCGGCTCCGTGATCCTCTACAACTATAGAGGAAGCTCTACAGAAGTAGAGGATACAGGGAGGTGCCATGGAAACGCCGGAGATCGTGCTCGATGCCGATCAGCGTCACGCCGCCGAGCAGCTGGCCGCCATTGCCGCGCGGGTGGGCCGGAGATGGCGGCGGCCGCGCGGGCTGTACCTGTACGGCGGCCCGGGGCGCGGCAAGACCATGCTCATGAACCGCTTCTTCGCATCGGTGCCCTCGAATCGCAAGCGGCGCTACCACTTTCACGCCTTCTTCGCGCGGTTGAATGCCGGAATCCACGAGTACGGGAATATCGACGCCTCGGTGGACGCGCTGCTCGGCGACGCGGATCTGATCTGCTTCGACGAATTCCATGTGCACGACTCGGGCGATGCCCGGCTCGTGACACGACTGCTGGACACGCTGTTCGCCCGGCGCATCACCCTCGTGGTGACTTCGAACTATCCGCCGCAGGACCTGCTGCCCAACCCCCTCATGCACGCCATGTTCGTGCCGACCATCGAGCGGATCCTCGAGCACCTGGACGTGGTGGCGGTGGACGGTCCGCAGGACTACCGCATGCTCGGGGGCCGGCGCACCGGCTTCGCCGCCGGGCACTACGTGGTCGGGGCCTGCCCGGTGATCGGCGCGGTCGATCTGCCCGTCGCGCATCGGCGGTTGCACGCCCGCGCGATGGAAAACGGGGAGCTCACCGTCGATTTCGCGGAGCTGTGCGGTATCCCGGTGTCGGCGGCCGATTTCCTGGAGCTCACCCGTGAGGTCCACCGCTGGGTGGTGTGCGCGGTGCCGCCGATGGGGACGGTCCCGCCGGACTGGGTGATGCGCTTCGTGAATCTGGTCGACGTGCTCTACGACGCCGACCTGGAACTGTCGATCTTCGCCGACGTACCGCTGGCGGAGCTGGGCGGTGCCGGCACCGGCGCGAGGGTGGCGATCGAGCGCGTCCCCGATCTCTACCGCACCCTGAGCCGGCTCGCGGAGCTGCGCGAATTGGCAAACCTCGAGTCTCGATAGCCGTTCGGCGAAGCCCCGGTGAACTGGCCGACTTGATCGACGTGCACGGTTCACGTGCCGTCAACGCGGAGGGGGTCTGGCGTTGCGGGCCGCTTCCTACCGTGGCGTCAGGAGCAGCACCGAACCGGAGGGGAACGATGCGAATCCGCGAGCAGGCAAGGGATTCCGCGCCGCGGAACCCGAGCATACCGAGTAGTCCCCATATCCGGAAAAGCGCCCGCCTGCGGGTGCTGGTCGTCGCCGAGTCCTTTCTTCCCCAGGTCAACGGCGTCACCAACTCCGTGCGCCGGGTGCTGGATCACCTGGCCGCCAAGGGTCACGAGGCCACGCTGGTGGCCCCGACCGGCCCCGGCAAGTACGCCGGGTTCCGCGTGCACGTGGTGCGCGGGGCCCGGCTGCCCTTCTACCGGGATTTCCGGATCGGGCTGGAGACCCGCCGCCGGCTGCGCAAGATCATGCGCGAATTCCGGCCCGATGTCGTGCATATCGCCTCGCCGGCGACGCTCGGCTATCAGGCGGCCAAGGTCGCGAACGAGCTCGGGATTCCGACCGTCGCCATCTATCAGACCGATCTGGTGGGTTTCGCGCTGCGCTACGACCTGCCCGGCGGCGTCCGCGCCATGACCGCGCTGACCCGGCGCATCCACCTGCGGGTGAACCGCACCCTCGCGCCCTCCACCGCCAGCCTGCGCCAGCTGGAGCTGATGGGCATTCCGGGACTGGGCCGCTGGCCGCGCGGGGTCGACCTGCAGCAGTTCGGCCCGTTCCGGCGGTCGGCGGAACTGCGAAAGCGACTGGCCCCCAATGGCGAAGCGCTGGTCGGCTATATCGGGCGCCTGGCGCCGGAGAAGGAGCTCGAGCTGCTCGCCGCACTGCGGCCGCTGCCGGGCGTCCGGCTGGTCGTGGTGGGCGGCGGCCCCGAGGAGAAGCGGCTGCGGAAGCTGTTGCCGGACGCGGAGTTCCTCGGCGTGCTGCACGGTGAGGAACTCGCGGCGGCCTACGCGTCGCTGGATGTGTTCGTGCACACCGGCCGTCACGAAACCTATTGCCAGGCAGCGCAGGAGGCGCTGGCCTCCGGTGTGCCGGTGGTCGCGCCCAAGTCGGGCGGCCCGATCGACGTGGTCACGCCCGGCGCGGGTTTCCTCTATCCACCCGGCGACGCCGAGGCGATGACCGAACTGGTGCGCCGCCTGGTCGAGGACCCGCGACTGCGTGAGCAGACCGCGCAGAACGCGGTGCGCAGTGTGCGCGACCGGTCCTGGACGGCCGTCAACGATCTGCTCATTCGTCACTACCGCGAGGTGATCGCGGAACGCCTGCAGGCGGATTCGACTCTGCAGTCCGATTCGACGCGGGGCGAGTTCCCGGCCACCAAGGAGGCATCCTGATGCTCCGCATCTCCGTCATCGGCACCGGATACCTGGGCGCCACCCATGCCGCGGGCATGGCCGAACTCGGCTTCGACGTGCTCGGGGTGGACAACAACCCGGCCAAGGCCGCCGCGCTGTCCGCCGGGCGGGTGCCCTTCCACGAACCCGGGCTGCCGGAACTACTGGCCGGGCACGTGGCGGGCGGGCGGCTGCGTTTCGGCACCTCGCTGGTCGAGGCCGCCGAGTTCGCCGACGTCCACTTCCTCTGTGTCGGAACGCCGCCCGGGGTGAACGGGGCCGCCGACCTGTCGCAGCTCTACGCCGCGCTGGACGGGCTGGTGCCGCACCTGACCCGCAACTGCCTGATCGTCGGCAAGTCCACGGTGCCGGTGGGCACCGCCGAGGCGCTCACCGCGCGCATCGCCGAGCTTGCGCCGGAAGGGATTTCGGTCGATCTGGCCTGGAATCCGGAGTTCCTGCGCGAGGGGCACGCGGTCTACGACACGCTGCATCCGAACCGGCTGGTCTTCGGTGTCACCACGCCGGACGCGGAATGGGCGCTGCGGCAGGTGTACGCCACGCCCATCGCCGCGTGCTCGCCGGTGGTGATCACCAACCTGCCGACCGCCGAGCTGATCAAGGTCTCCGCGAATGCCTTTCTGGCGACCAAGATCTCGTTCATCAATGCCATGGCCGAGCTGTGCGACCTCACCGGCGCGGACGTGACCCTGCTGGCCGATGCGCTGGGCCATGACGACCGGATCGGCCGCAAGTTCCTGGGCGCGGGCCTCGGCTACGGCGGCGGCTGCCTGCCGAAGGACGTGCGCGCCCTGATCGCCCGCGCCACCGAGCTCGGTGCGGGGGAGTCGGTCGACTTCCTGCGCGACATCGACGCGGTCAACCTGCGCCGCCGCGAGCGCGTGGTGCGGGAGACCCTGGAGCTGCTGGGCGGCCACCGGCCGCGTGGCCGGGTCGGGGTGCTGGGTGCGGCGTTCAAGCCGCTCTCCGACGACGTCCGCGATTCACCCGCCCTCGATGTCGCGCAGCAGCTGCACGCGGCCGGGGTCGAGGTGACCGTATTCGACCCCGCCGCAACGAGTCCGGCGCGCGCCGTCGCCCCGCAGCTGGTGTTCGCCGCCACCCCGGCGGCCGCCCTGCACGAGGCGGATGTGGTCCTGCACCTGACCGAGTGGCGCGAATTCCGGGAACTGGATCCGGGTTTCCTGCGCACGGTCGCCCGCGGCCGGGTCATCATCGACGCCCGCAATGCCCTCGACCCCGAGCCCTGGCTGGCGGCGGGCTGGGACTTCCGCGCCCTCGGCCGCCTGGTCGAGCCGCGCACCGTGGCCGGCCGCGTCGGCGCGCCCGCCGGTACCGCCTATCCGGCGCCGGCTGTCCGGGAGCCGGTCGCCGAACCGGCCAGCGCTCTGGCTCAGCCCTCGCCACTGACCCGCCTGCGCGCCCGCGTCCGCCGCACCGCCTGATCGTTAGGGTCCCAGACCGTCGACCGCCGCGCCCGGCACGCGGCCTCCTCGCATCGCCGGGCTGCTGCGCCGCCGCGGGCGGCCTGGTGTCCTCGCGGCCTCGAAGGTGCCGAAGGGCCGAGCGGCCCGCCTGCCTCGCGGGACCGGCCGGCCTCTGGCATGGCCGCGCGATCTTGATCCGCGCGCCGGGTTGCCCGGATCGTGCACGGATGGTGATAAGTGGGGTTGCGGCGGCAGGCTCGGCCTCGACCGGGATGAGCTGGGTTTTCGGGTCTGGCACGGGATGCCGCGCAGGTGGGGGATTTATGCGCGGCGGGTATGTGATTCCAGCTTCACGATTTTGGTCCTGACGGACCGCTCGGCATGTAACTATGTGCCTGATTCCGCTGGACTCTGGTTAGGAGTATTCGTGACTGGGGTGGGGACGGTGGCAGCACGCGCGATCGCATTGATCGGGCTCGTGATGCTGGCTGTCGTCGCACTGCGCGGGTACATTCCGGGAACCGGAGGACCCGCCGCGCCACATCCGTCGTCGGCGGTGTCACTGGCCTTGATGCCGGTGCTGCTGCTGGTCTCGATGGTGATTCTGGTGGCGGGTGTGATCAACAGCCAGCATCGCCTCCCGCTCGCCATGCCCGAACCCGACCGCGAGTCCGCGGTGCGCGTGCAGGGCTTGCGGCGGCTCGGGCTCCTGCTGCTGGTCGGGATCGCGGCCATCGCGCTGATCGTGACCGCGGTGCTGTCGGTGTACCTGGTGACACCGGCGCGGCAGACCCAGGTGGGGACGCCGCCGAGCGTGTCCGCCACCGGGACCGCCCCGCAGCCGCAGGAGACCGTGACACCGCCGGAGGAGGCGGTCCCCGAGCCCACCCTCACCGGCACCGCGCTGCTGCTGGTCGGCATCACCGCCGGCGTGCTGGTGCTGATCGCCATGACCGGCCTGGTCGTGGTGGCGGTGGGCTCGAACCGCCGGCCCTCGCTGGAGCGCACGCCCCTGCCACCGCCCACGGCCACCGAGGCGGTTTCACTGGCCAAGGTCGCCGAGATGGGCCTGGCGGCCATGATCGCGCCGGGCCAGGACCCGCGCACCGCCATCATCGCATGCTACGTCGCCATGGAACGCGGTCTGGCGACGGCGCGGGAGGTCGCCCCGCTGGCCTCCGACACCCCGTCCGAGGTGCTGGCGCGAGCCTTCGATCGCGGCTTCCTGCACGACGCGTCGGCGCGGGAACTGGTGGCCCTGTTCGAGGAGGCGCGGTTCAGCCCGCACTCCATGCTGGAGTGGCAGCGGATGCGCGCCGAGCAGCTGCTGCGCATCGTGCTGGCCGATCTACAGGGGCAGGCGGCATGAAAGACGGTGTGGCAGTGCGGATCCCGAGTGGCCGAAGGGGGGTCCGGCGATGAACCGGAGCGCGATCGTGGTGGGCGCGGTGGCGCTGGCCCTGCTGTTCGAGCTACTCGCCCTCGGCGATCAGCGCGAGCATCTGGTCGCCCTCACCGCCGTTCCGGTGGCCGCGGCGCTGGGACTGCTGATGTGGTCGCTGGTGGAGCGGTCGCGCCGGCTCGCCCCGCCCGAACCGGAAGACAACGACATCGACAACGGCCCCGTCGAGATGCTGCGCCGCTGGCAGGCCCGTGCCCAGATGCTGGCGGACCGCTCCGAGGGCTCGCGCGCCGACTGGGATCGGCACCTGCGGCCGCTGCTGGCCAAGGAATTCGAACTGACCAGCGGGCACCGGATGGCCAAGAACCGGCGTGCGCTGGAAGTGGCGGGACAGCTGCAGTTCGGGCCCGAGCTGTGGCGCTGGGTGGACCCGGCGAACTCGGCACTGCGCGATCAGGTCAATCAGGCTCCCGGCCGGGAGGCCCTGGACGAAATCCTGCGCCGACTGCAGAACATGTGAGATGAGATGCGAGACATGCGATGACATCACCGATGGACGTGACCATCAAGCGCACCGACGCGGTGCTGCGTGAAGTATCCCGGGTCGTGGTCGGCAAACGGGACGAACTGCAGCTGATCATGGTCGCGGTGCTGTCCGGGGGCCACATCCTGATCGAGGACCTGCCCGGACTGGGTAAGACCCTCATCGCGCGCTCCTTCGCGACCGCGCTCGGGCTGAACTTCACCCGCGTGCAGTTCACCCCGGATCTGCTGCCCGCCGACCTCATCGGGTCGACGATCTACGACATGCATTCGGGCCGTTTCAGTTTCCGGCGCGGCCCGGTCTTCACCAATATGCTGCTGGCCGACGAGGTCAACCGCACCCCGCCCAAGACCCAGGCCGCCCTGCTGGAGGCCATGGCCGAGGGTCAGGTCTCCATCGACGGCGAAACCTTCCCGCTGCCACAGCCTTTCGTCGTCTTCGCCACCGACAACCCGATCGAGTACGAGGGCACCTACCCGCTGCCCGAGGCCCAGCTCGACCGCTTCGCCATGCAGCTGCGGCTGGGCTACCTGTCGGAGACCGACGAGATGAACATGATCCGCCGCCGTCTGGAACGCGGCTCGCAACCCGCCCAGATCGGGCAGGTGGTGGATGCCGACGGCCTGCTGGAGATGCGGCAGTCGGTGGAATTCGTGACGGTGCACCCGGATGTGGTGGGCTACGTCGTCTCCCTCGCCTCGGCCACCCGCGGGCATCCGCAGGTGGAGGTCGGCGCGAGCCCCCGCGCCGAACTCGACCTGGTGCAGATGGCCCGCGCCCGGGCCCTGCTGCACGGCCGCGACTACGTGGTCCCCGAGGACGTGAAGGCGCTCGCCGTGCCGGCCATGGCCCATCGCATCACGCTGCGCCCCGAGATGTGGGTCCGCCGCATCCGCGGCGAGGACGTGATCTCCGAACTGCTGCGCCGGCTGCCGGTCCCACGCGCCACCCAGGCCTGAGGCGCGTATGAAGCATCGCGACACGAGTACGGCGGTCGAGGCCGAATTGCGCTGGCGGCCCGCACCGTTGGTGTTCATGCTCGCCGCGGTGTCCGTGCCCGCCCTGGTGCTGGCGCTGGTACTGGGCAAGTGGCAGCTGGTGGTGTTCGCCGCGCCCATGCTCGGGGTGCTGGCCACCGCGCCGCTGCAGCAATCCCGCACCCGCATCCAGGTGGACGGGGCGGGGGTGCTGCGCTGCTTCGAGACCGAAGAGGTGGTGCTGACCGCCGCGGCGTTCGTGGAACGCGGGCACGCGCTGCTGCGGCTGCATCCGGAACCCTTGCAGAGCATGGAGATCCACGTCGAGGAGACGGTGGACTCCGGCGCCGCGCCCGCCGGGCTGCGGCTGGCGCTGTCGGCCCCGCGCTGGGGCCGATATCCGGTGCCGATGCGGGTGACCGCGCTGAGCCCGGCCGGGCTGGCGGTGGCCTCGGTGCGCTTGCGTGCGGGCGAGGTGTACGTCTATCCGATCACCGATCCGCAGCGGATGCGCCTGCCGCGCACCGAACTTCCCGAACGGATGGGCACCCATCTCACCCGGCGGGCCGGGCCGGGCGTGGAGTACGCGGATATCCGCGCGTACACGCCGGGGGATCAGCTGCGCACCGTGAACTGGCCGGTGAGTGCGCGGCGCGGGCAGCTGTTCGTGACCGAGCGCTTCACCAACCGGGCCGCGGATGTGGTTGTGCTGGTGGACACGTCGATGCAGGCGCCCGGGCCCGCGTCGGACTCACTGGAGCTGTCGGTGCGCGGCGCCGCCCAGGTGGCCCAGTCCGCGCTGCAGGCGGGCGACCGTACGGCGGTCGTGTGCCTGGGCCGCACCCCGCGCTGGCTGCGACCGGATATCGGCCGCCGCCAGTTCTATCGCATCGTGGACGCCGTGCTGGATGTCGGCGACGAGCACATCCTCACCGAGGGCACGCTGGCGCCGCACGCCGCGGTGCCCATCGGGGCGGTCATCGTCGCCTTCTCCACGCTGCTCGACACCCAATTCGCCCTGGCCCTCATCGATCTGCGCAAGCGCGGCCATGTCGTGGTGGTGGTCGACGTGCTGCGCGGAACGCCGTTCGGCGACGGCCTGGACTCCACCCTCGCGCGCATGTGGCAGCTGGAACGCACCTCCATGTACCGCGATATGGGTACCGTCGGCGTCGACATCGTGCCCTGGCCCGAGGACACCCGCCTCGATCAGGTCATGCGCCTGCTGCCCGAACACCGCCGCACCGTGAGGGTTCGCCGATGACCAAGTTCCTCGCCGTGCTGTCCGGGCTGCTGCTGGCGGGCGCGGTGGCCATCGTGCTGCCGTGGGCCGCGATACCGGTGATCATCCTGGCGGTGGCCGGCTGGCGCTGGCGGCTGTGCGCGGTGCTGGCCGTGCTCGCGGCCATGGTCGCGCTGGCCTGGGTCGGGACCGGGGCGCTGGTGGCGGGCGGCATCGGGCTGGTCGCGACCACCTACCTGCTGAACACGGCGACCGTGTCGGCTCCGGTGGGCGTGGTGCCGACGACGGTTCCGTCGGTGGCGGGCGCACTGGTGTTCACGGTCGCTGCGGGGGCCGCGACCGTGCTGCCCACCGGACTCACCTGGGTGCCGATCCTGGCGCCGTTCACCGTGATCGCGTTGTACGCCTTGCTGGTTCGCGGACTGACGGACGACCGGACCGTCGGCCGAGCCGAGAACACGCCCGGCGGCTGAGCCGGAAATCGCTTCGAATCCGGCTGTGGGACTGGTTCACTCGCGCCATGAACGAACAACAGATGATCAAGACCTCGAAACGGTTGTCGAGGCACCTACGGCACGCCCCCGAGGCCATCGGCATCGAGCTGGACCCGGCCGGGTGGGTGGACGTCGCCACGCTGCTGGCGGCGCTGGGCCGGCACGGGCGGGCGCTCTCGCGTCCCGAACTGGACGAGGTGGTGGCGCGGAACAACAAGCGCCGCTTCGAATTCGATGCGACGGGGACCCGGATCCGCGCGAGTCAGGGGCACAGTGTCGACGTTGACCTGGAGTATCGGGCGACCGTACCGCCCGCGGTTCTCTACCACGGCACCGTTGCCGCGGCCCTGCCCGGAATTCGCGCCGAGGGGTTGAAGCCCATGCGCCGCCACGACGTTCACCTGTCGGCGGATACCGAGACCGCCGTCAAGGTCGGGGCACGACGTGGCAGACCCGTGGTACTGACCGTGGCTGCCGGTGCGATGCACCGCGACGGGCACGAATTCCGGGTCAGCACCAATGGGGTCTGGCTGGTGGCCGCCGTCCCGCCCGGATACTTGTCCGGACTCTGAGCGGGGCGGCCGCCGCGGCGACTACTGGAGGGCGGGGGGCATACGGGTCGGCTTGATGCGGCCGGCGTCGATGAGCGCCCGGAATGCCGCGGCCTTGCGCGCGCACTCCGCAACCGGGCAGCGGCGGTGCTGCTGCATGGTGCGATGGGCTTCCTGGACGCCCAGCGGGTGATCCGGAGCGAGGTGCGACCAGGCGGAGGTGTCGGGAGTTGCCAGCGCTAATACGCTGCGTTCCTTGTTGATTCGATCGCGGATGCGTTCTACGGAGAGTCGGTCCGGATCGTGATGGGGGTGGTGCAGGCTCATGATGGTGACAGCCATGATCACGAGCGTTGCGAGAGTGGCCGTGAACACTTGCCAGGCGGCCATTTGTTCACCTTCTCCATGTCTTTCGGTAGTAGTCAGCTAGATATTCAGTTGGTTAGCTAGATATTCACCGTATGCCTGAAGACGTTACGCCTCCAGCGCGTCTTGGGTCAGGTTCAATCGAATTTCGGCCGCTTTGAGCAACTCCGCCGTCGCCGATCCCGGTGTCGCGCTGAAGATTTGCAGCCATCTCGATATCCGATATGCGGCGTATGGCCGGATTGTCATGTCACCCACCGGGTCTCGGTCTCCGCACTGGCTGCCCAACAAGATCAGGGAGCTCCCACCGCGGAAATCTGTCCGATTTCCCGCAGTGAGAGCTCCCTGGTCTCGAAGCTCTGTTCGGGTTACGAGTGGGTGAGGACCACGTCCGCGAGGACGGGGGCGTCGTCGCGCTCGACGACGGTGACCGCGATGACGAGTTCCCCGTCCTGCTGCCAGATTCGGGAGCGCAGGGTCTCACCGGGGTACATGACGCCGGCGAAGCGGGCGCGGAAACCCTTGACGCGGGACACATCCGAGGCCAGGACGGTGTCGGTCGCGGTCTTCAGGACCAGGCCGTAGGTGCACAGGCCGTGCAGGATCGGGTTGGGGAAGCCGGCGTTGCGGGCGAATTCGGGGTCCGAGTGCAGCGGGTTGCGGTCGCCGCACATGCGGTAGAGCAGCGCCTGCTGCGGCAGAGTGGGGGTCAGCACCTCGAAATCCGGTGCCCGGTCCGGAAGTTCGGTCTTCGCGCTGGGGCCGCGGTCGCCGCCGAAGCCGCCCTCGCCCTTGGCGAAGATGGAGGAGCGCGACGTCCAGAGGGGTTCGCCGTCGGAGCCGACGGCGGTGTCCTCACGCCAGATGACGGCATTGGAGCCCTTGTCCCAGATCTCGCTGATGCGGCCGGAGATGCTGCCCTTGCCGGAGGCCGGGATCGGGCGGTGCGCGATGATCTCCTGGCTGCCGTGCACGACCTTCGCCAGATCGATGTCGATGCCGTCGAACTTCACCTTCGGCGGCTCGGTCTCGTGGAAGGACGGCGCGACGGTCGCGAAGGACGGCAGCACCTGCGGCTCGCGATCGTCGACGTAGCGCAGCTCGGCGGCGTCGGTCCAGCGGTTGCCCGCGCCGAGCGCCAGGTTGTAGGTCTGCACATCACTGGCGGACCAGCTGAATTCGCGCGCGGGAATCTGCGCGCCGAGCGCGACACTCAAATCGATGGGCATGAAAGGTTCTCCTCGTCACTCGCGTCCGATGGTCCGGCGCGGCTCGCCTCCCCGCAAGCCGCCGCCCCGCTGACCGGGTCGCGCTCGAAAGTCTGGTTCCCGGCCCGCCGCGGGAAAGAGCGTTCGCGGCGGCGGGCGCGGGCTGTTCAGTTGTCCGCGCCCCGCCGGGATAGAGCGGTACGGCGGGGCATGCGGGGTGGGTTGGGCGCGGACTCGACGTGACCCGACTCGCGCCCAACCCGATCCTGAACCGGGTTGGGACGGTTCAGGACGCTTCTTGGGACGACACCGTCTCGGCCACCGGCGCGCCGTTCTTCGCCTTGGCGGCGATATCGAGGGCGGCCAGGTAGCCGAAGGTGATGGCGGGGCCGATGGTCGCGCCGGGACCGGCGTAGGTGTGGCCCATGACCGGGGACGAGGTGTTGCCGGCGGCGTACAGGCCCTCGATGACGGTCCCGTCCTCGCGCAGCACGCGGGCATCGTTGTCGGTGACCAAGCCGCCCTTGGTGCCGAGGTCGCCGGGGACCATCTTCACCGCGTAGAACGGGCCGACCTCGAGCTTGTTCAGGCACGGGTTCGGCTTGATGGTCTGGTCGCCGTAGTACCGGTCGTAGGCGCTGTCGCCGCGGTTGTAGTCGAGGTCCTTTCCGGTCGCGGCGAAGCCGTTGAAGCGCTCGATGGTGGCGGCCAGCTCGTCGGCGGGGACGCCGATCTTCTCGGCCAGCTCGGCCACCGTGGGCGCGACGACGATCAGGTCGTTTTCCATCCACCGGGACGGAATCCGCTGGCCAGGCTGCAATCCGGCGAAGATGTACCGGGACCGGTAGCGCTGATCGAACACCAGCCAGCACGGCACGTTCTCGCCCGGACCCTCACCCTGCCCATATTCGCCGCCGTACATGGTGTGCACAGCCTCGACGTAAGGAGCTGACTCATTACCGAATCGCTGACCTTGCGTATTGATCATGATGCTGCCGGGCAGATTTCGCTCCGCGAGGCAGAACCAGGGCTTTCCTTCACCGCGGAAGGTGGTCGGACCCCACCAGGCGTCGTCCATGAAGTCGATGTCCGCGCCCGCCGCGATGCCCGCCCGGATGCCGTCGCCGGTATTGGCGGCCGCGCCCGTGGTCCACTCGGTGGTGATGGGTTCGCGCTGGTACTTGTGCCGCATGTCGGCGTTGTGCTCGAAACCGCCGCTGGCCAGGATGACGCCGTACTTGGCGTTGAACCGGACGGCCTGCCCGTTCTCCTCGGCGTCGACGCCGGTGACCACGCCGTTGTCGATGACCAGTCCGGTGAGCGGGGTGTTCAGCAGCACCGGCACATTCGCGTCCAGCAGGCCCTTGCGCAGGCCGGCGATGATGGCCTGGCCCATGCCGACCAGCGCCTTGCCGGTGACCTTGCCCCACGCCCAGCGGGTGCCGACGCGCAGCACGCGCGCGATGCCGACCGGGTGGCGGCGAATCAGGTTGAGCTTCTTGTAGTCCGCCTGCATGACGACGACGTTCAGCGGCGCCTTGCTGTAGGCCGGCTCCAGCTTGAAGCGCTCCTCGCCCAGGACTTTGAGGTTGAACGGTTTGGGCTCGCAGCTGCGGCCGTCCGCCTTGCCGCCCGGTGCCTCCGGGTAGTAGTCGGAGTAGCCGGGCACCCAGGTCATCTTCAGGGCGGAGTGGTCGAGCACGTAGTCGAAGGCTTCGGCGCCGCGATCGATGTAGGTGTCGATCTTCTCCTTGGGCACCACGTCGCCGATGATGCTGTACAGGTAGGTGCGCGCCTCGTCGAGGTCGTTCCCACGGCCCGCGGCCTTCAGCACCTTGTTTCCGGGAATCCAGACGCCACCGCCCGATCGCGCGGTAGAACCGCCGTAATGAGCGGCCTTTTCGATGAGCACCGTGCGCAGACCGTGGTGCGCAGCGGTGAGGGCGGCGGACATACCGGCGGCACCGCTGCCGACCACCACCACGTCGTAATCCCGATCAGTCATGTAGAACACGTTATAGAATCGATCCTGGTTTGGTCTATGTTGGTCTGGCAGATGGGACTGCTGAAGCGACGTTATTCACAAAAACTCGTTTCAGTTTCTAGTCTCGTTACTGGATGGCCACCGGCCGGTACCCCCGATGGAAGGAACACAGCGTGCTGACCGACGCGCTACGTAAGGAACTGGCCGATGAGCTGGCGGCGGCCGAGCGGACCCGGGTTCCGATCGATCCGCTGGCCGTGCGGCATCCCGAGATCGACGTGGTCGATGCCTACGAGATCCAGCTCATCAATATGCGGCAGCGCTTCGACGGCGGCGCCAAGGTCGTGGGCCACAAGGTGGGCCTGTCCTCCAAGGCCATGCAGCAGATGATGGGCGTGGACGAACCCGACTACGGGCACCTGCTCGCGGAGATGGAAGTCTTCGAAGACGTTCCGGTCGACACCTCCAAGTACCTGTACCCCCGCGTCGAGGTCGAGGTCGGCTTCATCCTGGGCGCCGACCTGCCCGGCGAGGACTGCACCGAGGAGGACGTGCGCAAGGCCACCGTCGCCTACGCGCCCTCCATCGAGCTGATCGACACCCGCATCAAGGACTGGAAGATCGCGCTCTGCGACACCATCGCCGACAATGCGTCCTCCGCCGGATACGTGCTGGGCAAGCAGCGGGTCTCGCCGGACCAGCTGGATATCAAGAACATCGACGCCGTGCTGACCCGCAATGGCGAGGTCATCGCCGAGGGCCGCTCGGACGCCGTGCTGGGCGACCCGACCATCGCGGTGGCGTGGCTGGCGCGCAAGGTCGCCTCCTTCGGGGTGCGCCTCAAGGCCGGCGACATCGTGCTGCCCGGCTCCTGCACCCGCGCCATCGACGCCCGCCCGGGCGACGAGTTCATCGCCGAGTTCGCCGGACTCGGTTCCGTCCATCTGGGTTTCGCGTAGACCTGAGCCGATCAGGCCGCGTCGCACAGACACTGACCTCACCGAGTAGGAGAAAGCCGTGACTGCAAGCAAAGTCACCGCCGCGATCGTCGGGTCCGGCAATATCAGCACCGATCTGCTGTACAAGCTGTTGCGTTCGGAGAAGATCGAGCCGCGCTGGATGATCGGCATCGACCCGGAGTCCGAGGGCCTCAAGCGCGCCCGGGGCCTGGGCCTGGAGACCTCCGCCGAGGGCGCGGACTGGCTGCTGGCGCTGCCGGAGAAGCCGGACCTGCTGTTCGAGGCCACCTCCGCGTACGTGCACCGGGCCTACGCGCCGAAGTACGCCGAGGCCGGCATCCGCGCCATCGACCTCACCCCCGCCGCTGTCGGTCCGGCCGTGATTCCGCCTGTCAACCTCGACTCGCTGCGCGACGAGATGAACGTCAACATGATCACCTGCGGTGGGCAGGCGACGATTCCGATGGTGCACGCGGTGTCCCGCGTCGTCCCCGTCGAGTACGCCGAGATCGTGGCGTCGGTGTCCTCCGTGTCCGCCGGTCCCGGCACTCGCGCGAACATCGACGAGTTCACCAAGACCACCTCCGCCGGTGTCGAGACCATCGGCGGGGCGAAGCGCGGCAAGGCGATCATCATCCTGAACCCGGCCGAGCCGCCGATGATCATGCGCGACACCATCTTCTGCGCCATCCCCGAGGACGCCGACCGCGACGCCATCACCGAGTCGGTGCACCGGATGGAGAAGTCCATCCAGGAGTACGTGCCCGGCTACCGGCTGCTCAACGAGCCGCAGTTCGACGAGCCGTCGCTGGTTTCCGGTGGCATGGCGAAGGTTTCGATCTTCGTCGAGGTCGAGGGCGCGGGCGACTTCCTGCCGCCGTACTCGGGCAACCTCGACATCATGACGGCCGCCGCCACCCAGGTGGGCAACGTGCTGGCCGACCAGATCATCTCGGCTCGGGTGTAAGGAGTTCCGACAGTGAGCAATTCGAACGCTGAATCCAATTCACCGCTCGCGGTGGCGAAGCCGTTCTCGGCGGATCTGGACATCCGGGTCACCGACACCAGCCTGCGTGACGGCTCGCACCACAAGCGGCACCAGTTCACCGTGCAGGAAGTGCGGGACATCGTCGGTGCGCTCGACGCCGCCGGCGTGCCGGTCCTCGAGGTCACCCACGGTGACGGCCTCGGCGGTTCCTCGTTCAACTACGGTTTCTCGAAAACCCCTGAGCAGGAACTGATCAAGGCTGCGGCGGAGACCGCCAAGCAGGCCAAGATCGCCTTCCTCATGCTGCCGGGCGTCGGCGTCAAGGAAGACATCAAGATCTCGCAGGACAATGGCGCGAGCATCTGCCGCATCGCCACCCACTGCACCGAGGCCGACGTCTCGATCCAGCACTTCAACATGGCCCGCGACCTCGGCCTCGAGACCGTCGGCTTCCTGATGATGGCGCACTCCACCACCCCGGAGAACCTCGCCAAGCAGGCCCGCATCATGGCCGACGCGGGCTGCCAGTGCGTGTACGTCGTCGACTCCGCCGGTGCGCTGGTGCTGGAGCAGGTCACCGACCGCGTCTCCGCCCTGGTCGCCGAGCTCGGCAATGACGCGCAGGTCGGCTTCCACGGCCACGAGAACCTGGGCCTGGCCGTCGCCAACTCGGTCTACGCCGTGCGCGCCGGCGCCACCCAGATCGACGGCAGCGCACGCCGTTTCGGCGCGGGCGCGGGCAACCTCCCCGTCGAGGCCTTCATCGGCGTCTGCGACAAGCTCGGCATCAAGACCGGCGTCGACTTCTTCGCCGTCACCGATGCCGCGGAAGATGTCGTCCGCCCGGCCATGCCGAGCGAATGCCTCCTCGACCGCCAGGCACTCATGATGGGCTACGCGGGCGTCTACTCGTCGTTCCTGCGCCACGCCGAGCGCCAGGCCGAACGCTACGGCGTCTCCGCCGCCGAAATGCTCGTCCGCGCCGGCCGGCGCAAGCTCGTCGGCGGCCAGGAAGACCAGCTCATCGACATCGCCCTGGAACTCCAGCGCGAAAAGGAAAAGTCGGCCGCCAACGCCTGACCCCACCCATTCACTGGGCCGCAACCGACTCCGGTTGCGGCCCAGTGTCGTTCAATGACGGCGTCGATCCGTCTGGCGGGGATGGCCAGTGCCCGCCTGAGCTTCCCTTTTCGCGTGCACTTCGCGAATGGCAGTCGACTGCCGAGGTGTACTCCGACCCTGAACTGACACGCCGCCTACTCGGGCCGTTCGACACAACCGACGCCGTCGATGTCGAACGTCCGGGTGGCACCGATGGCTGATCAACCTGGTGGAAGACGAGCGGAACTACCGTCGATGAGGCGTGGCCTATCGGTCAAGTCTCCATATTGAGATGTAGGGATAAAAACAAGAGACTTCAGGGCATTCATAGTCTCCAATCCCCTGCCTAATGTTGCCGTTGTTCGGTTCGAAAGGTGGGCCGAGGGACAGCTTCAGGGAGATGAAGGCGATGCGTGCGGTGATCCAGAAGAGCTTTGGTGGGCCTGAGGTGCTGGAGGTTGTGGAGGTCGAGAAGCCGGAGCTGCTGTCGGGGGAGGTGCTGGTTCGGGTGAAGGCCAGTGCGGTCAATCCTGTTGATGTGGCGGTGCGGTCGGGGGCGTTCCCGTTGTTGGGGGAGCCGCCGTTCGGGGTTGGGTGGGATATTTCCGGGGTGGTGGAGGCGGCTGGGCCGGGGGCGCGGTATGAGATCGGGGAAGAGGTTTATGGGATGCCGTTCTTCCCCAGGGCCGCAACGGGTTACGCGGAGTATGTGGCTACGCCCTCGCGGCAGGTGGCTCGGAAGCCGAAGTCGCTGAGTCATGTTGAGGCTGCGGCGCTGCCGCTGGCGGCGCTGACCGCGTGGCAGGGGCTGGTGGACAAGGCAGGTGTCGAGGAGGGGGATCGGGTGCTGATTCACCGGGCGGCCGGTGGGGTCGGGCATCTGGCGGTGCAGATTGCGAAGGCGCGGGGTGCGTATGTGATCGCGCTGGCCAGCGCCGGGAAGCACGACTATGTGAAGAGCCTCGGGGCCGATGAGGTGATCGATTACCGGACAACCGATTTCACCGCGGTCATGAAGGATGTCGATATTGTCTTCGACTCTGTCGCCGATGGGGCGCGGTCGCTTCAGGTGTTGAAACCGGGTGGGGTGCTGGTGACGATTCTCGAGCATGTGAATCCGGAGCTGGAGCGGGCTGTGAAGGAAGCCGGGCGCCGGTTCGCGGGTGTTTCGGTGGAACCCGATTACTGGGCGCTGGAGCAGATCGCGGAGCTGGTCGACGCGGGGAAGCTGCGGCCGACCATCGCCGAGACGCTGCCGCTGGACGAGGCGGGGAAGGCGCACGAGATCGTCGCGTCGGGCCAGACGGTCGGCAAAGTGGTGCTGACCGTCGAGTGAGGGGTGGGGCGAATAATCGGGGCGGGATCCGGGTTGCAGGGCACGGGTTCGAGGTGAAGGAGACCGGTCGTGGATGTGCTGAGTGAGGCCCTGGCTTCGATGCGGACCGGTGCGCCGAACTCGGTGCGGACGGATGGGCGGGTGCCGTGGGCGCTGCAGCTGCCGCCGACGGCGGGTGCGGGATTCCATGTGGTGCTGCACGGGACCTGCTGGTTCTATCCCTCGGACAGCAGTGCCCGGCCGATCGCGCTCGGGCCCGGTGATGTGGTCTTCGTCCGGGACGGGGCGGGGCATATTCTCGCCGACCACCCGGACACCCCTCCGGAGGTTCCCCGGCCAGAGCAGTACACCCAGCGTCCGCCCGTGGGCGCATTGCAGATCGGCGGGGACGGCCCGGCCACCAGCCTGCTCTGCGGCAACTATCACCTCGACGGGCAGCGGCCGCATCCGTTGCTGCGGCAGCTCCCGGAGGTGATCCATCTGCCCGCCCGCCACGGCCGGCACCCGGAGTTGAATGCCGCGATCCAGCTGCTCGGCGCGGAGCTCGACAATCCGCGCATCGGATCGCACGGCATCGTGCCGGCGCTGATCGACTCGCTGCTGCTGTACATCCTGCGCGCCTGGATCGAGGAGCAGCCGCGATCCGAGGCGGTGGGATGGGCTGCGGCGCTGCGTGATCCGGCCGTCGCCCCGGCGCTCGAAGCCATGCACGGCGATCCGGCCGCGCCCTGGACGGTGCAGTCCCTCGCCGACCACGCGGGCCTGTCCCGCGCCGCGTTCGCCCGCAAGTTCAATGCCATGGTCGGCGAACCGCCGCTGGCGTACCTGACCCGCTGGCGGCTCACCACGGCGGCCCGCCTGCTGCGCGAGGACGAGCTGGCCATCGAAAAGGTCGCGGCCCGCGCGGGATACAGCTCGGAGTTCGCGTTCGGGAAGGCGTTCAAGCGTGAATATGGCCTGGCCCCCGGCCAATACCGGCGGCAGGCCCGCGCCGCTGCCTGATCCATCCACAACACTCACAGATGCAAAGTGCCCCTGTGGATGAATTCCACAGGGGCACTTTTCTATCGCCAGGGTTCTGGAGGAACCCGACTCACAACCAGGTGTCCAAGGTGGTGGTCGTGAGGAAGTGTTCGAGGTCCGCGCGCCAGGGCGCGGGCGTCGTCTTCTCCGGTTCGATGGCCGTGTACTGGCCCCGGTAGAAGAGCAGCGGCCTGCCGGAGTCGGTGGACTCCGACAGGGCCTGGACCCGGCCGATCACGATGTAGTGATCGCCGCCGTCGAGCACGTTGTCCACAGTGCACTGGATCGTGGCCAACGCGCCGTCCAGCACCGGGAGGTCCAGTTCCGAGGTGTGCCAGTCGATTCCGGCGAACTTGTCGGGTTCGCGGGAGCCGAAGCGGGCGCACACCGGCTGTTGCTCCTCGGCGAGCATGTTCACGGCGAAGCTGCCGTTGCGTTCGATCGCCGCCCAGGAGCGGGACTCCTTGGTGGGGCAGAAGAGCACCAGCGGCGGATCGAGGGACAGGGCGGCGAACGACTGGCACGCGAAGCCGATCGGGGCCCGCGCGCCGTCGACGCCGTCGAAGGTGGTGATGACGGTGATGCCGGTACAGAACTGCCCCAGCACGTTCCGGAACTGACGCCCGTCGATGACGGGATTCGCGTCGGTGGTCATTGGCCGCCCCTGTTCGTCTCGCTACTTGAATCCGACGCTGAAGTCGTGGCCCCACAGGCTGACCGCGGTGGATTCCCGCGCGATCCACGAGTGGTCGTCGACTTCCAGTCCCTCACAGCCGAATTCGATGTCGAACCCGCCCGGCGTCTTCATGTAGAACGAGAGCATCTTGTCGTTGATGTGCCGCCCGAGGGTGGCCGACATCTTCACCTTCTTGCGGTTGGCGCGGTCCAGGCAGAGGCCGACGTCGTCGGAGTTCTCCACCTCGACCATGAGGTGCACGATGCCCGTCGGGTTCGGCAGCGGCAGGAACGCCAGCGCGTGGTGGCGCGGGTTGCAGCCGTAGAAGCGCAGCCAGGCCGGGTCGCCGTCGGCGGGACGGCCCACCAGCTGCGGAGGCAGCCGCATGGAGTCGCGCAGCCGGAAGCCCAGCACGTCCTGGTAGAACGCCTGCGCCGCAGCGTCGTCCGTGCAGGTGAGGACCACGTGGCCCAGGCCCTGCTCGGCGGTGACGAACTTGTGGCCGTAGGGGCTCACGAAGCGGCGGCCCAGGTACTGCGCGCCGTAGAACGCCTCGAGGGTGTTGCCGGCCGGGTCCTGGAACCGGATCATGCCCTCGACCCGGCGCTCGCCGAGCTCCTCCTTGGTGCCCTCGGTGAAGGCGACCCCGGCCTTGGACAGGGTCTCGCGCAGCTGCTGCAGCCCGCGGGCGTCGGTGACCTCCCAGCCCGAGACCAGCAGCCGGTCCTGCTCACCGGGGACGATCACCAGCCGGGCGGCGAAATCGTCCATGCGCAGGTAGAGCGCGTCGGGGTTGAGCCCGTCGCCTTCCATCATGCCGAGCACCTTGAGGCCGTACTCGCGCCAGGCCGCCATATCGGTGGCCTCGATGCGCATGTAGCCGAGCGCCTTGATACTCATGCTCACTTCTCCTTGACGCCGAGCAGGAAGTCGGTTGCCAGGCGGTTGAATTCGTCGAACTTCTCCAGCTGTGCCCAGTGTCCACAACCGCCGAAGACATGCAACTGCACGCGCGGCACCATCTTCAAGGCGACCAGGGCGCCGTCGATCGGGTTGACCCGATCCTCGCGGCCCCAGATCATGAGCACCGGCTGCCGCAGCTTGAACGCGTCGCGCCAGATCATGCCCTTGGCGAAATCGGGTCCGGCGAAGGACTTGCCCATGGCGCGGGTGGCGGCCAGCGACTCCGGCTGCGAGGCCGAAACGAAGCGCTCCTCGACGAGTTCCGGCGTGATCAGCTTCTGGTCGAAGACCATGATCCGCAGGAACGCCTCCAGGTTCTCCTTCGTGGGTTCGAAGTTGAACTTGGACAGCAGCTTCACGCCCTCGGTGGGGTCCGGCGCGAACAGGTTGGTGGACAGGCCGCCCGGGCCCATCAGCACCAGCTTGCCGGCGCGGTCCGGGTAGTCCAGCGCGAAGCGGGTGGCCGCGCCGCCGCCGAGCGAATTGCCCAGCAGGTGTACGCGTTCGGTGATGCCGAGGGTGTCGAGCAGGTCCTTCAGCGCCGAGGCCGAGTGCACGAAGTACTGCGGGTGCTCGGTCGGCTTGTCGGATCGTCCGAAGCCCGGCTGGTCGACCGCGAGGACGTGAAAGTCCTCGGCCAGCACCGGAATGTTCTTGGCGAAGTTGGACCACGAGGACGCGCCCGGACCGCCGCCGTGCAGCAGCACGATGGTGGGGCCGTTGCCGACCCCGGCCTCGTGGTAGTGCAGCTTCAGGTCCGGCCGCACCTGCGCGAAGCGCGAGGTGGACTCGTAGGTGATTTCTCCCACTGCGGTCATGGGGATTACACCATTCCGTCGGTGACCGGGAGACCGAAGGCGTGGGTGCCGTACATGACGTAGGCGCGCTCCGGGTCCTGCGAGGCGTGCACGCGGCCGGCGTGGGCGTCGCGCCAGAAGCGCTGCAGCGGAGTGCCTTCCACGAGCGCGGTGGCGCCGGCGGCCTCGAACAGGCGGTCGACGGAGGCGATCACGCGGCCGGTGGCACGCACCTGGTCACGGCGGGCGGCGGCGCGCATCTCGAACGGAACGTCCTTGCCCGCCACGATGCACGCGTACTCGTCGGCGATATTGCCCGACAGTTGACGCCAGGCGGCGTCGATGTCACTGGCGGCCTCGGCGATCCGGACCTTTGCGAACGGGTCGTCCTTGGTGTTCTCGCCCGCGAAGGCGGCCCGGACGCGCTTGCCCTGGTGCTCCACGTGGGCCTCGTAGGCGCCGTAGCCCATGCCGATGATCGGCGCGGTGATGGTCGCCGGGTGGATGCTGCCCCACGGCATCTTGTACAGCGGGTCGGTATTCTGCTCCAGGCCAGGCGATTTCAGTTCGCCCATGGTTCGCATGCTGAGGAAGCGGTGCCGGGGTACGTACACGTTCTCGACCACGACGGTGTTGGAACCGGTGCCGCGCAGGCCGACCACGTGCCACACGTCGTTGATCTTGTACTCGCTCCGCGGGATCAGGAACGAGCCGAAGTCGACCGGCTTGCCGTTCTTGATGACCGGTCCGCCGACGAACACCCAGTCGGCGTGGTCGGAGCCGGAGGACCAGGCCCACGAACCGTTGACGATGTAGCCCTCGCCGTCCTCGGTCACCACGCCCGCGCCCATCGGGGCGTAGGAGGAGGAGATCCGGACCTCGGTGTCGTTGCCCCACACCTCTTCCTGCGCGCGCTGGTCGAACAGCGCCAGGTGCCAGTTGTGGATGCCGAGGATGCCGGCGCACCAGCCGGTGGAGCCGCACGCGCTGGCGATCTTGCGGACGGTGTCGTAGAAGATCACCGGGTCGCAGGCGTAGCCGCCCCACTGCTTGGGCTGCACGAGCTTGAAGAAGCCGGTCGCCTGCAGATCCTTGACGGTCTGGTCGGGAAGGCGGCGCAGATCCTCGGTCTCCTGGGCGCGCTCACGCAGGGTCGGCAGCAGCGCCTCGACCCGCTCAACTACTTCTTGCGTCATCTCGCCAGTTGCTCCTGCCTGGTGTTACGGGAAGCGGTCTTCGTTTGCCCCTGAGAGTAGAACACGTTCCTATTCCTGTCGAGAACGCAGTACAAGCGCAGCTCAGAGTGCCCCTATCCAGGTAGTGGGACCTATCGCTGGCCAACCGCCAGCCGATTTTGTAACGTGTTCTAGTACATCCATAGGAGGATCAACGATGGCGACAAGCGCCCAAGGGCCCCGCGGGAAGGTCCGCGAGATCGACGTGGGCTCGATGCCCACCCGCTACGCCCGGGGTTGGCACTGCCTCGGCCTTGCCAAGGACTTCCGTGACGGCAAGCCGCATGCGGTCAACGTATTCGGTACCAAGCTGGTCGTTTTCATGAACAGCCAGAACGAACTGAAGGTACTGGACTCCTACTGTCGTCACCTGGGCGGCGACCTCTCCATGGGTGAGGTCAAGGGCGACTCCATCGCGTGCCCGTTCCACGACTGGCGCTGGGGCGGCGACGGCAAGTGCACCGGCATCCCCTACGCGCGGCGCGTGCCCCCGCTGGCCCGCACCCGCGCGTGGATCACGCTCGAGCGCAACGGCCAGCTGTTCGTCTGGCACGACCACGAGGGCAACCCGCCGCCGGACGAGGTGACCATCCCGTACATCGAGGGTCCCTACACCAATGCCGACGGCAGCGCGTCGGAGACACTCGACGAGGGCTGGACCGACTGGACCTGGCACTCGCTGCTGATCGAGGGCTCCAACTGCCGCGAGATCATCGACAACATCGTGGATATGGCGCACTTCTTCTATATCCACTACGCCTTCCCCACGTTCTTCAAGAACGTGCTCGAGGGTCACGTCGCCACCCAGTACCTGGAGACCAAGGCCCGGCCGGACATCGGCAACGCGGCCAAGGCCGGCATCGACGTGCTACTCAAGTCCGAGGCGTCGTACTTCGGGCCGTCGTACATGATCAACCCGCTGCTCAATATCTACAGCGGCTTCGAGGTCAAGACGGTCCTCATCAACTGCCACTACCCGGTCACACAGAACTCCTTCATGCTGCAGTGGGGCGTCTCGCTGGAGAAGCCGAAGGGGCTGCCCGAGGAGCAGGCGCAGATGTTCGCGGCCAAGATGACCGAGGGCGTCAGCGAGGGCTTCCTGCAGGACGTCGAGATCTGGAAGCACAAGTCCAAGATCGACAACCCGCTGCTGACCGAGGAGGACGGGCCGGTCTACCAGCTGCGCCGCTGGTACGACCAGTTCTACGTCGATGTCGCCGACATCGACCCGAAGTCGGTGCAGCGCTTCGAATTCGAGATCGACACCTCCAAGGCCAACGAGGCCTGGGGTCTCGAGGTCGAGGAGAACCTGCGGAAGAAGCGAGAGGCCGACGAGGCCGCCGCGCAGGAGGCGAACGTCTGATGACCAGCTGGGCGAAGGCACCCGATTTCGCGGACCGGCCGGAACAGCGAGCACAGGTGCGCGCCCAGACGGTCCTCGACAAAGAGCACTACATGGAGTCGGGGCTGACACCGATCGCGTGTCAGACCTGCGGCACCGAGGTGCTCGTGCGCAAGCACAGCCACAATCAGAAGACGGTGCAGTGGACGGTCGATCCGGCCGCACACTGCCCGGTCTTCCGCAAGCTGGCCGAGTCCGGGCCGACCACCGGTAAACCGGACTCCTGCCCGAACCTGGAGAAGACCATCGATCACGCGGTCGCGGAGGGTCTGCTCGGGATCGACGACTGAGTCGTCGGACCACCGATTTCCTTGCTTCGTGCCCGCCGCGCACCGCGCGGCGGGCACGAGAACCGAAGAGTGGGTTCGCGGCTCAGTCGAGCCGGAAGTCGGCGAAATCGAATCCGGGGGAGACGACACAACTCACCAGCACGTAGTCGTCACCTGCCGGACGGGCGGCCTGGCTGATTCCGCCGGGAACCACCGCCTGGGGGCGTTGCCCCTGCTCGACATCGGGTCCGAGGACGATCTCCTCACCCCCGATGTTCAGCAGCAGCGGACCACCCCGATGCCAGCACCAGATCTCGTCCGACGTCACCGTGTGCGGCGCGGACTTCTCACCGGGCAGCAGCAGGAAATAGATGGCCGTGCCGGTCGCGCGCGGACCCGGGTAGCCTGCCGGCTCGAATTCCACTCCGCTGCGCCAGGTTTCCCGATACCAGCCGCCCTCGGGATGCGGCACCATATCCAGTTCAGCGGCCAGCTTCGGACGGTCGTCGCTCATGGTCCCCACTGTATTGCGGGGCTCGACCGAATTCCCGGTACTGCGAGCGCGTTCGGCCGGGCGTCATCGACGGCCGTCTCATGCCCCGGTGATCGTCCAGGTGATGCCGCGGGGCGCGAGCGAATCCAGGAAGTCCGCGGCGTCGAAGGCCTCCGAGGGCGTGAGCACACCCGGCTGCACGGCGCCGCCGGCGAGCCGCACGGCCGCTTCGACCGCCATCAGACCCGAATCCCGGTAGGAATCGACCCCGCTGACCACGCCGCGCCACGCCCGGCCGTCCGCGGCGGTGGCGTCCACGATCATGTCGTAGCGCAGATCCGAAGCGGCACTGGGCTTTTCCGGCAGACCGGCCACCAGCTCGGCGGTCAGGCCGGTGATGTTGGCCCGGAACACGCTGTCGACGGCGCCGGTGACCGACGCGGCATCGGTGTGACGCGGGATGGTGAGCACCGCGGGGAAGGCGAACTTGGCCACCGCGGTCGGCTCGGTGTCGCCGGGGTACAGCATGGGCGCCGGATCCGCCGGGCCGGTGCGGAACTCGCCGTCGGCATAGTGCCAGCCGCCCGCGCGGAACCAATCCAGGCCGGCCAGTAGGGTTTTCGCGCTGCCGCGGGAGCCGTCCCCGCCGCTGCGGCTGTGGTGGCTGATCACGAATCCGACCGGTCCGGCGACACGCGCGGCGAGCAGCTCCGCGAGCAGATCGGCGGGGAGATTGCTGTCGGTCACCGAGGAGAGGACCGTCACCCCGGCACGCTCGGCGCGCGGGCCGTACTCGTCGAGGACCCGGCGGAGAAACAGCTGCTCGCCCGAGATGTCGACATAGTGCGTGCCCGCGTCGACGGCGGCGGCCAGGATGGGCTCGCCGAGGTCCACGTAGGCGGGCAGGCTGCTGATCACCACATCCGCACCGGTGAACGCCGCGACCAGGGCGGCGTGATCGTCCACCGCCGCGATCCGGATCTCGGCCTGCGGCAGCCCGGCCGCGTCGGCAGCGGCGCGCAGCCGATCCGCATTGCGGCCCACCAGGATCGGGGCCAGGCCGCGGCGATCCAGCTCGGACAGGATGTAGCCGCCTGTGTGGCCATTCGCGCCGTACACGGCGATGGTGGGGGTCTGCGAGGTTTCGTGTGTCGTCATGTGAATGAAGCTATTCGCGTGCGGTGAGCATATGAATGGCTGAATTACTCAGTCCAATGCTCGAAACGCTCACCACGTGAGCAGTATGGTGTCGAGGTGGACATCCTCAGCGAGACCGTCGCCGCCATCCGGACCGGCAACCCGGCCTCGGGACTCTTCATCCGGCACGCGCCGTGGGGCCGTCGCTATCCGACGGTGCCCGGCGCGGGATTCCATGTGGTGCTTCAGGGTTCGTGCTGGGTGCTGCCGCCCGGCCGGGAGCCGGTCGCGCTGGGAGCCGGCGATGTGCTGTTCATGCCGCGCGGCGAGCACCATGATCTGGCCGACGCGCTGGGGACGCCGATCACCGAGGTCGCCGCGCCGGGCGAGCCGCGCGAGATCGCGGGTCCGGGCGCGCGGACGGCGCTGGTGTGCGGTGCGTACGAGCTCGGGCGGCACCGCAGCCACCCGCTGCTCGACGACCTGCCGGAATTCATCCACCTTCCGGCCCGCCCCGGCCGCCACCCGGCCCTGCGGTCCGCCGTCGATCTGCTCGCCGCCGAGATCGCCGAACCGCGACCCGGCACCGACGCCGCCATCCCCGCGTTGCTCGACACCCTGTTGCTGTTCATGCTGCGCGCCTGGTTCGACGAACAGTCCACAGCGCCGACCGGCTGGGCCGGCGCCTTCGGCGACCCGGCCGTATCCGATGCGCTGCGCGCGATTCACGCTGCGCCGGAACGGAGTTGGACGGTCCCGGAGCTGAGCGCCGTCGCCGGGGTCAGTCGCGCCACCCTCGCTCGCCGCTTCCTGGCCACGGTCGGCGAGCCGCCGCTGTCCTATCTGACCCGCTGGCGCATGCTCACCGCCGCGCGGCTGCTGCGCGAGACCGACACCCCGCTGGCCGGCGTGGCGAGGAAGGTCGGCTACCAGAGCGAATTCGCCTTCGCCAAGGCCTTCAAACGCCAGTACGGCTCGGCCCCCGGCCAGTACCGCCGCATCGACGATGAACATGCCGTTCTGGCGGTCTGAACGCGGACCCGGCTCGTCGCGCGGCAGCCGGCGGACAGGCGGCGGGCTGGGTGGGGTCGGCATAGGCTGAGCAGTGTGACGGACTGGCGTGCACGCAGGGGACCGATCGGCGTCTTGACCGGCGCGGGGATTTCGACCGACTCCGGAATACCGGATTTCCGTGGGCCGCGCGGGGTTTGGACCGAGGATCCGATCGCGGAGCTGCTGTCGACGTATCAGAACTATGTGGCGGATCCGGAGCTGCGCACCCGGGCGTGGCTGGCGCGGCGGGACAATCCGGCCTGGCGGGCGACACCCAATGCGGCACATCGGGCCCTGGTGCGGCTGGCTGCCTCGGGGCGGGAGGTCGGCATCATCACCCAGAACATCGACCGGCTGCACCAGCGGGCCGGGTCGGACAGCGTGGTGGAGATCCACGGCAATATGTTCGAAGTCGTCTGCATCGACTGCGATTTCACCGATTCCATGGCCGCCACCCTGGAACGGGTGGCCGCGGGCGAGCCGGATCCAGCGTGCCCGGACTGCGGCGGCATCCTGAAGGCGGCCACCGTCATGTTCGGCCAGCAGCTCGACACCGCCGCCATTCGCGCGGCGGTGCAGATCGCCGAGAACGCCGAAATCTTTCTGGCCGTGGGCAGTTCACTCCAGGTCGAGCCCGCCGCGTCCATGTGCGCGGTGGCCGTGGACGCGGGGGCCGACCTGGTCATCGTGAACGACGAGCCGACCCCCTACGACGACTACGCCGCCGAGATCGTGCGCGACCCGATCGGGGCGGCGCTGCCCCGGCTGGTGTCGGAGATCCTGGGGGACTGAGGGTTTCAGCTGAACGGCGTCTTGGGGCGCGGCATCATCTCGCCGTCCACCCAGATGTCGACCTTCTCGTTGTAGAACGAGGCCAGCCCGGCGATCTTCTGGCTCTCCGGCAGCGGGGTGCGGTAGATCCACACCAGGTCCGGGTGGCTGGTCTCGCCCAGCTGGATGTTCCAGTACTCGGCGTGGCCCTTGTACGGGCACGACGTCCTGGTCGCCGACGGCCGCAGCAGGTCCATGCGGATATCGGTGAGCGGCAGGTAGTAGCGGGCGGGCAGCCCGGTCTCGAACAGGATGCGCGGGGAGTGCGAATCGGCCAGCGTCTCGCCGTCCAGTTCGACCCGGATGTGGCGGGAGCTGGCGAGGATGTCCACCCGGGTGTACGGGTCGCGGGGGTGGACGTAGATGGGCTCGTCCTCCTCGAACCACTCGTCCATGGCCTGGAAGTCCAGTTTCACCAGGTCGCGCAGTTCCGGAATCGGGGAGTCCAGGTGCCGGACGGCCGCGCCCGCCGCGGTGACGCCGTCGGCGACCACATCGAATTCGGTGCCGTCCCCGCGGCTGGGGGAGTGGCGGGTCTTGCCGTTGGGCTCCAGCTTCACCCGCAGGTCGGCGGCCGGCAGATAGTAGGTGGGGTAGTGGGGTCCTTCCCATACCAGCGTCGGATTGACGGTATCGGCGGCCAGGTGACCGCCCAGGTAGGCGCGTACCCGCTTGGCGCTCGGTTCGACGCGTACCCGGCCACGCTGTGTCTCGGTCATACCTCCTGACGGTACGCCCGTGGGTAAACCGCTGTCGGGGAGCAGGATTCGCGTACCGGCGGCAGCCCGGGAAACCGTGGCCCGACCGGCGATTTTTCCTGCCTGACCAGGGTCGATATGGTGTTCGGGCAACACTCGAGCAACACAAGAAGGTGGCGGTCAGATGTCGGAAACCGGCAGTGTCCAGAAGCTGGAGCCCGGCAGTCCCCCCGAGCCGGAAACCGGTAGTGCCGGGAAGCCGGAGCCCGGCAGTACCCAGCTGACGGAACCGGGCGGCGAGCAGCAGGGACTGCGTACCGGACTCCGGCGCCGGCACATGACGATGATCGCCATCGGCGGCGCGATCGGCGCGGGCCTGTTCGTGGGCAGCGGCTCGGTCATCCAGACCGCCGGGCCCGCCGCCATCCTGTCCTACGCGGGCGCCGGACTCGTCGTGCTGTGCGTCCTGCGGGCGCTCGGCGAAATGGTGGTGGCCCGCCCGGTCGCCGGGTCCATGGGCGAGTACGCGCGGATGGCGATGGGACCGTTCGCCGGATTCACCGTCGGCTGGCTGTACTGGTACCTCTACGTGATCCTGGTCGGGGCCGAGGCGGTGGCCGGCGCGGCCATTCTCGGCAACTGGATCGACCTCGACCAGTGGGTCCTGTCCGCTGGACTGCTGATCGTCATGACCGTGGTCAACCTGGTGTCGGTGAAGTCGTTCGGCGAGTTCGAGTTCTGGTTCGCCTCCATCAAGGTGGTGGCGATCGTGGCCTTCCTGGCCATCGGACTGGCCTGGGTGTTCGGGCTGTGGCCGGGCTCGGACGCGGGCTTCGGCAACCTGACCCGGCACGGCGGCTTCGCGCCCAACGGGATCGGCGGCGTCTTCTCCGCCATCGTGGTGGTGATGTTCGCGTTCGGCGGCACCGAGATCGTGACGGTGGCGGCCGCGGAATCCAAGGAGCCGGGCCCGGCGGTGGCCCGCGCCACCAACAATGTGCTGTGGCGGGTCGGCCTGTTCTACGTGGCCTCGATCTTCCTGGTGGTGACCATCCTGCCGTGGAACGACGCCAAGGTGCTGACGAGCCCGTTCGTGAGCGCGCTCGAGCACATCGGGATTCCGGCCGCCGGCACCATCATGCAGGTCGTCATCCTGACCGCGGTGCTGTCGGTGCTGAACTCGGCCATCTACGTCTCCTCCCGCATGCTCTACGTCCTCACCCGCGACGGCGACGCCCCCGCCGCCCTGGTGAAGCTGAACAAGCGCGGCGTCCCCGCCCGGGCCGTCCTGCTCGGCACCGTCGCCGCCTGGGGTGCGGTCATCGCCTCCTACGTCTCACCCGACCAGGTCTTCACCTTCCTGGTGAACTCCATCGGTGTCGTCCTGGCCTTCGTCTACGTGGCGATCATGTTCTCCCAGTTGCGACTTCGCGCCCGCCTCCGCCGCGAGGACCCCTCCGCCCTCACCTACCGCATGTGGGGCTATCCCTACATCAGCTGGGCCGTCGTCATCGCCCTCTTCGCCGTCTTCGTAGCCATGGCTCGCAACCCCGACCAGCGCAACCAGCTCATCGCCTCCACCATCAGCCTCCTGGCAGTCATGGCGATCTACCCCCTGCGCGCCAAATTCGGCCGCAAGCAGCCGGTCCGCGACGTAGAGGTCCTCCACCACTGACGCAAACAGGTTGCGACGCACCGAAATTCGCAACGAATCGGGCGATTCCCGACAGATGTCAATAGATTTCGAACTGACATTCGATCAAGCAACCTGTCTTCGACAGCATGATGCCTGCGTATCACCTTCCGACCGCGGCGAATCAACGGAAGATCGATGCCGTGGCGGCGATGCTGCTCTGGTGGCAGCGAGGGTTGGTGATGTGCAGTACATCCAGGTCCGCAAGCTGAAGGCGGGCGCTGCGCAGCTCGGTTGGCTGAGTGAACTGCCGGCACGCCATGGCTATTGGTTGGGCTTGATGACGACCGCAGTGCCGTAGGCCGCAACTTCGCTCATGGTATTGGCAATCTCATTGCAGTCGAACCGCATTGCGATCACCGCGTTGGCGCCGAAGGCGATAGCGTGTTGGCACATGCGCATGATCGCCTCATGGCGGGACTGATAGAGCAGCTGGGTGTATTCGTGGATTTCGCCGCCGCCGAGGGCGCGGAAGCCGGCTGCGAAGTTGGCGCCCAGGCCGCGGCTGCGGACGGTCAGGCCTGCGACCTCGCCGATCACCTTGACGATTTCCTGGCCCGGGACATCGTTCATGGTGGAGACCAGGATCGGGAACTGCGGGCCAGGCTGCTGCTGCGGCTGCGGCTGGCCCTGCTGCGGGTAGGGGGCCTGGCCCTGCGGGGGATACGGCTGTTGGCCTTGCTGCGGGTACTGCTGCTGGTATGGCTGTTGCGGCGGCATCGGCTGGTTCATGAGCGGGATCGTACGGGGTCGAACCCAACGCGGACCGAACCGGAATGGCACGGCCCGCATCGGGTTGGCCCGAGGTCAGGCGGTGAATGCCGGGGCGTTGCGGCGGGCGAATTCGGCGAAGGTGGTTGGGGTGACGCCGAAGCGTTCGTGGGTGGACACGTCGATGTGGGCTTCGGGGGATCCGGCGCGGCCGGCGTAGAGCTCGTCGAGCAGGTCGATGACCGGGCCGGGTAGGCCCTGCTCGGCGTGCAGCTCGCGTTTGCGCCGGCGGGTCACGAGCTCGTAGGTGAACGTGGTTCCCGTTGCGGCGGAAAGCTGTTCGACGATCTCGGTGGAGGTGAGGGCCTCCGGGCCGGTCATGTCGAACGCCTGGCCTTCGATGCCCTGGGCCCGCATCATGGCGACGCAGACTTCGGCGATGTCCTGGATGTCGACCGGGGCCAGTCTGCTCGCGCCGATCGGCATGACCAGCGCGCGGCGGGCGCTGTCGACTCCGGTCAGCGCGTTCGGCAGGTACATCTGCATGAACTGGCTGGGACGCAAATGCGTCCATGCGAGGCCGGAAGCCTCCAGATAGGCCTCGATCTCCAAATGCCAGCGGGTGCCGCGAAAAGCCGTGAGATCGAAGGTGGTTCCGGATTCCTTGCCGCCGAATTTCACGATGTGCCGCACCCCGAATTGTTTGGCGGCGTCGATGAATCGGCACTGGGTTTCCAGCATGCGGTCGCGCGGGGAGGAGATCATCAGCGCCCGGTCGACGCCCTCCATGGCGGGTTCGAGCGTATCGGCGTGCAGCATGTCGCCGACCACGACCTCTATGGTCGGTTCCGCCGCGGCGAGCCGCACGGCCTTGGCGGGGTCGCGCACCAGCACGCGAACCGGGACCTGCTGTTTCACGAACTCGCGCAGGACGATGGAACCGGCCGCGCCGGTGACTCCGGTGAGCAGGAACATGGGTCTACCTCACTTCTGTATGAACGCGGATGCGAAGGTGCGCAGGGTGTTCGGGTCGAGGGCATTGCCGAAGCCGACGACGAGTTCGTCCACTCCGGCCTTCTCGTAGGCGGTGAGCCGTTCGGCGATGGTGTCGAGGGTGCCGATCAGGCCGTAGTCGGCGAGGTTGCCGGGAAACACCAGCGGCGCCCACGGCGGCACGGCCGCTCGCGCCTGCTCGTCGGTGTCGGCGATGATGCAGTAGGACGTCGAAGTCTTTGTGATGGAAGAGAATTCGCGTCCGACATCGGCGCAGTGCCGGGCCAGGATCTCGAATTTGCGGGCCACCACATCCGGCGGCTCCTGTACGTTGCACAGGTCGGCATAACGGGCGACCAGCCGCAGGGTCACCTTCTCACCGCCGCCCGCGACCATCAGCGGAATGTGCGGATGTTGTACTCCCGCAGGCTGATTCACGACACCGTCGGCGCGGTAATAGTCGCCGTCGAAGGTGGTGGAGGGTTCGGTCCACATCGAGGCGATGATCCGCAGCGCCTCCTCCAACCGCCGCAATCGTTCGGGCGCGGCCGGGTAGTCGTAGCCGAAGGCCTGATACTCCTGCTCGTACCAGCCCGCGCCGATGCCGAAGGTGGAGCGGCCGCCGGAGATGACGTCCAGGGTCGAGGCCATTTTCGCGAGCAGCGCCGGATTGCGGTAGCCGTTGCCGGTCACCATTTGCCCGAGCCGGATGGTCCGGGTCTCACGGGCCAGCGCGGACAGTGTCGTCCAGACCTCGAAGACATAGGCCCCGGGTGGTCCGAAGGGTATGAAGTGGTCCGGGGCCCACAGGGTGTGGAACCCGCAGTCGTCGGCGGCGACCGCGAGTTCACGCATGGCTTCGAAGGCGGCGGTCGGGTCGCTGTAACCGGCGAATTCCTGGGTGGTGCCGGTCGGTAGATACAGGCTGAGTTTCATGACGAGGATTCCTTTCGTGCGGTGGTCGGGATAGAGACCACGTCGGCCCGCGAAAGGAATCGCCGCCCTCAGTGCCCCGGGTCGACCTCGGGAAACCCGAAGTGGCGCACTATGCCCGGGTCGATGAAGGCGGTCACGTGGGTGACGTGCCGGTCGTCGACGGCCAGCACCACCACGCCGAATGCGGTGAGCGCCGGGTCCGCGTGCTCGCCCCGGTAGGCGACCATGGCGGGCTGCCCGTTCGCGATCACCGGATACAGCCGGTACTCCCCGGATCGCGCCCAGATCAGCAGCCGCTCGATGCAGTGTGTCCTGCCCGCCAGCCAGCGGCCCGTAGCGGTGGATTCGAGAATGGCGTCGTCGCGCAGCAGCTCGGTGAGCCCGGCCACGTCCGCGTTCTCGAACGCGGTGATATAGCGCTCCAGCAGGGCCCGCGCGTGCGGGGAATCCGGTTCGATCACTGCGTCCGCTCGCGGGGATACCTCGTCGAGTTTGGCGCGGGCCCGCTGTAGTGCGCTCTTGGTCGCCGCGAGACTCATGCCGAGCAGGTCGGCGACCTCCGCGGCCGGGTAGGCCAGCACCTCCCGCAGGATGAACACGGCCCGCTGCCGTGGCGGCAGATGCTGCAGGCTTGCCACGAGCGCCAGCCGCAGACTCGACCGACCGGCGACGATCTCGGCCGGGTCCGTATCCGGCCAGCGCTCGGGGAACGGTTCCAGCCACAGCTGTTCCAGTTTGGCCCCGGATCCCGCCGCGGCGGGCCCCAATCCGGATGGCAGTACCCGGCGCTGCTTGTTCGTGACCGCGGTCAGGCACAGGTTGGTGGCGATCCGATACAGCCAGTTCCGCGTCGACGCCCGCCCCTCGAACGCCTCCCAACCCCGCCAGGCTCGCAGATATGTTTCCTGTACCAGGTCCTCGGCCTCGTGCACCGAGCCGACCATCCGATAGCAGTGCGCGATCAGCTCGCCGCGATACGACTCGGCGGCGCGGAGGAATTCCTCGCGATCGAGATCACCGGACACGGTCGACGGCATGGCAGCTCCCCGGGACGTAGCGATGTCGATATTCAGACGACCCGGACAGTCGAAAGTAATCGCCAGGGGTGGCGACGTGCGGATATGTGAACGGACCGCACCCCTTGGGATGCGGTCCGCGGCATGGACGGATCAGTCTTCGCCGAAGGTGATGGCCTGGGCCTCCGCCGGGGTGTGCGCGGCGGGGGCGTGATCGTCCATGTGGGACAGGAGCTTTCGGCCGGAGCACAGGACGGCGACCGCGGCGGCGGTGCAGGCGGCGCCGACCCAGAAGGGGAGGGACGCCTGGTGTTCGCCGAGTTTGCCTGCCAGGTAGGGCGCGGCGGCACCGCCGGCGAAGCGGACGAAGCTGTAGGCGGCCGAGGCGGTGGAGCGTTCGACGGGGGCGGCCTCCATGACGGCCTCGGTGATCAGGGTGTTGTTGGCGCCGAGGAACAGGCCCGCCAGGACGGTGCCGACGATGAGGACCGGCTTGTGGTCGGTGAACACGGCCATGACCGCGAGATCCGCGGCGAACAGGGCGAGCGCGAGCGCCATCATGGGCACGGTTCCGAAGGCGCGCTGCAGTTTCGGGGCGAAGACCACCGAGGACAGGGCGAGCAGCAGACCCCAGCCGAAGAAGATGAATCCGATCGAATAGGTGCCCATGTTCAGCGGGAACGGGGTGTACGCGAGCAGGGTGAAGAATCCGTAGTTGTAGAGCAGCGCGGTCACGCTCACCAGCAGCAGGCCCGGGTAGGTGAGGGCCTTGAACGGCGCGACGATCGAGGTCGGCTTCGCGGGCTTCGGCGACTCCGGCAGCAGCACCACCAGGGCGATGAACGCGACCCCCATCAGGACCGAGACGCCGAAGAACGGTGCGCGCCAGGTGAAGTGGCCGAGGAACCCGCCCACCAGCGGACCCGACGCGATGCCGATGCCCAGCGCCGCCTCGTAGAGGATGATGGCGCGGGCGACGCCGCCGGTGGCCGCGCCCACGATGGTGGCCAGCGCAGTGGCGATGAACAGTGCATTGCCCAGACCCCAGCCGGCGCGGAAGCCCACGATCTGCCCGACCGTGCTGGAACTGCCTGCGAGAGCGGCGAACACGACGATGACGGCCAGGCCGGCCAGCAGGGTCCGCTTGGCCCCGAAGCGGCTGGAGATGACACCGGTGATGAGCATGGCCACGCCCGTGACCAGCATGTAGCTGGTGAACAGCAGTGTCACCTGGGACGGTGAGGCGTGCAGCTGCTCGCCGATCGGTTTCAGGATCGGATCCACCAGCCCGATGCCCATGAAGGCGATGACCGAGGCGAAGGCGACGGCCCACACCGATTTGGGCTGCTTGGGTTTCGAGGTGGCGGCGCTGGTTTTCGACAGGGTGGCGTTGTCGGGGCCGACAGCCGCGGGGAAGGCGGGCCGGGTGCTCGGGCTGGTGGTCACGGGAGAGTCCTCATCTACGAATGATGGTGAGTCGCAGCTGCTTTCGGTCGAGTTGCGAGGGGCTGGATTCAGGCTCCGGCGGCCTTGAAGGCCTCGGCGAGGTCGTTCAGGTCCCGGCTCAGGCGGGTGAGCAGGGCCGGATCGAGGTCGGGAAGGCGCGCGGCGAGTGCGTTTCCGAGGTGGTTCCGGGTGGCGGCCAGCCGGTCTCGTCCCGCGGGCGTGAGTTCGACGACCACGGCTCTGGAGTCGTCGGGATCCTTGGTCCGCGTGGCGAGACCGGCGTCGGTCAGCCGTCCGATCAGCGCCGTTGCTGCCGGTTGCGAGCATCGGTCGACGCGAGCGAACTCGCTGATCCGCAGGGGGCCGTACTCGTCGAGGGTCCCGAGGGCCCGCATGACGGCGTGTGGAAGATCGATGCCGCCGAGTACTCCGGCCAGGCGGTTGAGCCGTGAGGTGGCGACGACGATGTCGACCAGCCGCTGCCCGGTGTCCTCCGGGGTGAGCTCGGTTGCCTGTCTCAGCTGCACCCGTTGATTGTTGCATAAGCTAACTATGTAGTTACATAGGCTAACGATATTTTGTCGCGTGAGATACCGCACAACGCAAACGGCCCGTGCGCAGCGAACTGCGCACGGGCCGTTTCCGGAAAGGATTCGCCGCTAGGCCGGACGGGCGAGCGGTCGGGCGGGAGTGCCGAAGAGCTGGGCGTCGGCGTGGGCGCGCTTGAAGAACAGGTGCGCGTCGTGCTCCCAGGTGATGGCGATGCCGCCGTGCATCTGGACGGTCTCGGACACCACCGAGTTGAAGGTGTCGATGGCATGCAGGCGGGCGGACTGGACGTCGACCGCCTCGACCGCGCCCTCGGCCAGGCCCGCGATGGCCAGGTACGCGATGGAGCGGGTCGACTCGACCAGCACGTACATGTCGGCCATGCGGTGCTTGAGCGCCTGGAAGCTGCCGATCGGGCGACCGAACTGCACACGGGACTTGGAGTACTCGACGGTCATGTCGAGGCACTGCTCGGCCGCGCCGAGCTGCTCGGCAACCACTGCCGCCCAGGCGATTTCACGCAGACGGGCGACATTCGGCGCGCCCAGCGGACGGGCCGCGACCGAGTCGAAGTCGATGCGCGCCAGCTTGCGGGTCGGATCCTGGGTGACGACCGCGGTGCGGGTGACGCCCGCGGCCGTGCCGTCCACCTCGAACAGGCCCGCGGCGGTCAGTACCAGCAGGGTGTCGGCGTGCACGCCGTCCAGCACGTAATGCGCCGAGCCCGAGAGCTTTTCGCCCTCGGCGGTGACCCCGAACGAGTCCCAGCCGCGCGGCCCGGCCCAGCACAGCGCCAGCGTGCGGACACCCTCGGCGACCTCCGGCAGCAGCCGCTCATTGGCCTCGGCGTTCCCGGCCAGCAGCAGCGCCTGCACACCCAGCACGGCCGAGCCGAGCATGGGCGGCGCGGACAGCGTGCGCCCGAGCTCCTCGACCACCAGCAGGGACTCGACCAGACCGACCCCGACGCCGCCGAACTCCTCCGGAATCGCCAGCGCGGCGACACCGACCTGCTCGCACAACAGCTTCCACAGCTGCTCGTCGTAGCCGCGCTCGCTCTCCAGCCCGCGCCGCATGGCCGCGCTGTCCCCGTGCTTGGCCAGCACCGCGCGCACGGTGGTCGCGAGTTCCTGCTGTTCGGCGGTGAGGCTCATGCCTTCGCTCCCATGTCGTAGAAGTGATTCGAGTGTGTCGCCCGGCGGCCGGGCGTGCTCGGCGCCCCGGCCGCCGGGGTGCTCATGCGACGTTTCCGGCGCGGAGAGCGGCGGCGATCCGGGCGCGGTGTTCGGCCGGGGTGCCCCAGGCCGAGCGCAGCGCGGTGACCTTGGTCAGCCACAGCGACAGATCGCATTCGGCGGTGTAGCCGATGGCGCCGTGCACCTGCAGTGCGATGCGGGCGGCCTGGTAGGCGGCCTCGCCGCAGGCCAGCTTGGCCGCGGAGATGTCGCGGCCGCGGGTCTGCGCGTCCGCGCCGGACTCCAGGGTCAGGGCCGCCCGGTAGAGCAGCGGCTGCGCCATGTCCAGCCCGATGTGGGCATTGGCCACGTGGTGCTTGATGGCCTGGTAGCGCCCGATCGGGGTGCCGAACTGCTGCCGCTGTTTGACGTACTCGACGCTGGTGTCCAGCAGCGCCCGGCCCGCGCCGAGCAGCTGCGCGGCCGCGGCCAGGGCGGCGGTGTCGAAGGCGAGATCGATGGCGGCACCGACGCCTTCGCCCTCGGCCAGGGTCTCGCCGGCGGTCACCGTGAACAGGCGGCGGGCGGCGTCCACCGACGTCACCAGCGCACCGGCGGTGGCCAGCGCGATGCGGTCGCCCTCCGCGATCAGCACCAGGTCGGCGATGTCGGCATCCAGCGCGGTGGCCGCGCCCTCGGCCCGGCCCGCATTCGCGCCGGCCGTGGCGGTCACCGCGAGGGTGCCCAGCTTCGCGCCCTCGGCCAGCTCGGGCAGCCGCTCGGCGGCGAGCGCCGAGTCCGGAAGCGCCTGCAGCAGTGCGGGAATCGCGGCGGCGCTCTCCACCAGCGGGCCCGGCACCGCGGCCCGGCCGATCTCGGTGAAGGCCACGATCATCTCGACCGGGCCCGCGCCGAAGCCGCCGTTCTCCTCGGAGACGGTCAGGCCCAGCGCGCCCGCCTCGGCCAGCTGGCCGATGAGTGCGCGCCCAGCGGCGGAATCGCCCGCGCCCCATGCCCGGACGACGCCGGGAGTCTTGGCGGCCTCGCTCATCTTGCGCAGGCTGGCGGCGAAATCGTTCTGTTCTGCGGTCAATGCGAATCGCATGTCGTCGTCCTCCGGGTGGCTATCGCGGCAGGCCGAGCAGGCGTTCGGCGATGATATTGCGCTGGATCTCGTTGGTACCGGCGTAGATCGGGCCCGCCAGCGAGAACAGGTAGCCGTCCGTCCAGGCCGATTCCTGTTCCGCGGCCGCGCCGTGCAGATCGAGCGCGGTCTCGTGCATGGCGATGTCCAGATCCGACCAGAACACCTTGTTCACCGAGGATTCCGCGCCGAGCTGACCGCCCTCGGCCAGCCGGGTCACGGTGGCCCAGGTGTTGAGGCGGTACGCCTCCGCGCCCACCCAGGCGTCGACCACGCGGTCGGCGAGGGCGGTGTCGGACTCGGCGGCCGCGCCCCGCCACAGCTCGATGAGCTTGTTGGCGGTGGCATTGAACCGGCCCGGCGAACGCAGCGACAGGCCGCGCTCGTTGCTGGAGGTGGCCATGGCGACCTTCCAGCCGTTGTTCGGCTCGCCGATCACGTCCGCATCCGGCACGAACACGTTGTCCAGGAAGATCTCCGCGAAGCCCGGCTCGCCGTCCAGCTGCGGAATCGGCCGCACCGTAATGCCTTCCGCGGTGAGCGGGAACATCAGGTAGGTCAGGCCGCGGTGGCGCTCGGCCTCCGGATCGCTGCGGAACAGGCCGAAACCCCAGTCCGCGAACGAGGCTCGCGAACTCCAGGTCTTCTGGCCGTTGAGCAGCCAGCCGCCCTCGGTGCGCTTGGCGGTGGAGCGGATGCCCGCCAGGTCGGAGCCGGCCTCCGGCTCGGACCACGCCTGCGCCCAGATGTCGTCGGCGCGCGCCATTCTCGGCAGGATGCGGGCCAGCTGCTCCGGCGAGCCGTGCTCGAACAGGGTCGGCGCGAGCAGGAAGATGCCGTTCTGCGAGACGCGGCCCGGCGCGCCCGCGGCGTAGTACTCCGCCTCGAAGATGACCCACTCGGTCAGCGAGGCGTCGCGGCCGCCGTACTCGGCGGGCCAGGCCACACACGACAGGCGGGCCTCGGCGAGTTCGGCCTCCCACGCGCGGTGCGCCTCGAAGCCCTCCTTGGTGTCCATGGAGGGCAGGGGAGTGGCGGGCACATTGGCCGCCAGGAACTCGCGCACCTCGGCGCGGAACTCCTCTGTCTTGGCGTCGAATTCGAGATCCACTTATTTCGCCCCGTCGTTGTTGGCGGATTCTGTTTCGCGGCCGGCAGCGGCGTCGGTCGCGGCGGCCTTCATGGACTTGGCGTTCATCCCGCCCAGCGAGTCCGCGCCGACCTCGGCATTGTGGGCGTGCGCGAAGTGGTGCAGCCCGAACACCGAGTCCATGCCGGCCCGCATGCCCATCAGGTCCTCACACTGGTTGACGGCCTTCTTGGTCAGCGCCAGCCCGAACTGCGGCATCTCCGCGATCTTGTCGGCCAGCGCGAAGGTTTCGGTCTCCAGATCCGAGCGCGGGACGACACGATTGACCATGCCCCACTCGTAAGCCTGTGCGGCGGTGAAACGTTCGCCGGTGAACAGGATCTCCTTGGCGCGGCGCGGCCCCAGCACCCACGGGTGCGCGAAGTACTCGACGCCCGGAATGCCCATGCGGACAACCGGATCGGAGAAGAACGCGTCCTCGGAGGCCACGATCATGTCGCAGGACCAGGCCAGCATGAGCGCACCGGCGATGCACGCGCCCTGCACCATGGCGATGGTCGGCTTGGGGATCTCCCGCCAGCGGCGGCACATGCCCAGGTAGACCTCGGACTCACGGGCGAAGCGCTGATCGCCGCCCGGGCGATCGGTGTGGTCCCACCACAGCGCGGCCTTGTTCTCGTACTTGATGTGGTGGTCGCGGCCCGGCGTGCCGATGTCGTGGCCCGCGCTGAAATGCTTTCCGGCGCCGCCCAGCACGATCACCTTGACCTCCGGATCCTCGACGGCCCGCACGAAGGCGGCATCGAGGGCGTAGGTCATGACCGAGTTCTGCGCATTGCGGTAATCCGGCCGGTTCAGCGTGACGACCGCGATCGGCCCCCGCTTCTCGTAGCGGACGACCTCGCCCTCGTCCGGGATGGGTCCGAGTTCCTGACTCATGCGGTCTCCTCACGTAGTTGCCGCTTGAGAACCTTTCCGGCGGCGTTGTAGGGCAGCTCGTCGCGGAATTCCACGTACCTGGGCACCTTGAAGTTGGCCAGCTGCGCCTTGGCGTAGGCCTGCACGTCGTCGGCGGTCAGCTCCGAGCCGGACCGGCGCACCACGAACACCTTGCCGACCTCACCCATGCGCTCGTCCGGCACGCCGATGACCGCGGTCTCGGCGACACCGTCGAGCCGGGCCATGGTCTGTTCCACCTCGGCGGGATACACATTGAAGCCGCCGGAGATGTACATGTCCTTGAGCCGGTCGGTGACCTTCATGTAGCCGCGGTCGTCGATGACGGCGACGTCACCGGTGTGCAGCCAGCCGTCGGCGTCGACGGTCGCGGCCGTGGCCTGCGGATCGTCGAGGTAGCCGCGCATCACCTGGTCGCTGCGCAGCAGCAGTTCGCCATTGTCGGCGAGCTTCATCTCGAAGCCGTCGATGGTGCGCCCGCAGGTATTGGCGATGGTCTCGCTGGAGTCCTCGGGCCGGCACATGGTGCCGAACCCGCCGGATTCGGTCTGCCCGTACGCGGTCAGCACCACCTCGAAATCGAGCTCGCTGCGCATTCTTTCGATGAGCACGACCGGCACGGTGGCCGCGCCGGTGACCGCGACGCGCAGGCTGGACAGGTCCGCCCCGTCGCGCTCCGGGTGGTCGAGGATGGTCTGGTGGATGGTCGGCGGACCGGTCAGCACGGTGATGCGCTCGCCCTGGATGAGCCGCATGCTCTCCCGCACGTCGAACACGGCCTGCGGAATCATGGTCGCTCCGGTGACCAGGCTGGTGATGATGCCCGCCTTGTACCCGAAGCTGTGGAAGAACGGCGGCACGATCAGATAGCGGTCGGTGTTGTTCAGCGTCGCGCAGTCGGCCCAGGCCCGGGCGCTGCTCAGCACCTGGTGGTGCGCGATGAGCACGCCCTTGCTGCGCCCGGTGGTGCCGGAGGTGAACAGGATGTCCGACAGATCGTTCGGCGATACCGATTCCGCGCGGGCGATGACCTGCTCGAGGCTCACCGCCTCGGCCACCTTGCCCAGTTCCGACCAGACGATGGCGTCCTCGACGGGGGCCTCGCCCTCGACGGGGATCACGATGGTGGTCTCGATGCCCAGTTCCGGTGCGGCGGTCCGCAGTTCGGTCAGCCGGTCGCGCCCCAGGAATTCGCCCGTGATGAACAGCGCCTTGGCATGCACCCGCGACAGCACATCCGCCGCCTCGGCGGCCACGTACCGGGTATTGAGCGGAACGATCGCCGCACCCACGTAGTGGCTCGCCAGCACCGCGGTCACCCAGTGATGCGTGTTGGGCGCCCAGATGCCGATGCGGTCGCCGCGCTGAATGCCGCGCGCCATCAGCGCACGCGCGGTCTCACGCACCGAGTCCAGCAGTTGCGACCAGCTCAGTCGCACGGCACCGTCGCCGACAGCGGGCGCGTCACCGTAGGCGTGCGCGGCCGCGTGCAGAGCGAGCGGTGTGGTCTGCGGAGGAGATGTCACAGGGCTTCCTCGCTGTCCGGGAATGGGTCTAACAAAGCAAGTGCTTGGTAGGTTACTCTACCGACGTGAGCATGATCCAGACCCCCGAACCGGCCAGCGGGATTGAGCCCCCCGAGGACGCCGAATTCCGTGCTGAGGTGCGCGAATGGCTGGCCGAGAACCTGAACGGCCAGTTCCGCGAGCTGCGCGGTCTGGGTGGTCCCGGGCGCGAGCACGAGGCCTTCGAGGAGCGGCTCGAATGGGATCGCGCCCTCGCCGCCGCCGGCCTGACCTGCCTGGGCTGGCCCAAGGAGTGGGGCGGCCGCGACGCCACCCTGCGCCAGCAGGTCATCTTCCACGAGGAATACGCCAAAGCCGATGCCCCGAGCCGGGTTTCGCACCTCGGCGAGGAACTGCTCGGACCCACGGTCATCGCCTTCGGCACCGAGGAGCAGAAGAAGCGCTTCCTGCCGGGCATCCGCAATGTCACCGAGCTGTGGTGCCAGGGCTATTCGGAGCCGGGCGCGGGCTCGGACCTGGCCGCCGTCACCACCTCCGCTCAGCTCGAGGGCGACGAATGGGTGATCAACGGCCAGAAGATCTGGACCTCGCTGGCGCACCTGTCCGACTGGTGCTTCGTGGTCGCCCGCACCGAGAAGGGCTCGACCCGCCACCACGGTCTGTCCTACCTGCTCGTCCCCATGAAGCAGCCGGGCGTCGAGGTGCGGCCCATCATCCAGCTCACCGGGACCGCGGAATTCAACGAGGTCTTCTTCGACAATGCCCGCACCGCCGCCGATCTGGTGGTCGGGCAGCCCGGCGACGGCTGGAAGGTCGCCATGGGCACGCTCACCTTCGAGCGCGGCATCTCCACCGTCGGCCAGCAGATCCGCTACGCGCGCGAACTCGCCGACCTCGAGGCCGTGGCCCGGGAGAACGGGGCGATCGAGAACCCGGTCCTCGCAGACCGTTTCGACAAGGCGTGGGTCGGCCTGCGGGTGCTGCGCGCGCACGTACTGCGCACCCTGGAGTCCGGCCACGACGGAGCCTCCGTGGACGCCCGCACCGCCGCCGGGCAGGCCTCGGTGACCAAGCTGCTGTGGGCCAATTGGCATCGCGGCCTGGGTGAACTGGCCATGGACGTGCTCGGCGCGCCCGGCCTGATCGCCGACGGCCCGGGCGATGACCTCAATGCCTGGCAGCGCATGTTCCTCTTCACCCGTGCGGACACCATCTACGGCGGTTCGAACGAAGTGCAGCGCAATATCATCTCCGAGCGCGTGCTCGGACTTCCCCGAGAGGCTCGACCGTGACCGATTTGTCCACCGCTCCCGACATCACCCCCGGCCACAACCTGCTCGCGGGCAAGATCGCGGTGGTGACCGCCGCCGCGGGCACCGGCATCGGTTCGGCCACCGCGCGCCGCCTGCTCTCCGAGGGCGCGGACGTGGTGATCTCCGACTGGCACGAGCGTCGCCTGAAGGAGACCGAGCAGGCGCTGCAGGCCGAATTCCCGGACCGCCGAATCGCTTCCGTGCCCTGTGACGTCAGCTCGACCGAGCAGGTGGACGCGCTGGTCGCCGGTGCCGTCGCGGCGCTGGGCCGGATCGACATCATGGTCAACAATGCGGGCCTCGGTGGTGAGGTGCCGGTCGTGGACATGACCGACGAGCAGTGGGACAAGGTCCTCGACATCACGCTGAACGGGACCTTCCGCGCAACTCGTGCGGTGCTCAAGTACTTCCGCGAGGCCGGCCACGGCGGCGTCATCGTCAACAATGCCTCGGTCCTGGGCTGGCGCGCCCAGCACGGCCAGGCCCACTACGCCGCCGCCAAGGCCGGCGTCATGGCGCTGACCCGCTGCAGCGCGGTCGAGGCCGCCGAGTTCGGCGTGCGCATCAACGCGGTGGCCCCCTCCATCGCCCGCCACGCCTTCCTGGACAAGGTCACCTCGGCCGACCTGCTCGACCGCCTGGCCGCGGGCGAGGCCTTCGGCCGCGCCGCCGAGCCGTGGGAGGTGGCCGCCACCATCGCCATGCTCGCCAGCGACTACACCACCTACCTGACCGGCGAGGTGGTCTCCATTTCCAGCCAGCGCGCGTAATTCGTATTACTCGCCTGCGCGGCCGAATTCGTGCGTTCGGCCGGCACGAAATGCTGTGCCGTACGGTCGCAGCTTTTCTGACTGCCGCGTCCCTCAGGGGGCGCGGCAGTGCCCGTTTTATCGGCTGCGAAAAATGGCTGGCGCGTCGAGGGGGCGGTTGTGCAATCCTGGTTTAGGCCGGTACCGCTAGTCGAAGGGCACGACCCATGGGTCCGGATCGCCGACAACAAGCAGCCCCAGAACAGGCCCGCGAGGAATTGGAACTCGAGCTGGTGCGTGAGGTCGTTCTAGCGCGCCGAAGACTCGACAATGTCGTTCTGGCCGCACTGACTTTGGGTGCGGAATTACTGGATCACGACTCCGAGTGCGCCACCGCCATGCGGGCGGCGCAGATCCTGGAACAACACGCCGTGGACGAAACCGACGTGACACGCGACCCGCGGGGCGCGTTGCGGCGGGACATGGTTCGTGATCGGGAGCGCGCCCGCCGCATCGGCCTGTCCCGGATCGGGTTTTCCGACACCGAGGCGGATCGGCGTCGCCGGAAAAGGACGGCCCTGCTCTGCGAGGTCCGGGCCGATCTGCTGGAGGTGGTGCGCAACTGCCGCCGCCTGCGCTACGACCATGCCGCCTTCACCGACGGTATCGCGCAGGGATTGTGCGCTGCCACGGACAAATTGGTGGTGGGCGCCGATATGGAGACCTATCGGGCCTGGCAGCGGGGGATGGTCCTCAAGCTCATCGAGGAACCCGGTCGCGACGGCATCCCGCCGCGGGTCATGGCCACCGTGGACGCCGGGCCGGGCCGGGAGCCGCTGACCGTCGAATGGGACAGTCCCGAACGGCGGTTGGCGCTGGTGGCGCGGATGGCGCGCGCGGGGGTGTCACCCGTGGTCATCTGCGATCGCCTGCTGGCCGACCTGTCGGTCTCGTCGCCGCTGCGGTATTCGATGCGCTGAACGGGAGGCAGGTGGACCAAGCAAATGCTTGGTTGTATATTGACGGGGTGACCCAACCTGACCCCTCCAAATCAGCACGTCGCACCGAGCTGCTCGGCCTGGCCGCGAATCTGTTCGCGGAACGGGGCCTGCGCGCCACCACGGTTCGCGACATTGCCGACGCGGCGGGGATTCTATCCGGGAGTCTCTACCACCACTTCGATTCCAAAGAAGCCATGGTGGACGAAATCCTGCGCGGGTTCCTCGACGACCTCTTCGGTCGCTACCGCGAAATCGTGGCGGCCGGCGTCCCCGCCCGCGACACGCTGGAAGCTCTGGTCATCGCTTCCTACGAATCCTTCGACCGGTTCCACGCGGCCGTCGCGATCTACCAGGCCGAGGCCAAACGACTCAGCGGCACACCGCGATTCGACTACATCGCGAAATACAACAGCGAGTTCCGTGAGCTGTGGCACCAGGTGCTGACCAACGGCGTCGCCGACGGCAGCTTCCGGCCCGAGATGGACATCGAACTGGCCTACCGGTTCCTGCGCGACACCGTCTGGGTGTCGGTGCGCTGGTACCAGCCCGGTGGCCGGATCACCGTCGACAACCTCGCCAAGCAGTACCTGACCATCGTGCTCGACGGGCTCACCAGCCCCGAGAAGCGCACATAACCAACTCTCAGCGACAACTTCACCGCAGCAGCCAGTAGGAGTTCCCCATGTCAGCACCGTCCCGCCGTCAGTATTCGCCGATGCGTGAGGCGTATGTGATCGACGCCGTGCGCACGCCGGTCGGCAAGCGGGGCGGCTCACTGGCCGCCGTGCACCCGGCCGATCTGGGCGCCGCCGCCATCAAGGGGCTCATCGAGCGCACCAGCCTGGACCCGGCCGCGGTGGACGACGTGGTGTTCGGCTGCTGCGACACCATCGGCCCGCAGGCCGGAAACATCGCGCGCACCTCGTGGCTGGCCGCGGGCTACCCCGAGTCGGTGCCGGGCGTGACGGTGGACCGGCAGTGCGGTTCCTCGCAGCAGGCCATCACCTTCGGCGCCCAGGCCATCATGTCCGGCACCGCCGAGGTGATCGTGGCCGGCGGCGTGCAGAACATGAGCGCCATCCCGATCTCCGCGGCCATGCTGGCCGGGCAGGCCTACGGCTTCGACTCGCCGTTCGTCGGCGCGCAGGGCTGGGACCACCGCTACGGCACCGGTGAAGTGTCGCAGTTCAATTCGGCCACCATGATCGCGGAGAAGTGGGACATCTCCCGCCGCGACATGGAGGAGTGGGCGCTGCGCAGCAACGACCGCGCCCGCAAGGCCATCGTGGACGGCAAGTTCGACCGCGAGATCGTGCCGGTGGGCGACTTCTGGATCGACGAGTGCCCGCGCGAGACCACCCTGGAGAAGATGGCCGGGCTGCAGCCGCTGGCCGAGGGCAGCCGCATCACCGCGGCCCTGGCCAGCCAGATCTCCGACGGCTCCAGCGCCACCCTGCTGGCCTCGGACTGGGCGGTCCAGGAGTACGGGCTCACCCCGCGGGCGCGCATCCACCACGTGAGCGCGCGCGGTGCGGACCCGATCTACATGCTGACCGCGCCCATCCCGGCCACCAGGTGGGCCCTGGAGAAGACCGGTCTGACCATCGACGACATGGACGTCATCGAGATCAACGAGGCCTTCGCCTCGGTGGTGCTGGCCTGGATCAAGGAGACCGGCGCCAACCCCGACAAGGTCAATGTCAACGGCGGCGCCATCGCGCTGGGCCACCCGCTGGGCGCGACCGGCGCCAAGCTGTTCGCCTCCCTGCTCAACGAGCTGGAGCGGGTGAACGGCCGCTACGGTCTGCTCACCATCTGTGAGGGCGGCGGCACCGCCAACGTCACCATCATCGAGCGCCTGGGCTAATCCAGGTACGGCTTTTCGGAAGCGGCACACCGAGTTTCGCGGCGCGGAGAGGCGGAGCCGCGCCGCTTTCGCGTCCGGGGCGCGGCAATGTTCGCTATCGTCGGACGACAGACCGGTTGAAGGCGTAGTTGTCCGGGGTGGGACTGTGATGGAGGAGTACCTGCCGAGAAGAGGTTTCCTCCTGGGGGCCTTCGGTTTAGCGGGCATGGGCTACACGGCTGCTGCGACCGCCGATCCGGTCCCCCTGCCCCCGCCGCCCGTGCCGCTGCCCCCGCTGCCTCCGCCGACGTTCACGCCGTTCAACTACCATTCGCCCGCGCTGCAGCCGTTCGTCGACGACCTGCCCATTCCTGAAACACGGCGGGCCGCGGGGGAGTTGGCGGCCATCTCGGGAACTCACCGCTATCACCGGGAACTGCCGGAGACCCGCAGCTGGGGCTTCGGGCAGCCGGTGCTCGGGCCGAATCTGGAAGCGCATCGGGATCAGGTGGCGCGTATCGGTTTTCGCAATGAGCTGGGCACCCATGTGCTGGCCCAGCATGTGGACCTGACCATGCACGGCGTCACCGAGCTGGACCGCACCGATCCGCGCTTCACCGTGCACCTGCACGGCGGCGCGAATTCCCCCGACTCCGACGGACATCCGCTCATCGGTTGGCGCAATGGCGGCGGACCCAGCTTCGCGTACGGCAACCGGCAGGAGGCCGCGACCCTCTGGTACCACGACCACGCCATGGGGATCACCAGGTTGAACATCCAGGCGGGGCTGGCCGGAATGTATTACCTGCGCGACGAATTCGACACCGGCCGCGACGACAACCCGATCGGCCTGCCCAGCGGCGAGTTCGAGATCCCGCTCATCGTGCAGGACCGGACCTTCAATGCCGACGGCAGCCTGCAACCCATGGTGGCCACCTATATTCCCCAGGGCTACAACCAATCCGGGCAGCTGGGGGACGTGTGCTGCGTGAACGGAGTGGTGTGGCCGCGGCTCGAGGTCCGGCGCACCGTATACCGGTTCCGGCTGCTCAACGGCTCCAACTCGCGGCCCTACATCTTCGAGTTCTCCAATGGCATGCTGTTCTTCGCGATCGGCGGGGATCTGGGCCTGCTGGACCGGCCGGTGCCGACACCGTCGATCCGGGTGAGCCCCGGTGAACGGGTGGACCTGCTCATCGATTTCAGCGGCCTCGGGGACGGCGAGGCCGTCGACCTGATCAATACCGCCGAAAACGATTTCGGCAATGCCGTGTTCATGGCCCCCGCGCTACGGCCCATCATGCGCTTCACCGGCGCGGGCGACGGTCCGGCCCACGACATCCCGCGACTGCTGCGGGGCGGCCCCGGCCTGCCGGAACCGCTGGAACCCACCCACCGGCCGGGCTCGGTGCGCACGGTGACGCTACTCGGTCTCAATGACGATTCCCGGGCCGCGGCGGTCTTCCCGACCATGATGTCGCTGAACAATCTGCCCTTCCTGAGCTCGGACATCGATACCGCGCGGGCCGGGACGGTGGAACAGTGGGACATCGTCAACACCACCCCGTTCGACCACCCCATCCACCTGCACCTGGCCCGGATGCGGGTGATCGGCCGCCAGCCCATGCTCACCTCGGCCTACTTCCTCGCCAACTACCCGCCCGCGTTCGGTACCCGCTGGGCGCCCTCGGCCGACCGGTTCGCCATCGGGCCGCAGCAGGGGCCGCCGCCCTGGGAGGCCGGGTGGAAGGACACCATCGAGTGCCCGACCGACACCATCACCCTGATCCTGGTGAAGTGGCCGTCGGTCGAGGAGCTCGGCTTCGATCCCGATGCGGTGGTCCCCGTGCCGCCCGGCGCGGAGGCCATGGCGCCCACCGGTGCCGGCATGGCGGGCGGGATGGCGGACACCCCGGAGATCCACGGCTATGTGTGGCACTGCCACAACCTCGACCATGCCGACCACGACATGATGCAGCAGATCCGCGTCCAGCCCTGACTCCGCAGGGCGTGCGAAGTTGCCGGGATGCCACGGCATTTCGGCCGATATTCCTACACTGCGTGCATGTCGAGATCGGTGGAGGGCCGGTTCGAGGAGATAGCCCGCAAGGCCCGGCGGGTACAGGACGCCATCGACGGCGTGCGGGCTCGCGCCGACGTGGACGGGGTGCGGATCGTGGTCGCCCCGGACGGCCGCATCACCGCCCTGGAGCTACCGGATTCGCGGATGGCACAGGCGATTTTGCATGCTCACGAACAGGCGCTCGCGCACGCGCTCGAATGTGCCGATCGCCTGCGAGGTGAACTCACCGCCGATCCCGCGGTGGCGACCGCCTGGCGTCTGTTGATGCGACCGGTCCCGGAGTCGTCGAAAACTGCTGCGCCGCACGATGACTCGGCCGCGTCGCAAGTGGATGCCCCGAACCCGTACGCCCTGCCCGCCGCTGTCCGGCACCGATACGGCCTGCCCTGAACCGATCGGCGTACCCGCGCGCCCGGCGGGTTGCGGGACGTTGCCCAGAGCGGTGAAGACAGCCCACCGGCCCGGCCCGGCGGGCTGGCACCGCATCGGCCGGGCTCTGCGGGCCCGGCGGGGAGCGCGCCGCGAGCTGGGGGTTTGCTCGGATTAGGATGGCCGCGGACTTGTTTCGGGCCTCAGGGAGAAAGCGGGCGGTTCATGGATCTGGGTGTCCGCTGGAAGGTGCACGGCGACGGGCGCTCGCCCGCGCCGGGGGCGGTGGTGCGGCCGGACGAGCGGCTGTCGTGGCCGCGCACCTTCGGGCTGGGCGCGCAGCACGTGGTGGCCATGTTCGGCGCGAGTTTCGTTGCGCCCGTGCTGATGGGGCTCGATCCCAACCTCGCCATCATGATGTCGGGCGTCGCGACCGTGCTGTTCCTGCTCGCCACCCGCGGCCGGGTGCCCAGCTATCTGGGCTGCTCGCTGTCGTTCGTGGGTGTGGCCGCGGTGATCCGGGCGCAGGGCGGCAGTAGCGCGACGGTGACCGGCGCCTGCCTGGTGGTGGGCGCCGCGCTCTTCCTGATCGGCCTGGCCGTACAGCGGTTCGGGGCGCGCATCATTCACGCCGCCATGCCACCCGTGGTGACCGGCGCGGTGGTCATGCTCATCGGCTTCAACCTGGCCCCGGTCACCGCCTCGACCTACTGGCCGCAGGATCAGTGGACCGCGCTGCTGGTCATGCTGTTCACCGGGCTGGCCGTGGTGGGCCTGCGCGGATTCTTCGCGCGCATCGCGATCTTCCTGGGCCTGGTGTTCGGGTACGGGCTCTCGTGGGTGCTGGACCGGGTGTTCGGGCAGATCCATTCCGCCGACGGCAGCGGCAAGGTCACCGATCACTGGCGGCTGGATCTGTCCGGTGTCGCCAAGGCGGATTGGCTCGGCCTGCCCAGCTTCCACGCCCCGTCCTTCCAGTGGTCGGCGGTGCTGGTGGCGCTGCCGGTGGTGATCGCGCTGGTCGCCGAGAACGCCGGGCACGTGAAGGCGGTCGGCGAGATGACCGGCGCCAATCTGGACGACAGGCTCGGCACCGCCATCGCCGCCGACGGCGCGGCCTCCATGCTGTCCACCGCGGTCGGCGGCCCGCCCAACACCACCTACTCGGAGAACATCGGCGTCATGGCCGCCACCCGGGTGTACTCCACGGCCGCCTACTGGGCCGCCGCGTTCTTCGCGCTGCTGTTCGGCCTGTGCCCCAAGTTCGGCGCCATCGTCGCGGCCATTCCGGGCGGCGTGCTGGGCGGGATCACGGTCATTCTGTACGGCATGATCGGCCTGCTGGGCGCGCAGATCTGGACCAATGCCCGGGTCGATCTCCGCAATCCGCTGAACCTGGTGCCCGCCGCCGCGGGCCTGATCATCGGCATCGGCAATGTGAGCATGAAGTTCACCGGCAACTTCACCCTGAGCGGCATCGCCCTGGGCACCCTGGTCGTCATCACCGGCTACCACGTGCTGCGCGTCTTCGCGCCCGCGCACTTCAAGGGGGAGGAGCCGCTGCTCGACGAGGGCACCTCCTCCTACGACGAATCAGGCAGGTAGCGAACGGGGTTCGGCCTCGGCCGGTCCGTCCGTCTGCTCTCCGGCGTAGGGCAGCTGCAGCACGTACCAGGAGTGTTCGGACGAATACTCCAGGTACTGCGAGGCTTCCGGGTCGCAGGCCAGCCCCTCGATCCGGGTCCACTGCCCGTCACCGGAGGCGATGGTGTCGGTGTAGCGGACGTGCAGGTGGCCGTGGAACAGCACACTGGGCCGCAGCGTCCGCACCACCCGCTGGATGCGGTCCTGGTTGGGATAGCACTCGGCCTTGTCCTTGCGATTCCACTTCGGCTGCGCGGCCCGCGGTTTGTCGTGGGTGAGCAGTACGTCCACCGGTGAGCTGTCGGCATCGAGCAGGCCGGTCAGCTCGGCGTCGGTCATCTCCTCCTCCGGAAACCACAGCATGCCCGCGGTCTCCGGCCGTTTCGAGGAGCCGTAGCCGCGCCGCTTGGCGACCTGCTCGGCCTTGCGGGCCTCCCGGGCCAGCCGCCAGCCCTTGTCGGTGGAGCGGGCCCCGCCGAAGGCGGCGAAGCTGGTGCCCTCCCAGGTCCAGCGGTGCCCACGCGGGGCGTACCGGAGGTGCTTGCGGCACATCAGGAATCCCTCGTCGTCGGGATGCTCGTCGTAGAGCTCGTGCAGCAGCGAGCTCTTGTCGTGATTCCCGTCCAGGAAGTACACGGTGACCCCGGCGCGCTTGGCCGCCCTGTTCACCACGTCGAAGTACCGCCGCCCCGAGTGCATGTGCTCCCACGCCCCGAAGTCCCCCACCGCGAACACCCGCTGGCAGTCATTCCGCGCCGCGACCCGGATCAATGCCAGCGCATGCGCGGTGTTCCCGTGCAGGTCTCCGGCAATCAGGACATTCCCCATCGCCACATGGTGGCACCCCCGTCCCCGGACGGCATCCGCAATTCCCGGACGCCGCTTTCGGCCGGTCCGAATTAGGCTGACCTCCATGAACTCTGTGTTGGTTACCGGCGCGGCGCGCGGCATCGGCAAGGCCGTCTGCCTGCGTCTGGCGCAGCAGAACTGGCAGGTCTACGCCGGCGTCCGCAAGCTCTCCGACGGTGAGGCGCTGGTCGAGGCGGACTCCCGCATCACTCCGGTCGTCCTCGATGTCACGAATCCGGACCACATCGCCGCCCTCGACGAGGTGCTGCCCGCAGACCTGACGGCCGTGGTCAACAATGCGGGCATCGTCGCCGACGGTCCCGTCGAGCTCCTCGATCTGGACGCCCTCCGAAACCAGTTCGAGGTCAATGTCTTCGGTGCGGTCGCGGTCACCCAGGCCGTCCTGCCGCGCCTGCGCGCCACCCGCGGCCGCGTGGTCTTCATCTCCTCGCTGTCCGGCCGCATCTCCACCCCCGGGACCGGTGCCTACAACTCCTCCAAGTTCGCCCTCGAGGGCCTGGTCGACGCCCTCCGGGTGGAGCTGCGCCCCTGGGGAATCCGCACGTGCCTGATCGAGCCGGGGCCGATCGCCACCGACCTCTGGTTCGGCGCGACCGACATGGTCGACACCACCACCGCCCACCTCACCGATGCCCAGCGCGAGCTCTACAGCGCCCACCTCGCGGGCCTGCGCAAGATGTCCCAGCAGGTCCCGAAGATCGCCGCCCCCGTCGGCTCGGTCGTCACCGAGGTCGAAAAGGCTCTCACCGCGAAGCGCCCCCGGGCCCGCTACATCCCGGGCCTCGCCGGAAAGATCCAGGTGGTGGCCACCTCACTCACCCCGACCCCGATCCTGGACACCGTCTTCGCCCTGGTCTCCGGCATCCGCAAGAAGTAGCCGGCACAACGCAGCGTTGTGCCGGAGCAGATCGCTCTCTGCCGTCCGCTGAAGGCCCGGAGCGGCGGGGGGAGATTACGCGCCGTAGACCGGCTCGGGGGTGGTGGCCTTGGACAGCAGGTCGCGCACGACCGGGCCCAGCTCGGCCGGCTCCCAGCGGGCGCCGCGGTCGATGGAGACGCCGTGGCGCCAGCCGTCGGCGACGGTCACCTTGCCGCCCTCGACCTCGAACATGCGGCCGGTGACACCGGCGGAATCGGTGCTGCCCAGCCAGACCACCAACGGCGAGACGTTTTCCGGGGCCATGGCGTCGAAGCCGTCCTCGGGGGCGGTCATCATGTCGGCGAAGACCGTCTCGGTCATGCGGGTGCGGGCCGCCGGGGCGATGGCGTTGACGGTGATGCCGTAGCGCGCGAATTCGGCCGACGCGGTGAGGGTCAGGCCCGCGATGCCGGACTTGGCGGCGGAGTAGTTGCCCTGGCCGACCGAGCCGAGCAGGCCCGCGCCGGAGCTGGTGTTGATGATGCGGGCCTCGGGGGTGCGACCGGCCTTGGCCTCGTTGCGCCAGTACTCGGCGGCGTGCCGCATGGGCGCGAAGTGGCCCTTGAGGTGCACCTTGATGACCGCGTCCCACTCGTCCTCGCCGAGGTTGACCAGCATCCGGTCGCGGACGATGCCGGCATTGTTGACCAGCACGTCCAGGCGGCCGAAGGTGTCGACGGCGGTCTGGATCAGGCGGCGCGCGCCCTCCCAGTCGGAGATGTCGTCGCCGTTCACGATGGCCTCGCCGCCGAGGGCCTTGATCTCCTCGACGACCTGCGCGGCCGGGGAGTCCGGGCTGGGCGCGCCGTCGAGCTCGGCGCCGAGGTCGTTCACGACCACCTTCGCGCCGGCGGCGGCGAAGGCGAGGGCGTGGGCACGGCCGATGCCACGACCGGCGCCGGTCACGATGACGACGCGGCCGTCGCAGATCTTGTTGTCGGTCATATCGATTACCTCTTCGTGTTCGATCGGTCTAGTGGCCCGAGACGGCGGGGACGTCTGCGGTGGATGCTTCGAGGAAGGCGGGCTTCTCGCCGCCGCCGTGCACCAGCAGCGCGCTGCCGGTGACGTACGCGGCCAGGGGCGAGGCCAGGAACGCGGCGGTGCGACCGATGTCCTCGGGCGTCGCCATGCGCTGCATGGGAACCGTTCGGCTCACCGAGGCGATGCCCTCCTCGTCGCCGTAGTGCAGGTGCGAGGACTCGGTGTTGACCAGGCCGCAGATAACGGAGTTCATCCGCACCTTCGGAGCCCACTCCACCGCGAGCGACGAAACCAGGCTGTCCACACCGGCTTTGGCCGCACCGTAGGCCGCGGTGCCCGGGGAGGGCCGATGCCCGGAGACGCTGGAGATCATCACGATCGATCCGCCCGTCTCCTGCTTCTGCATGACCTCGTTGGCCACCTGCGAGACCAGCAGCGGCGCCAGCAGATTCAGCTGCACGATCTTGGCGTGGAAGTTGGCGCTGGCGTCGGCGGCCAGGGCGAAGGGCGCGCCACCGGCATTGTTCACCACGGTGTCGAGCCGCCCGTACTTCGCGACGATGGCCTCGATCAGTCCGCGCACCGAGTCCGGGTCGCGCACATCGCACGGCAGGAAGTCGATGCCGCGGCCATTGCTCTCGACGGGGGTGTCGCCGGGCCGTCGCGCGCAGGCCACCACGGTCGCGCCCGCGTCCAGGAAGACCCGGCTGATGCCGGCGCCGACGCCGCGCACGCCGCCGGTGACCAAGACGACCGAGCCGGACAGGTTTACTTCGATTCCCACCGTGATAACCTACCAAGCACTTGCTTGTTTTGCCAACGATGGGACATTCGATGGGGATCAACCGTCACACCGAAACCGAGGGCGTCGAAGTCGTCACTGTCGACTACCCGCCGGTCAACGCGCTGCCTTCCGACGGCTGGTTCGCCCTGGCCGACGCCGTCACCCAGGCCGGCCGCAACCCCGAGACCCGGGTCGTCGTGTTGCGCGCCGAGGGCCGCGGTTTCAACGCGGGCGTGGATATCAAGGAGATGAACGCGGACACCGGGCACACCGCCCTGATCCGCGCCAACCACGGCTGCTTCGCCGCCTTCGCCGCGATCTACGACTGCGAGGTTCCGGTCGTCACCGCCGTGAACGGCTTCTGCCTCGGCGGCGGCATCGGCCTGGTGGGCAACTCCGACGTCATCGTCGCCTCCGACGACGCGACCTTCGGCCTCCCCGAGGTCGACCGCGGCGCGCTCGGTGCGGCCACCCACCTGGCGCGACTGGTCCCCCAGCACCTGATGCGGACCATGTTCTACACCGCGGGCACCCTCACCGCGCAGCAGCTGCACCACTACGGCTCGGTCTTCAAGGTGGTGCCGCGCGCCGAACTCGACGCCGCCGCCATGGAGGTCGCCAAGAACATCGCCAACAAGGACGGCCGCGTCATCCGCGCCGCCAAGAAGGCGCTCAACGGCATCGACGTGCAGGACGTGCACCGCTCCTACCGCTTCGAGCAGGGCTTCACCATGGAGCTCAACCTCGCGGGCGTGGCCGACGAGATCCGGGCGCGCTTCGACGACGACCTGGCCGCTCAGAAAAAAGCAAAGTAGAAGGGGCGAAACACTATGCGCGACAAGCGAATGAGCCTCGACGAGGTCGTCGGCGAGCTCCGCAGCGGCATGACCATCGGCATCGGTGGCTGGGGTTCCCGGCGCAAGCCGATGGCCTTCGTGCGTGCCCTGCTGCGTTCGGACATCACCGATCTGACCGTCGTCACCTACGGCGGCCCGGATCTGGGCCTGCTGTGCTCGGCGGGCAAGGTGCGCAAGGCCTACTACGGCTTCGTGTCCCTGGACTCCGCCCCGTTCTACGACCCGTGGTTCGCCAAGGCTCGCACCGAGGGTGCGATCACCGTGCGCGAGATGGACGAGGGCATGGTCAAGTGCGGTCTGCAGGCCGCCGCGGCCCGCCTGCCGTTCCTGCCCATCCGCGCCGGATTGGGTTCTGCCGTCATCGATTTCTGGGAGGGCGAGCTCGAGACCGTCCAGTCCCCGTACACCGATGCCGATGGCCGCCGCGAAACCCTCGTCGCCATGCCCGCTCTGAACCTGGACGCCGCCTTCGTGCACCTGGACCTGGGTGACAAGCACGGCAATGCCGCCTACACCGGCGTCGATCCGTACATGGACGACCTGTACCTGCTCTCCGCCGAGAAGCGCTACCTGTCGGTGGACCGTCTCATCGAGACCGAGGAACTGGTGAAAGCCGTTCCGACGCAGGCCCTCATCCTCAACCGCATGATGGTCGACGGGGTGGTCGAGGCCCCCGGCGGCGCGCACTTCACCTTCTCCGGCAGCTACGGCCGCGACGAGAAGTTCCAGCGCCACTACGTCGAGGCCGCCAAGACGCCCGAGTCGTGGGCCGAGTTCAAGGCTCGCTACCTGGACGTGTCCGAGGCCGAGTACCAGGCCGCCGTCAAGGCTTTCGCCGAGGAGCAGAAGTAATGAGCGACACCACCACTATTACTCGGGCAGAGATCTGCGTCGTCGCCGCCGCCGAGATCTTCCGGGGCGCGGGCGAGATCATGGCCTCGCCCATGTCCACCGTCACCACCATCGGCGCGCGGCTGGCGCGGCTCACCTTCGAGCCGGACCTGCTGCTGTCCGACGGTGAGGCGCTGTTCTTCGCCGAGATCCCGCCGATCGGCGGCAAGGCGCCCATCGAGGGCTGGATTCCGTTCTCGAAGGTCTTCGACGTGGTGAATTCCGGTCGCCGCCATGTGGTCATGGGCGCCAACCAGATCGACAGGTACGGCAACCAGAACCTGTCCGCGTTCGGTCCGCTGCAGCAGCCGACCCGGCAGATGTTCGGTGTGCGCGGCGCGCCGGGCAACACCATCAACCACGCCACCAGCTACTTCGTGCCCAAGCACAACAAGCGGGTGTTCGTCGACCAGGTCGACATCGTCTCCGGAATCGGTTACGACAAGGTCGATTCCGAGAACCCGGCCTATCGGTTCCACCACCTGCACCGGGTGGTCTCGAACCTGGGCGTGTTCGACTTCGACGGCCCGGACCAGACCCTGCGCGCGCTGTCGCTGCACCCGGGTGTGACCGCCGACGAGGTCGCGGAGAACACCTCCTTCGAGATCGCCGGGCTGGCCGAGGCGGGCGAGACCCGTTTGCCCACCGAGGAAGAGCTCACCATCATCCGGACCGTGCTGGACCCCAAGGGCTTCCGTGAGAAGGAAGTGACGGCATGACCGCGCAACGGCTCAAGACGCCGCTGACCGAACTGGTCGGCATCGAACACCCGATCGTGCAGACCGGCATGGGCTGGGTCGCCGGTCCGGGCCTGGTCGCGGCCACCGCGAACGCGGGCGGCCTCGGCATCCTCGCCTCGGCGACCATGACCCTCGACGAGCTCGAGGTGGCCATCGCCAAGACGAAGGCCAAGACCGACAAGCCCTTCGGCGTGAACATCCGCGCCGACCTGTCCGACGCGCCCGACCGCATCGACATGATGATCCGCGACGGCGTGAAGGTGGCCTCCTTCGCGCTGGCTCCCAAGAAGGAGCTCATCGCCAAGCTCAAGGACAACGGCGTGGTCGTCATGCCGTCCATCGGCGCGGCCAAGCACGCGGTCAAGGTCGCCTCCTGGGGCGCGGACGCGGTGATCGTGCAGGGCGGTGAGGGCGGTGGCCACACCGGTTCCGTCGCGACCACGCTGCTGCTGCCGTCCGTCCTCGACGCGGTCGACATCCCGGTGATCGCCGGTGGCGGTTTCTTCGACGGCCGCGGTCTGGCCGCCGCGCTGTCCTACGGCGCGGCCGGCGTCGCCATGGGCACCCGCTTCCTGCTCACCCAGGACTCGAGCGTCCCGGACTCGGTCAAGCAGGAGTACCTCAAGCGCGGACTGCAGGACACCGTTGTCTCCAAGAAGGTCGACGGCATGCCGCACCGCGTGCTGAACACCGAACTGGTGGACAAGCTGGAGCATTCGAGCGGCCTGCGCGGACTCACCGCCGCCGTCTCGAACGCCGTCAAGTTCAAGAGCATGACCGGCATGAAGTGGTCGACCATGATCAAGGACGGCATCGGCATGCGGAAGCAAAAGGGCCTCACCTGGTCCCAGGTCATCATGGCCGCCAACACCCCGATGCTGCTGAAAGCCGGTCTGGTGGAGGGCAACACCCACGCGGGCGTGCTCGCCTCCGGCCAGGCCGCGGGCATCATCGACGACCTGCCCACGGTGCAGGACCTCATCGACCGCATCATCACCGAGGCCATCGAGCGCATCGACAGCCTCAACACCTACCGCGTCACCACCACCGCCTGACGCGTCCCCGAACGTGCGCGGCCACCACAGCCCGACCGCGCACCCGGATCCGGCCAACCCTCGGATCCTTGCGCGCGCCCATCCGGCGCGTGCCGAGCCGTCCCCGGAACCTCTCGCCCGGGGGCGGCTTTGCGCGTTTTGCCGACCCATGACGCAACGCTGGAGCGCCTTTGTGTGGATCCATGTCGGGTCGGCCAGGGCACTTGCGAGTTAGCTGCCTTTTGCCTGATTTGTCAGCTTTCGTGCGAGGTTTCAGACCTCACAGTCGTGCTGTTTCGGCGGTGAGGTCCGGCTCGAAGGGCCTGGCCCGGGCCAATTAACCTGGGCCGCTGGTGATATTGGGTATATGGGGTGTCGCGCAGGCGTACGGTTTGTGAGCCCCCCTAATGCAATCGGGGACTTGCGCGGATTGCCGTCGTGACCGGTACGATGGCCGCGTTCCGCAACGGTCCGGCAATCGGGGCGACAGTGTGAGCTCGAGACCTGTCCCGATCTGCCTGGTGCGGAGCGGGATTCCGTACCCCTGGTGCGGAGGAAGCCAAGCGCGCGGTATCTGATGAGGGGATGGCTGTCGCATGATCGTCGATCGTGCAATGCGCCTGGTGGCAGTGATCGCAGCTGTCACCGGTTCGGCGCTGCTCGCGCCCGCGGTTGCCGATGCGCAGCCGGGGGGCATCCCGCTCGATCCCGTACCCGCGGGCCAGGATCCGACCCTGCCCGCGCCCGCCGTCACGCAAGCTCAGGCGCCCGCCGTCACGCAACCTCAGCCAATCGATGCCACTCGTCCGCAGCCCGGCGGTGGCGGCATCGGTCTCACCGGCGTGGACGTCACCCCGGTGGCCGGGCCGCAGGATCTGCTGTCCATACTGCTCGCGCTCGGAACCGGATCCGCCGGTGCCGGTTCTGCCGGTGTCGGCTCGGCCGCGGTCGGTTCGGCCGGACTGGGCACCGTGCTGGGCGGTACCGGCTCCGCGGCCCTGGGCATCGGGTCTGCCGTAACTGGTTCTGCCGGTGCGGGATCGGGTTCCGCCGTCGCGGGCACCGGCTCGGCCGGGGCCGCCACAGGTTCGGCCGTGCTCGGAACCGGTTCCGCCGCAGTCGGTTCCGCCGGTCTCGGGACCGCGGGCGTGCTCGGCCTGGGTTCGGCGGCCGTCGGCTCGGCGGGCGTGGGCACCGGTTCCGCGCTGCTGGGCGTGCTGCTCGGCACGGGTTCGGCCGCAACAGGTTCGGCCGGGCTGGCCGCGCTGTGCACCGGTTCGGCCGCGGTCGGTTCCGCCGGGATCGGTTCCGCCGGTGTGGGTTCCGCGGTCGGTGCGCTCACCGGCCTGGGCTCGGCCGGCTCCGGTGCGGGTTCGGCCGCGACGGGTTCCGGTGTCGGTTCGGCCGGCGCGGGTTCCGCCGCGGGTTCGGCCGATCTCGGATCGGCCGCGGTGGGTTCGGCGGGGCTCGGTTCGGCGGGGCTCGGTTCCGCCGCGGTCTGCGCCTCGCCACTGCTGCTGTTGCTGATCCCGCCACCCGCCGCACCCGCGGTGCCGCCGGTGCCGCTGGAGATTCCGCAGCCCCCGGCCGTGCCGCAGTTGCCCGCCGTCGTGGCCCCGGCGGCCGCGCTGCCCGAGCCGGAGGTCGCACCTGCCGCGCCACCGCCTCCGCCGGCACCCGCTCCCGTTCTGGCCCAGCCGAATCCGGAGGTGAAGCCGACCTCGAACAACACCCCGCTGCCGCCGTGGAAGCCACTGTCGGTGATCGGCGGGTTGATCGCCCTGGCGCTGGTGGGCACCGGCTCGGGCGTGGTGAGCTTCCAGAGCGCGTCCGCGGCCCAGGCGCGCGTCGATGCCGCGCGCGCTGCTTTCTTCGGACCGAGGGTATGAGGGGACCGCGATGACCGGGAGCAAGGCTCATAGCATCGGGTCCTACCGCCGGGTGGCCGCCGCGGTGGACGCGGTGTGCGCGGTGGCCGCCGATTTCGACGCCACCGACCTGGACGAGGTGGTGCTCGCCATCTCGGCGGAGCGGCGGCGGATCATCGAGATCGCCAGTGCCCAACTGGGTCCGGGCGTGTGCGGCCAGCGCCGCAGCTATCCGGACCGGGATGTGATCGTGCTGGCGCAGTCGCTGCCCAGTCGTGAGCACACCCTGGCGCACGAGCTGGGGCACATCGTCTTCGACCATCCGGGCGAGGCGGCGACCGAGGTGGTGCTGGAGGCCAGCGACGATCTCATCGCCTACATGCTCAGCCAGCGCGCGCATCAGAAGGCCATCGATCTGGGCGACGACGAGCAATGCGAGTGGGAGGCAGAGACTTTCGCGAGCATGCTCATGACCCGCCTGCGCGTGTTCAACAGCCGGGGCGCGGGCGTCTCGGTCCTTCGATTCGATGAGGCGTTGGGATGACCGAGTCAGGGGATGCGGCATGACCTTCTGGGTGACGGCCATGCTGGTGTGGATGGCCTCGGGTGCACGCGTCGGGCGCGTGCTGGTGAAACCGGCGACCACCGCGCGGGTCGCGATCGTGATCGCGGTGGCCGCGGTGGCGCTGGCGGTGACCGTCGGCGTGCCGGAAATCGCTCTGGCCGTTGACCATTCTGCGCCGGGTGGCGTGCACGGCCAGTGGCTGGGCGACCGGGTGGTCACCGCGGCGTGGATCATGTTCGCGACCGCCACCTCGGTGGTGGCGGCCGCGGCGTGGCCGGTGGTGTCGCGTCGAAATCTGCGGCAGATCGGCATGATGATCTATGCCGGCGGCGCGATCGCCATGATTCTCACGCTGCTCTGGTCGCTGACCTTCGGCTGGGTGATCGTGCTGCTGGAGTGCGTGTTCATCGTGATTACCGGTGTGCGCAACCTGGATTGGACCACGCTGGGCCGCGGCATCGCGCTCTACACCACCGGTACCGCGGTGGTCGGTGTGCTGACGGCGATGTCGATTCGCCGCGAGCGGGGTGACGAGCCGCTGCCGAAGCCCGGCGACGCGGGCTGGTTCTGGCCGATGTGGCAGATCGCGGCCATGCTCATCGCCATCGGTGCGGTGTGGATCGTGATCGAGCTGTGGTGGCGAGCCCGGGTGCTGCTCAAGCAGATTCACACCCTGCACCGGGTGCTGATCGCGCGCTTCCCGGAGGTGGTGGCGCACGAGCAGACCGGATCGGGCACTCAGCTCAAGGCTTCCGATCAGGTCGCGCAGATCATGGACGCGCTCTATCTGCAGTCCGGTGGCGGGGTGGAGCTGGCCGCGGCGGGGGCGCCGCCGGTCTCGGTGGCCGAGCGCGCGCGGCGGGTGGCCGAGTGGTCGCGGAATCCGTTCGGCGAGGTGGTGATCGACGGTCGCTGGATCTCGCCGCCGGCGGGGGTCAGTCCGCGTGGCTGGGTGCAGGCCATCGCCCGCGCCTACGACGCGACGGCGGCCGCGTCGCCGAGCACGATTCGGGGCTCTGCGCAACGGTAGTCATTACTTTTCCATTACTATTCGGGCGGATCCGCGTATTACCCCTCGCTGGGCTCCGAACTTGATCACGCGGAGATCACTGACTCAATTGCGATCTTGTCGCAAATGCGCAAGTCCCGTACCGCGCGCGATTGCCAAGGGCGTGGCATTCCGGCGGGCTCTGCACGATGAGACTTCGTATCCGAGGTTTCGTCTCATCGAACCCGTCGTGCGCAGTACGGGACTTTGCTTGTCAGTAGATGTTGTCACTCTTGCTTGTCGCGGATGATGCATTGGGGGCCGAAACATCCACAGTGCACAAAACGACATAGTGCACAAAACAACTCATTGGACCGACCGGACTCGCCCAGTTGGTGCTATGCCAGGTTTGTGCATACTGCACCAGCGCAGGGGTCTACGCCACATGGCCTCAGCACGCTGAGACCGGTGCAACATCCTTCACTCGAACCGAATGGTTCGACGGGTCACCGGCACTGCCCTGCAAGCGGTGCCGGTGACCCGTCCATGTCCAGGCTGGAGCAAGCCCTGTAACAAACCAACACAGTGCGGCCTCCGAGCTAGCCGCACTGTGTTGCTCTGTGGCAGTGCCTATTCCGTGCCGTCCGGAGGAATTTCGGGCAGTCCTTCGCTTGCCCGCAACTTCTCCGCCATAGAGGTGAGGAGGTTCTGAGATTCTTCGGACAGGTCGAACGCCCTACTCGACAGACGACGGAGTCCGTAGCCCTGCAGCTGGGACAGCAGCTCGAGATCGTGATCGATCTTCGCCGCATAGATGTCGTTGAAGAAGTAGTCCGGCTTGACCTTGAAGAACTTTGCCAACGCTGCCACCGTCTCATCCGACGGGTTCGTGCGCTGTCCCGACCGCAACTGCGACAGATACGGTTTCGAGATCGGATGGCCGGATGCCGTCAAGGCGGCCGCCACCTCTGCGTTCGTGTGCGGCTTACGCCCCGGGGGATGCACGGTTTCGAACAGCTTGTTCAGCCGCGCCGCGAAATCAGCCATTGTGAGCCGCCCAATTCCCTTCGCTGTACTAACAGTCGTTATCTCGGATACGTATCATTGATATTAGCGGCTCAGTAACTGAAAACCTACGCCTGATTCGCGATTTCCTTGAAGCTTCTAGGCGGTCATCCGCTTCACCCGCTGTGGCTTGGGCGTTTGCGGGCTAACCCTACGGTTCTTGCCAAGCGCTTAAGAGCCCCGGTTCTGGCCCGTCGCGAGGCTCTTCCCGGACGGGCCACGGGTAGCCATAAGATAGCTGACGTCTCATCTTCCTGTCTGCGCCGCTGATCATGTGGCGTACGCCACGTTTTGCGGCCAGCAGGATGAACGTTCAACCTGGCCGAAAATCATTGAGGGACTAGATGCGTTCGATGATCGTGCCCGTCGCGAGGGCGCCGCCGCAGCACATCAGGACCATGGCGGTGGTCTTGTCCGAGCGCTCCAGCTCGTGCAAAGCCGTTGTGATCAAGCGGGATCCGGTGCTGCCGACCGGGTGGCCGAGCGCGATGGCGCCGCCATTGACGTTGACGCGATCGAAATCCGGCTTGTGCACCGAGGCCCACGACAGCACCACGGACGCGAAAGCCTCGTTGATCTCGAACAAGTCGATGTCGGAGATGCTCATGCCGCTGCGCTCGAGCAGTCGCTCGCACGCCTGCACCGGACCATCCAGGTGGAATTCGGGCTCGCCGCCCACCAGGCACTGCGCCACGATGCGGGCGCGCGGGCGCAATCCCTCACGCTGCGCGGCCTTTTCGTCCATGAGCAGCACCGCGGCCGCGCCGTCGGAGATCTGCGAAGAGGTGCCGGCGGTGTGAATTCCGCCCTCCAGCACCGGCTTCAGCTTCGCCAGGCCCTCGCGGGTGGTCTCGCGCAGACCCTGGTCGCGGCTGATGTCGGCGAACTCGCCGGTGAGGTTGCCCTCCTTGTCGACCTGCGGCGCGTTCTTGATGGTCAGCACCTCGCGGTCGAAGCGGCCCTCCGCCCACGCCTGCGCGGCCAGTCGCTGCGAGCGCGCGCCCAGCTCCTCGACATCGTCGCGAGTGATGCCGCGCCGCTTGGCGATTCGCTCGGCGGCCTCGAACTGGTTGGGCATGTCGATGTTCCAGGACGCGGGCCGGCGCGGGCCGGCGTGCGTTCCGACGTTGGCGCCCAACGGAACATGGCTCATCGACTCGATGCCGCAGGCCATGCCGACCTCGATGGCGCCGGTGGAGATGAGACCGGCCACCAGGCCCGCGGCCTGCTGCGCCGAACCGCACTGGTTGTCGATGGTGACCGCACCGGTCTGCCACGGCAGCCCGGCGTGCAGCCAGGCGGTGCGGGTGACGTTATTGCCCTGCTCGCCGACCTGCATGACGCAGCCGCCGACGACCTGTTCGACCAGCGCCGGATTCAGTTCCGCGCGCTCGAGCACGCCCTGCTGTGCCGCGCCCAGCAGCTCGGCGGCGTGCAGGCCGGCCAGCCAGCCATTGCGCTTGCCGATGGGCGTGCGGGCGGCCTCGACGATGACGGGAGTACCCATGTCTTTCCTTCCGGATTAGAACTGCAACGAGTTCACAACCAGTAACGTAAGCCTGTTCCGGACCAATACCTAGTCCCTTCTCTTGTTTTACCTCCTGTGCTTCAATAGCGGTAGAACGTGTTTCAGTTGGTCAAAGGAGACTGCTGGTGGTCGACACTGCAGCCCGGCCCGATGTGCCGGATGGATTCGATGTCACCGACCCGGAAATGTGGGCGCACCGGGTCCCGGTCGAAGAACTCGCCGAACTGCGCCGCAGCGCCCCCATCTGGTGGAACCCCAAGTCGCCGGAGGTCGGGGGCTTCACCGACGACGGCTTCTGGGTGCTCAGCAAGCACGCCGACGTGAAGACCGTCTCGCGGCGCGACGACGTGTTCTCCACCTATGAGAACACCGCTATCCCGCGGTTCCAGGACGACATCACGCGCGAGCAGATCGATCTGCAGCGCTTCGTCCTGCTGAACAAGGACGCCCCGGAGCACACCAAGCTCCGCAAGATCATCTCCAAGGGCTTCACCCCGCGCGTCATCAACGGCCTGCGGGCCGAGCTGACCGCCCGGGCCGAGGCCATCGTGAAGGCCGCCGCCGACTCCGGTACCGGTGACTTCGTCGAGCAGGTGGCCGCCGAGCTGCCGCTGCAGGCCATCGCCGAACTGATCGGCGTGCCGCAGGAAGACCGCATGAAGCTGTTCAAGTGGTCCAACGACATGACCAGCTACGACGATCCGGACAGCGACGCCGACCCGGTGGTCGCCTCCACCGAGATCCTCGGCTACTCGTACCAAATGGCCGAGGCCCGCCGGGCCTGCCCGGCCGACGACATCGTCACCCAGCTCATCAATGCCGACATGGACGGCGAGGCGCTGCTGCCGGAGGAATTCGGCTTCTTCGTCATGATGCTGGCCGTCGCGGGCAACGAGACCACCCGCAATGCCACCACGCACGGCATGATCGCGTTCATGGAGAACCCGGACCAGTGGGAGCTCTTCAAGAAGGAGCGGCCCAAGACCGCCGCCGACGAGATCATCCGGTGGGCCACCCCGGTCAGCTCGTTCCAGCGCACCGCGCTCGAGGACGTTGAAGTCGGCGGCGTGCAGATCAAGAAGGGGCAGCGGGTCGTGCTGTCCTACCGCTCGGCCAACTTCGACGAGGAGGTGTTCGAGGATCCGTACACCTTCAATATCCTGCGTGATCCGAACCCGCACCTGTCCTTCGGCGGCACCGGCGCGCACTTCTGCATCGGCGCGAACCTGGCCCGGCTCGAGATCGAGATCATCTTCAATGCCATCGCCGACCACATGCCCGACATCTCCAAGCTCGGAGATCCGCGACGGCTGCAGTCCGGCTGGCTCAACGGCATCAAGGAATTCCAGGTCGACTACAAGACCTGCCCCGTGAAGCACTGAGCCGCAGATGATTTGATCCGCCCCGTTCCCCCTCTCACTCCTCGGGGCGGAGAAAAAGGAAGCGGGCGACTGGATGAATCCAGTCGCCCGCTTCGTCTTTCGTAGCCGGCCGAGGGCCTAGGCCTTCTTCATCGTCGACATGGCGCGCTCGGTCTCCCAAAAGGCGCGCAGGGCAAGGATCTTCCCGTCCTCGTCGACCTTGTAGGTGAAGACGCCTTCCGCGTCGACGATATGACCGCTCATGGTGGTGCGGATGCGGCCCGTGTAGGCCACCTCACGACCGCAGGCGAAGGAGTCGTCGAAGAGGAACTCGATGGACTCGGTGGGGGCAATCGCCTTGTCCCAGAAGGCCGCGATGGCCTCCGCGCCGCGGTGCCCGACGCCCTCGGGATCGAAGAAGGACGGCCCGATGGGGTCCTCCACGATCCCGTCGGCGGCGAACAGCGCCACCCAGGCCTCCTTGTTCTTCGCCCGCACCGCGGCCTGCGACGCCGTGCCCGCTACCCGGGCCGGGTGTTCGGTCGTGGTGGTCACGGCTGCTCACTCCCGACGACCCACATCGAGAAGTACTGCGAGCCACCGCCGTACGCGTGGCCGTAGGCCTTGCGGGCGTTCTCCACCTGGTAGTCGCCGGCCCGGCCCATGACCTGCTTGGCGGCCTCGGCGAAGCGGATCATGCCGGAGGCGCCGATCGGGTTGGAGGAGAGCACGCCGCCGGAGGGGTTGACCGGCAGCTTCCCGCCGATGGCGGTCTCCCCGGCGTCGGTGAGCTTCCAGCCCTCGCCCTCGGGCATGAAGCCCAGGTTCTCCAGCCACATGGGCTCGAACCACGAGAAGGGGACATAGATCTCGGCCGCGTCGATCTCCTCGAGCGGGTTGGTGATCCCGGCCTGCTTCCACAGCGCCTTGGCGGCTTCCCGACCGGCCTTGGGGTTGACCTGGTCGCGGCCGGCGTAGGCGAGCGGCTCGGTGCGCATGGCGGTGCCGTGCACCCAGGCCACCTTCTTGCCCTGCGCCTCCACGGCCTTGCCGGACGCCTCGTCACCGATCACGATGGCACAGGCGCCGTCCGAGGACGGGCAGGTCTCGTCGAAACGAATGGGGTCCCACAGCATTTGGGAGGACATCACCGATTCCAGGGTGATGTCGGGCTGGTGCAGATGCGCGAACGGATTACGCGCGCCGTTGCGGCGGTCCTTCACCGCGACCATGGCGCCCACGTGCAGCGGGGCGTTGGAGCGGCGGATGTAGGCGCGCACGTGCGGGGCGAAGTAGCCGCCCGCGCCCGCGCCGACCGGCATGGTGAACGGCACCGGATTCGACAGCGCCCACATGGCGTTGGACTCCGACTGCTTCTCCCATGCGATGGCCAGCACCTTGCCGTACACGCCGGCCTGCACCTGGTTGGCCGCGACGATCGCGGTCGAGCCGCCCACCGAACCGGCGGTGTGCACCCGGAGCAGCGGTTTTCCGGTGGCGCCCAGGGCATCCGCGAGGAACAGCTCCGGCATCATGGAGCCCTCGAAGAAGTCGGGCGCCTTGCCGACCACCACGGCGTCGATATCGGCCATGGTCAGGCCGGAGTCCACCAGGGCGCGGTCGATGGCCTCGCGGACCATGCCCCCCATGGATACATCCGACCGTTTGGTCACGTGATGGGTCTGTCCGGTGCCGAGCACCGCGGCGGGGAAAGTCATCGTGCCTCCAGGGTGGCAACCAGGTTCTGCTGCAGCGCGGGGCCCGAACTGGCGTGGGCCAGTGCGCGATTCGCGGTGCCGTTGATGATTTCGGTGGCGGCGAAGCCGATGCGCTCGAGGCCCGCGGCGAACATCGGATTGCCCGACAGCGGACCGCCGGACGGATTGATCCGGGTGGTGCCGTTCAGGCCGATGGCCTGTTTCAGGATCAGCTCCTCGTGGCTGAACTGCGCGTGCAGCTCGGCGATGTCGAAGCCACTCGCGTCGCCGCCGGTGAGGGCGTCGGCCGCCTTCTTGGCCGAGGCCGAGACCGTCAGGTCGCGCGCACCCAGCACCGGGGTGTCGATGTAGTGGGCCATTCCGGTCAGCCAGGCCGGACGCTCGCACAGCTCGCGGGCGCGGTCGCCCACGGCCAGCACGATGGCGGCCGCGCCGTCGGTGATGGGCGCGATGTCATGGGCCCGGAACGGATCGGCGACCTTCGGTGCGGCCAGCAGCTTTTCGGCGTCGGAGCCGGTGCTGCGCGCGGCCACCGCGGCCATGTCCGCCTCGGTCCAGCGGCCCGAGTCCAGGCCCGCGCGGGCCTGCAGGCCGGCGATGGACACCGAGTCCGGCCACAGCGGCGCGACCAGGTACGGGTCGGTCTGCAGGGTGAGGATCTGGCGCAGGGTACCGGCCGAGGCCTTGCCGAAGCCGTACACCAGGGCCGTCTCGGCCTGTCCGGAGCGCAGTTTCACCCACGCCTCGTACAGCGCCCAGGCCGCGTCCATCTCCACGTGCGACTCGTTGATCGGCGGCACCGCGCCGATGGAGTCGATGGCCGAAATGAACGAGAAGGCGCGTCCGGCAAGGTAGTCCGAGGAACCGGAGCACCAGAAGCCGATGTCGGAGACCCCGATGCCGAGCTTGGCGTACAGCTCCTGGAAGCAGGGCGCGAGCATCTCGACGCCATTGGTGGTGCCGAAGGTCTCCGGCACGTGCGGCGCGTGCGCGAAGCCCACGACCGCGATGTCAGTTGCCTTGTGGTTCAAGGTGGTTCAGCGCCTCTCTACAGGTGGTGCGCGAAGCTGTCGTAGTCGGCGTCGGGTTCACCGGTGGGCCGGAAGTGGTCGATATTGGCCATGGACAGGCCCCACTCCTCGCGCGGCTTCCACACCGCCTCCACTCGCATACCCATCCGGACCTCGCTCGCCTCGACGCCCAGCACCAGGTGCAGGAAGGGGATGTCGGCGCCGTCGAGCAGCACGTAGGCCGCCACGTACGGGGGCTTGAGGCGCTGGCCCATGAACGGCACGTTCACGATGCAGAAGGTGGTCACGATGCCCTTGTCGGACACCTCGACGTAGTCGTCGGTCGGCGAGCCGTCGCGCGGGTCGGCGCCGCGCGGCGGGAAGTACACCTTGCCGTCCATCCGGGCGCGGGCGCCCAGCAGGCGGCCCTCCGTGAGCGCCTTCAGGAAGACGGCCTCCTGCGGGGCGGCGGTGTGCTTGATGGAGAAGTCGACCGGGGTCACGATGCCGGTCACCGGTTCCAGGTCGCTCGCGGAATCGTCCGGGGCCGTGGAGGTCTCACCCGGTTCGAAGGCCGCGATGTCGTGGATGTCGCCGGTGCGCTCGGCGGCCCAGCGTGCCCGTACCCGCATACCGGTGGCGATGTCGGCCGGGGAGGCCACATCCACCGCGTGCAGGATGGCGGTGTCCGCGCCGTCCAGCTTGATCAGCGCGTAGGCGAAGGGCCGGTCGAAGGGCTGGCCGGGCAGCGGCTCGGCCACCCACGACCAGGTCTGGACGGTGCCGACGTCGGACACGCCGACGAACTCCGACAGCGCCTCGCCGGTAGCCGGATCGAATTCCGCGGGCGGCACGATCACGCGCCCATCGGAACCCCGCACCCCGACGACCTTGCCGGATCGCAGTTCCGTGAGGAAGCGACCGATGATCGGACCGGTGGAGCGGGTGTAGTCGAATTGCATCCGCAGCGGTGCGGACAGTATTTCGGTGTTCCCCAGAGTCACGTGATCGAGTAGAACAGGTTCTAGTGACGGTGGCAAGAGTACGGGCTGCGGCCCTGACGACCGGCCCCGGATGTTCTAGGAAGGACATGGAAATGCGCTTTGGTTTGCAACTGGGATATTGGGGCGCGCAGCCGCCCGCCAATCACCGGGAACTGGTGCTGGCCGCGGAGGAGACCGGCTTCGACGCCATCTTCACCGCGGAGTCCTGGGGATCGGACGCCTTCACGCCCCTGGCGTGGTACGGCTCGGACACCAGCCGGGTCCGGCTGGGCACCTCCGTCGTGCAGATGTCGGCGCGCACGCCGACCGCCACCGCCATGGCCGCGCTGACCCTCGACCACCTCAGCGGCGGCCGGCACATCCTCGGGCTCGGCGTCTCGGGGCCGCAGGTGGTGGAGGGCTGGTACGGGCAGCCGTTCGCCAAGCCGCTGGCCCGCACCCGCGAGTACGTCTCGATCGTGCGGCAGGTGCTGGCCCGCGAGGGCAAGGTGACCAGTGCGGGCCCGCACTACCCGCTGCCCTACTCCGGATCGGGCGCAACGGGATTCGGCAAGCCGCTCAAGCCCATCACCCACCCGCTGCGCGCGGACCTGCCGATCTGGCTCGGCGCGGAGGGCCCCAAGAACGTGGCACTGACCGCGGAGATCGCGGACGGCTGGCTGGCCATCTACTACACGCCGCGGCTGGCCGACATGTACAACGAATGGCTCGACGAGGGCTTCTCGCGCCCGGGCGCGCGGCGCTCGCGCGAGGACTTCGAGATCGCCGCCACCGCGCAGGTGATCCTGACCGACGACCCCAAGGCCGAACTGGATCGGCTGCGCCCGTTCATGGCGCTCTACATCGGCGGCATGGGCGCCGAGGAACTCAACTTCCACGCCGAGGTGTACCGGCGCATGGGTTATGGCGAGCAGGTGGACGAGATCACCCGGCTGTTCCGCACCGGCCGCAAGGAGGAGGCCGCGGCGGTCGTGCCCGACGAGCTGATTCTCGACACCACCATCATCGGCAACGAGGCGCAGGTGCGTGAGCAGCTGAAGGTGTGGGAGCAGGCCGGCGTCACCATGATGCTCGTGGGTGTCCGCGACGTGGCGCAGTTCGAGGCGCTGCGTCCGCTGATCGAGTCGCAGGGGCACTGAGTCGGCCGCAGGGTACTGAGTCGGTCGTAGAACTAGTTCCAGAAATCCGGCCACGAAGAAGCGCTTCGCGGCCGGTTGGAAAGGGCGCGCCCCGGTGAGTGGGTCGCGCCCTTTCGCATCTGTTCCAATTCAGCGTAAGTCGCCGTAGGGTGTGACAGGGGGCACATCGGGTCGCTGGACCAAAGCCGAATCTGTGGCTTGTCACACACAAGAACACGTTCTATTTTGAAGCAGTGAGCTACAACATTGCGGACCTTGTCGAGCACACCATCGACCTCATGCCGGAACGTGTCGCGCTGGTTGACGACGCTCGTTCGGTGACCTACGCCGAGCTCGAGGACCGAGCCAACCGGCTGGCGCACTTCCTGCAGGATCAGGGTGTGCAGCCGGGTGACAAGGTCGGCGTGTACTCGCGCAACACCATTGAGGCCGTGGAGGCCATGGTGGCCATCTTCAAGGCGCGGGCAGTCATGATCAACGTGAACTACCGCTACGTCGAGAACGAGTTGCAGTACATCTTCGAGAACTCGGATATGGTCGCGCTCATTCACGAGCGGCGGTACAGCGACAAGGTGGCCAATGTGCTGCCGAACGTGCCGAAGATCAAGGCGGTCGTCACCGTCGAGGACGGCACCGACCTGCCGCTGCCCCCGACCGCGGTGGAATACGAAGCGGCACTGGCCGGCTCGCGCGGCGAGCGCGATTTCGGCGAGCGCTCCTCCGACGACATCATGATGATCTACACCGGCGGCACCACCGGCATGCCCAAGGGCGTCATGTGGCGGCAGGAGGACTGGTGGCGCGTCCTCGGCGGCGGCATCAACTTCTACACCGGTGAATTCATCCAGGACGAGTGGGAGCAGTCCAAGGGCGGCGCGAGCGGCAACTCGCCGATGGTGCGCTACCCGATTCCGCCGCTGATCCACGGCGGCGCGTTCACCGCGACCCTGCACAGCCTGTTCGACGGCGGCAAGGCCGTCATGCTGCCGGAGTTCAGCGGACACGGTGTGTGGCAGGCGATTCAGCGGCACGGCGTCAACATGATCTTCATTACCGGCGATGCCATGGCCCGTCCGATGCTGGACGCGCTGGCCGAGGGCAATGCGGAAACCGGTGAGGCATACCAGCATTCGAGCCTGTGGGTGCTGGCCAGCAGCGCGGCGCTGTTCTCGCCCGCACTGAAGGACCAGTTCATCGAGAACTTCCCGAACGCGCTCATCACCGACTCCATCGGCTCCTCGGAGACCGGCTTCGGCGGTCTGGCCGTGGCGGCCAAGGGCGCCACGCACACCGGCGGACCGCGGGTGAAGATCGACGGCTCCACCAAGGTGATCGACGAGGAGGGCACCGAGGTCGCGCCCGGCTCCGGCCAGGTCGGCATGCTGGCGCGGACCGGCAACATTCCGCTCGGCTACTACAACGACCCGGTCAAGACCGCCGAAACCTTCAAGGTGTTCAACGGCGTTCGCTACTCCATCCCCGGCGACTTCGCCCGGGTGGAGGAGGACGGCACCGTCACCATGCTGGGCCGCGGCTCGGTGTCCATCAACTCCGGTGGCGAGAAGATCTACCCCGAAGAGGTCGAGGGCGCGCTCAAGGCGCACCCGGAGATCTTCGACGCGCTCGTGGTCGGCGTGCCGGACGAGCGCTGGGGCCAGCGGGTGGTCGCGGTCGTGCAGTGCCGCGGCGGCGCCCGCCCGACGCTGGAGGAGCTGCGCCCGACCCTGGTCAAGGAGATCTCCTCCTACAAGATGCCGCGCAGCCTGTGGTTCGTGGACGAGATCAAGCGCTCGCCCGCGGGCAAGCCGGACTACAAGTGGGCCAAGGCGCAGACCGAGGCCCGCGAGGCCGACCACCACGCCGAGGCCTCGAACACCAAGTAACGCGGCTCAGCTCGTGGTGTGTGCCGGTGCCCGTCTGCGATCGCAGACGGGCACCAGCCTTTTCGCGGGTGTTTCTTGTCGGTGGGCTGTGCGACGCTGTCTGGCATGAGCGAGAAGGTGGGCGGCACCGTTTCCGACGATGTACTGCGATCTTTCGAGGGGTATCGGCGGGAGCTGTGCGCCTACGCGTATCGAATGCTCGGGTCCTCGTTCGAAGCCGAGGACGCGGTGCAGGAGACCTTCACGCGGGCGTGGAAGTCCTACGACTCCTTCGAGGGCCGGTCCAGTCTGCGGTCCTGGCTGTACAAGATCACCACCAATGTCTGTCTGGACATGCTGGACGGTCCGCAACGGCGCGCCAGACCCATGGATCTCAACGGTCCCTCGACCCCCGATTCGCAGCTGCCCCCGCCGGAGCCGGATTACGTGTGGGTGGAACCGATTCCGAACGCCCTCGCCTTCGGCGCCGACCCGGCCGAGGCCGCCAGCGCGAAGGACACGCTGCGCCTGGCCTTCGTCGCGGCGGTGCAGCATCTGCCGGCCAGTCAGCGCGCCATCCTGATCATGCGCGAGGTGCTGCGCTTCTCGGCGGGCGAGACCGCCGACATGCTCAATGTCTCCCCGGCCTCGGTGAACAGCGCGCTGCAGCGGGCCCGCGCCACCATGTCGAAGGTGCAGGAGACGGCCACGGTGTCGGACCCCTTCGACGAGAGCAACGAGCAGCAGCGCAAACTCGTCGACGATTTCGTCAAGGCCTTCGAGGCCTACGACATGGACGCCCTCACCGACCTGCTGAAAGCCGATGTGGCCCTGTCCATGCCGCCGTTCTCGCTGTGGATCTCCGGTCCCGAGAACGTGGCCGCCTTCATGCTCGGCACCGGCCACGCGTGCCGCGACTCCCGCCTGGTCCCGCTGGCCGGCGCCAACGGGCTACCCGCCTTCGGCCACTACAAGCCGGGTGACGAGCCCGGCCGCTGGATCCCGTGGTCCATCACCACTCTCGAACTCGACGGTGACCGCATCTCCGGTCTCACCTTCTTCCTCGACACCGAGAAGCTCTTCCCGCTGTTCGGCCTGCCCATGGAGCTGGGCTCGAACTAGGGCGGGCTCGTCACGGCCGTCGCCGTGCTCCGGTGGTGTTCCGCGGGCCGGTCCCGCTCCGTCCACATCTCGGACGACGGTGAACTCCGGCCCGCGGACCGGCTTGGCGCGCAACCTCCGTCGAAAGACGGAGGACATCGGTGGCCGTCGCTGATCGCCGTTGATCGGAGGCTCCGCACGAACTAGCCGGTTCCCCTACCCTCACGGTCGGCGCCACCACCGGTCAAGATCGGCGACTCACCCGTTTTGGGTGACACCCAGCGCATGCGGTCCATCCGGAACACTGATATCTCGCCGGTGCCCGGGTCGCGGACCACGGCGGTGTGTTCGTGGAACCCGTCGGCCGGGACGAAATATGCTCTCCCACAGGTGTTCACGAGAGGTGCGTGATGACGGTAGAGCTGCACGCGGACGAGCTGTGGGCGGAGAATCTGCGCCGCATGCTGGTGGGGGTGCGCCACGAGGCCGTGATGGCCATCGCCCGCCCCGTCCGACCGGAGACCGAATACCGTTCGGAGGACACGGTTTTCCGGCAGCTGCACGCCGCCGGCAAGCAGGTCCGGCTGCTGCTGTCGGCCGCCTATGTGGGCGTGCGCGGACGGCAGTCGGTGCTGCGGCAGTTCGCGGTCGGCTCGCAGATCCGGGTTACCGACACCGACTTCTGCAATGTGCTGATCGTCGATCGCGAGCGGGCGGCGCTGTGGTCGGCCGCGCCCGGGCAGCAACCGCGCGGCCTGCTGGTGGCCGAACCGGCGCTGCTCGGCGTGGTACACCAATTCGCCGTCCGCACCTGGCATTCCGCGCGTCAGCTCCGCGATCACCTGGAGCTGGGGGAGCGCGGGCTGGACGCGGTGGCGCTCGCGGTGGTCGAGCAGCTGCACGCCGGAGCGAAGGACGAGACGGCGGCGCGGGCGCTGGGGGTGTCGCTACGCACCTACCGCCGCTATGTCGCGCAGCTGATGGCCCGCTTCGAGGTCAGCACCCGATTCCAGCTCGGGGTGCGGGTGCGTGACCTCGGGCTGTTGCGCTGACCGCACCCGGTCAGCGGGGACTGCGCATCTCTTCGGCGTGCTCGGCCGCATACCGTTTGGCGGCGGGATAGTTCGCCTTGCCGCTGGGCTGCCGCATGACCTGGTCGACCAGCCAATACCCCCGGGGCGCTTTGTATCCCGCGATCATGGTGCGCAGGTGCGCGTCGAGCTCACCGAGCGCGAGCGCGGCTCCCGGCCGCGGCTGCACCACCGCTGCCACGGCCTGTCCGAAGCGATCGTGCGGAATGCCGATCACCAGGGCGTCGAAGACCTCCGGATGGGATTTGAGAGCGGTCTCGACCTCCTCCGGGAACACCTTCTCGCCGCCGGTGTTGATGCACTCCGAGCCGCGCCCGAGCAGGGTGACGGTGCCGTCGGCCTCGTAGCGCGCGTAATCGCCCGGCGCCACATAGCGTTTGCCGTCCACCTCGGCGAAGATCGACCGCGTCTTCTCGGGATCCTTGTAATACCCGAGCGGCACGTGCCCGGTCCGCGCCATCCGGCCCACCGCGCCCGGCCGGGGTTCGACCAGGTTGCCGTCGTCGTCGAGCAGGACGGCCTGCGCACTGAACTTCACCCGCGGGCCCTGCGTGTGGTCGGAATCCTTGGTGACCACGGACAATCCGGTGCTGCCACTCTCCGAGGAGCCGATCACGTCGGTGATGAACAGGTTCGGGAAGGTGTCGAGGTACTGCTGTTTGAGCGAGTGCGAGAACAGCGCGGCGTGGCTGCTGAACGCCCACAGGGACGAAACCTCGTAGTGCCCTTCGTGATACGCCTCCAGCAGCGGTTTGGCCATGGCATCACCGACCACGGTGAGCACATTGACCCGGTGTCGTTCGACTACCCGCCACACCTCGTGCGCATCGAACTGTGGCACGAAGACCACGGTGCCACCGGAGTTCAGGGCGATGAATGCCGCCCACTGCGCGGCGCCGTGGATGAGAGGCGAGAGCGGAGCCATGACGATTCCGGTCGGCGCGGACTTCGCGGAGGCGGCCAATTCCCATTCGTCCGAGACATACTCGCCGGTCACATGATTGATGCCGCCGCCGAGCGTCCGCCAGACGTCCTCGTGCCGCCACATCACGCCCTTCGGCATGCCGGTGGTGCCGCCGGTGTAGAGGATGTACAGGTCCTCGCCGCTGCGCGGACCGAAATCGCGGTCCGGGGACTGCGCGGCCAGCGCCGCGTCGTAGTCGGGTCCGATCGCGAGCACCTCGGTCACGGACGGCACCGCAGCCTGGACCTCGGCGACGACGGCACTGTACTGCGCCTCGTGGACAAGGGCCTGCAGATCGGCGTTCTCGACGATGTAGCGCACCTCGTCGGCCACATAGCGGTAGTTGACGCACACCGACACCGCCCGCAGTTTGTAGGTCGCGAGCATCGTTTCCAGGGCCTCGGCCGAATTGCGTGCCTACACGCCGACGTGATCGCCCGCGCCGATGCCGCGGGCGGCCAGGTGGTGCGCGAGCCGGTTGGCCCGCTCGTCCAGTTCGCGGTAGGTGAGGTGCCGGTCGGCGCAGATCAGGGCGATCCGGTCCGGAACCGCGTCGACGGCGTGCTCGAACAAGTCTGCAACGTTGAAAGCCATGGGTTCACCCTGGTTGGCACCCGGGTGAACCGACACTTCATCGGATGGCAGGAAGCTGCCGATCGGCGGTCAGGCGGGGTAGGCCATGTGGAAGGGCTCCCACTGGTGGCCGTCGAGGTCGAGGAAGGTGCGGCTGTACATGCCCACCTCGGCTTCCTGGGCGCGGCGGTCGGGGCTGAGTTCTTCGGTGCCGCCGGCCTGGAGGGCCGCTTCGACGAGGCTGTCCACTTCGTGGGGGCTGGACAGGGCCAGGGCGTAGACACCGTTGACGGTGCCGCGGGTGTCGCCGAGGGGGCGGGTGCCGAAGGTGGTGAAGAAGTCGCGGGTCAGCAGCATGACGCAGATATTGTCGTCGACCACGATGCAGGCGGCATTGCCGTCGGTGAAGTCCTGGTTCACCTTCCAGCCCACGGCCTCGTAGAAGCGCTTGGACCGGTCCAGGTCGGCGACGGGCAGATTGATGAAGATCATCTTGCTCGGCATGGCGGGTCGATCCCTCTCATTCGATGTACTGATGGGGACGAAGCGGGTGCGGAAAACTCATCGGTCGTGCAAGAGTGACTGGGGGAGGTGCCCGATGACTCACAGCTACCTGGTCGCCCTCACCGGAAGCGGCGGAACGGTTCCACCGGAGCTGGGTGTGGTGCGTCGTCTGGTGCGGCGTGGCCATCGGGTGACCGTGCTGGCGGAGGAATCGCTCACCGGCGCGGTGACGGCCACGGGCGCACGGCTGCGCCTGCGCGCGGGGGCCGGATTCGCCCGCGACACCGCCGACGAAATCGATGCCGAGCGACCCGATCTGGTGCTGGCCTCCTTCTTCGCCTTCGGGGCCATGGTTGCGGCGCAGGCCTGTGAGGTGCCCTTCTCGGTGCTCATCCCCGGCATCTACCCGCTGCCGGTGGAGGGTGGCCCGCCGCCGGGTTCCGGCTTCGGCCAGGCGCACGGGCCGCTGGGCCGGTTGCGCGACCGGGTGGTGGGCTCGCTGGTGCAGCGGCGCTGGGACGAGGAACTGCTCCCGAAGCTCAATGTCCTGCGCACGGATTTCGGGCTGGAGCGGCTGGCCCACTATCAGGATCAGGCGCAACTGGCGCGCCGGCAGCTGGTGTTGTCCAGTGCGGCGTTCGACTTCCCGGGGCAGGGCCCCGACGGGGTGCGCTGGGTCGGCCCGATCCTCGACGAGCCGGATTGGGTCGAGGGCGCCACGTGGACGCAGACCGACGGCGGCGACCCGCTCGTCCTGGTCGCGCTGTCCACCACCTTTCAACGCCAAACCGATTGCCTGCAGCGCATTTCCGACGCCCTGGGCCAGCTCCCGGTGCGCGGCGTCATCACCACCGGCCCCGCCGTCGACCCGGACGAGCTGCGCGCCCCGCCGAACGTGACGGTGCTGCGCTCGGCCGGGCACCGCGAAATCATGCGGCATGCCAGCCTGGTCGTCACCCACGGCGGCCACGGCACCCTGATGAAGTCCTTCGCCGCCGACCTCCCGGTCGTGGTCCTGCCGCACGGCCGCGACAATGCCGACAATGCCGCGCGCGTCCGCGCCCACCATGCCGGAATCACGGTGCCGCGCACCGCGACCCCGCAGCGCATCGCCCGCGGGATCCGCCACGTCCTGCGCACCCCGGCCCACTACCGGGCCGCGGCCGAACTGGGCCGCGCGATCCGCGACGACGCGCGCGGCGAGGCCCTGCTGTACGAACTGGAACCGTCGACGGATCATCACGACCCGGTGGGTGAGCGCATCTCCTCCGTCCGTGAAGTCGAATCCTGATGTTCGGCCGGATTTCGTGTTCGACCGGCCGCATATGGCTGGCAGGCCGAGTTTTCGCTGGTTAGCGTGGGCCGCATGGATTTCGTGGCCATTTTGCGCGAGAAATTGAGCGAGCTCGGAGAGCTGATCACGCCGGGGGCCGATCTGGCCGCACCGGTTCCCAGCTGCGGGGATTGGACCTTCTACGACCTGGTCGACCATGTCGGCCAGGGCAATCTGTGGGTGGTCACCGGTATCCGGGAGGGCCGCGGCGACTACCGGGGCGAACCCGCTCCGAAGGATCCCGTCGAGCTGCGGGCCTGGTACGACGAGACGGTGCAGGCCCTGCTCGAGGCGGTGGCGGTCGCCCCGGAGACCCCGGCCTGGACCTTCACCAAGCTGCTGCCGCGCACGGTCGGGTTCTGGCAGCGCCGCCGCGCCCAGGAGACCCTCATGCACGTGTGGGACGGCAAGAACGCGCTCGGCATCACGGAGGAATTCGATCCGGCGCAGGCCGCCGACGGCATCGCGGAGGTCTTCGAGCTGTTCGCGCCGCGCATGATTCAGCGTGGGCTGGCGAGCGAGCCCGAGGTGGCGGTCAGGGTCCGCGCCACCGATACCGGTGAGAGCTGGACCTACGGCCCGGGCACCCCGGTCGCCGAAATCTCCGGCACCGCTTCGGATCTGCTGCTGGCGCTGTGGCAGCGCAAGCCCTCCAACGATGCGGCGCTGACCTGGCAGGGCAACTGGGCGGCGGGGGAGCGGGTGCTCGCCGGTCCGCTGGTGCCGTAAACCGTTCCCGGACAAAGAAAAACGGCGAGGTGGTGGCCGGTATGGGAGCCACCGCCTCGCCGTCGGCCGCAGTGCAGGGTTCGGCCGAGTCTCCGAGAGTTGTTACTGCGCAGCGTCGGTCAGCAGCGACCCGAGTGCGCGCAGGTGGTCGGTGGCGCCGCCGAGGGCGAACTCGTTGTGCTTGGCGGCGGTGAAGTACTGGTTCACGATATGGTCGCGGTCGATACCGACGCCACCGTGCACGTGCACCACGGTGTGGGCGACGCGGTGGCCCGCCTCGGCGGCCCAGAACTTGGCGGTGTGGACCTCGGCCGCGGCGGGCAGGCCCTCGGCGAGTCGCCAGGCCGCCTGCTGCACGGCCAGGCGCACGCCCTGGACGTCGATGTAGGCGTCGGCCAGGCGCTGGGCCACGGCCTGGAAGCTGCCGATCTTGCGATTGAACTGCTCGCGCTCGCGGGCGTAGTCGGCGACCAGTTCCAGGCCCTTCTCGACCACGCCGAGCTGGGTGGCGGCCAGGCCGAGCCAGGCGCGCTCCAGCAGCCAGGTCAGGATCTCGGCGCCCTGGTCGACGGTGCCCACCAGCTCGGCGGGGGTGCCGGCGAATTCGACCTCGGCCTCGGGGGAGCGGTCGGTGACGATCTGGTCCTCGACGCGCACCGAGGCGTGCGACGGGTCGACCAGGAAGACCGCCGGGGAGCCGTCGACGCTGGCGGACACCAGGATGCGCGCCGCCTGGCGGGCGAAGGGCACCGTGGTCTTGAGACCGGTCAGCTGCCAGCCGTCGCCCGCCATCGCGGTGGTGACGGGGCTGGTGGGCTCCCAGTTGCGCTCCTCGCTCAGCGCGGCGGTGAGGATGATCTCGCCCCGCGCGGCCTGGGCGGCCAGCTCGCGCTGGGCCGCGGAGCCGAACTGCGCGAGCGCGCCGGCGCCGAGCACGATCGACCACAGGTACGGCACGGGCGCGACGGACTTGCCGATCTCGCGCAGGATGGCGGTCTGCTCCAGCACACCGAAGTCGCTGCCGCCCACTGTCTCCGGCAGGGCCGCGGCCAGCACGCCGGTCTCGGCGAGCGAGCTCCACAGCGATTCGTCGAAGCGCAGGGTCGGGTTGCCCGACGCGTCGGTGTTGCGGTCGAGCTCACGCAGCCGGTCGGCGGTGACCAGCTTGCCGGTGACCTCGGCGGTGAGGCGGGCGAGATCCTGCTGCGCCTCGGTGAGGGTGAAATCCATGATGGTTACCTTGGTTTCGCGCGATGTGAGCGTCAGGCCCGGAGGAGGCAGCTTGCGTAACCACGGAGGGCCCGCTCACATCGCTATCGGACACAGCTAGCGCGCGGCGGCGGGCTGCTTGAGGGCGGTCATGGCGATGATGTCGCGCTGCACCTCGTTGGTGCCGCCGCCGAAGGTGAGGATCAGGCAGGCGCGGTGCATGCGCTCCAGGCGACCCCGCAGCTGCGAGCCCGCCGAGTCCTGGCGCAGGTAGGCCTGCGGGCCGAGGATCTCCATCAGCGCGCGGTAGGACTCGGTGGCCAGTTCGGTGCCGTACACCTTGGTGGCGGAGGCGTCCCACGGGCGCGGGGCGGCGTCGCCGCCGGCGTCGGCGCGCGAGGCGATCTCCCAGTTGGTCAGCTTCAGGTACTCGACCTTGGCGTGGATGCGGGCCAGGCTGATCTGTACCCATTCCTGGTCGATGACCCGGGCGCCGTTGGCGGTCTTGGTGTTGCGGGCCCACTCGGTCACTTGCGCGACGGCCAGGGCCAGCGGCGCGGACGAGGTCAGCGCGACCCGCTCGTGGTTGAGCTGGTTGGTGACCAGCGCCCAGCCGCCGTTCTCCGGGCCCACCATGTCGGAGTGCTTGACCCGCACGTCCTGGTAGTAGGTGGCGCTGGTGTCGGGCCCGGCCATGGTGTGCACCGGCGTCCAGGAGAAGCCCTCTGCCGTGGTCGGCATGATGAACATCGAGATGCCCTTGTGCTTCTTGGCGTTCGGGTCGGTGCGGGCGGCGAGCCACACGTAGTCGGCGTAGGCGATGAGGGAGGTCCACATCTTCTGTCCGTTGATGATCCAGTCGTCGCCGTCGCGGACCGCGGAGGTGCGCAGCGAGGCCAGGTCGGTGCCGGCGCCCGGCTCGGAGTAGCCGATGGCGAAGTGCAGCCGGCCGGCGGCGATCTTGGGCAGGAAGAACTTCTTCTGCTCCTCGGTGCCGTAGTGCATGATCGTCGGCGCCACCGAGTTGATGGTCAGGAACGGCACCGGGGCGCCGGCGATGGCGGCCTCGTCGGTGAAGATCAGCTGATCCATGGTGGAGCGGTCCTGGCCGCCGTACTCCTTGGGCCAGCCGAGGGCGAGCCAGCCGTCGCGACCCATCTCCTCGACCACCTCGCGGTAGACGTTGCCCTCGCCGTACTCTCCGGTCTGCGCCGAAAGCGCTTGCCGCCGTTCGGGAGTGATGAGGCGGGTGAAATAGTCACGCAGCTCGGCACGCAGCTGTTCCTGTTGCGGCGTGTAGGCGATACGCATAGCAGTACCTCTAGCCTTCGTTTCTCGGTTCAGCCGATCATCGCACGCAAGTGAAACATGTTCCAGTATTCGTTCCGGTTAGGGCTACTTTGCTGTTCTGACCACCGGTCCGCTTGTTAGGCTCGGGAAGAACCTGTGGTTAAGGAGAGAACTATGAAGGTGATCGTCGATTTCGATCAGTGCGAAGCCAACGGAATCTGTGTCGGAATCGCCCCTGACGTCTTCGATCTCGATGACGACGACAACCTGCACGTCAACGAGGCCGAGGTCACCGAGGCCAACCGTCGCGATATCGAGTCCGCCGTGGCCCAGTGCCCCAAGGCGGCATTGAAGCTGGTCTGAGCGCACGCTTGCCCGTCGGGTGGAACACGTTCTAGAGTCGGCCCGGTGAGCGATTCTGATGTAAGTCTTTCGGGCCGGGTTGCCATCGTCACCGGCGCGGGCGCCGGGCTGGGCCGGGCCGAAGCCCTCGAGCTGGCCCGGGCCGGCGCGTCGGTCATCGTCAACGACCTTGCCGAGAACGACGCGGTGAGCGCAACCCTCGCCGACATCCGAGCGCTGGGCGTCAAGGCGGAGTTCGTGGGCGGCAGTATTGCCGAGCGCGCGACGGCCGACGCATTGATCCGCACCGCCGAGGAGACCTTCGGCGGGCTGGACATCGTGGTGAACAATGCCGGGATCACCCGGGACAAGATGTTGTTCAACATGTCCGATGAGGATTTCGACGCGGTCGTCGCGGTCCACCTGCGCGGGCATTTCCTTTTGACCCGCAATGCGGCCGCCTTCTGGCGTGGCAAGTACAAGGAGACGGGTGCTCCCGTTTATGGGCGCATCATCAACACCTCCTCGGAGGCCGGTCTGCTCGGCCCGGCCGGGCAGGCGAATTACGGTGCGGCCAAGGCCGGCATCACCGCGCTGACACTCTCGGCCGCGCGGGCGCTGGAGTCGGTCGGCGTGCGCGCCAACGCCATCGCGCCGCGAGCGCGGACGGCCATGACCGAGAAGGTCTTCTCCGCGGCTCCCGACCAGGGTCCGGACCCGCTCTCGCCCGATCACGTCGCGCGGCTGGTGGCCTACCTGGCCTCGCCGGCGGCCGAGGCGATCAGCGGTCAGCTGTTCGTCGTCTACGGCCCGATGGTGGCCCTGATGGCGGCTCCGGTGGTGGAGCAGCGCTTCGACGCCGAGGGCGAGTGGACCCGCGAGGGCCTGGCCGCGACCCTGGGCGGCTATTTCTCCGAACGCGGTTCGGACGCTACGTTTTCCGCCTCCTCGCTGAAGGATCTGGGCTGAGACTGGCCTCGGTGTCCCCGTCCGGGGGTCGTGGGTTCCTGAAGACACGGCCCGGCCCCCGGCGGCTGCGGTTGATCACGAGATCGATCGTTGGTAAGAAAAGGGACAACTATGTGTGTCGCCTCACAATGCGGCATACCTGTGGTGGTTAGGCTGACGTGAACCTGTTCTCAAAACTGGACGCAAGTTCAGAAAGATTGCCTGTTCAAACCGTCGAAACCTTCCCGAACCGTATGAGAACGTGTTCTAATCTTCGAGCGGGACCGAGATCACATTCAGATCTCGGTTGCTATAGCTAGGCAGGGGCAGGAGGAATAGCGGGAATGAATGAAGTCCTTGCCGTACCGCTGCGGGCGGTCGGAGGGTTCTTCGAACTCGCCGGTGCTGTCGCTCGCGCCGCGGTACGGCCCCCGTTCCAGCGACGGGAATTCATCGATCAGTCCTGGTTCATCGCCAGGGTGTCCATGTTCCCCACCTTGATGGTGGCGATTCCATTCACCGTCCTGGTGAGTTTCACCCTCAATATCCTGCTCCGGGAGATCGGCGCCGCCGACCTGTCCGGCGCGGGCGCGGCGTTCGGCACCATCACCCAGATCGGCCCGATGGTCACGGTGCTCATTGTGGCCGGCGCGGGCGCGACCGCCATCTGCGCGGATCTGGGCGCGCGCACCATTCGCGAAGAGATCGACGCCATGAAGGTGCTCGGCATCGATCCGGTTCAGCGCCTTGTGGTTCCGCGTGTGCTGGCCTCCATGCTGGTCGCCCTCCTGCTCAACGGTCTGGTGTCGGCCATCGGCATCCTGGGCGGGTTCCTGTTCTCGGTCTTCCTGCAGGGCGTGAACCCCGGCGCGTTCGTCAACGGGCTCACCCTGCTGACCCACCTCCCGGAGCTCGTCCTCTCCGAGATCAAGGCCATGCTGTTCGGACTCGTCGCCGGACTGGTCGCCTGTTACCTGGGCCTGAACGTGAAGGGCGGTCCCAAGAGCGTCGGCGACGCCGTCAACCAGACCGTCGTCTTCGCCTTCATGGCGTTGTTCGTGATTAACGTCGTGGTCACCGCCGCGGGCATCAAGTTCACGGCGCGGTGATCAGATGGCTTTCGTGATCCAAAGTCGTTTCCCGAAGGTAGCCAACCGTTTTCGGCGCTTCTCCGCGGCCCTCGACTCGATCGGCAAGCACGCGGTCTTCTACGCGCGCTCGATCGGCTCGGTCCCCAAGGCCCTGGTGCACTACCGGACCGAGACCATTCGCCTGATCGCCGAGATCTCCATGGGCACAGGCGCGCTGGCCGTGATCGGCGGCACCGTCGTGATCGTCGGCTTCCTGACGCTGGCGGCCGGCAGCACCATCGCCGTGCAGGGCTACAGCTCGCTCGGCAATATCGGCGTCGAGGCGCTGACCGGCTTCTTCGCCGCCTTCATCAACGTTCGCATTGCGGCGCCGGTGATCTCGGGCATCGGCCTGGCGGCGACGCTGGGGGCCGGTACCACGGCACAATTGGGGGCCATGCGCGTCTCCGAAGAGATCGACGCCCTGGAGGTGATGGCCATCCGGCCCGTCCCCTTCCTGGTGGGCACCCGCATGCTGGCGGGCATCATCGCCATCATCCCGTTGTACTCGCTGGCGGTCATCGCGTCGTTCATCGCCTCGCGCTTCTCGACCGTCGTGATCTACGGCCAGTCGGCCGGTGTGTACGACCACTACTTCTCGACCTTCCTCATCCCCAGCGACATCCTCTGGTCCTTCGCCCAGGCGATCTTCATGGCCATGGCCGTCATGCTGATCCACACCTACTACGGCTACAACGCCGCGGGCGGACCGGTCGGTGTCGGTGTGGCGGTAGGCAATGCGGTGCGGGCCTCGCTGATCGCGGTCGTCATGGTGACGCTGCTGATGTCGCTGGCCATCTACGGCACCTCCGGCAATTTCCATCTCTCCGGGTAGGGGCGGGACACACGACATGGTCCAACAGCAAGGCGGCGTGGTGAACCCGATCGGTTCACCGTTCGTCCAGAAACCGAAGCCCAAGCCCTACCTCGAACAGGGGTGGGTCATCCGGCTCGCCGGGGCCGGCCTGGTGCTCACCATCGTGGCGGCGGTGGCGATCTGCCTGGTCGCCTTCGCGGGCGGCTTCGACAACACGGTCAAGGTCACCATCGCCTCCCCGCGCGCGGGCCTGGTCATGGACAAGGACGCCAAGGTGAAGATCCGCGGCGTCGAGATCGGCCGGGTCTCCAAGATCACCGACGGCCCGGACGGCGCCCGCATCGATCTCGCGGTCGATCCGGACAAGCTGAAGATGGTGCCCGCCAACGCTTCCGTCGACATCAACTCGACTACGGTGTTCGGCGCCAAGTACGTCAACTTCATCGAACCGCAGAACCCCTCCACCGATTCCCTCGAGCCGGGTGCGGTGGTGCAGGCCGGTGCGGTGACGGTCGAATTCAACACGCTCTTCCAGCATTTGAACGATCTGCTGGCGAAGGTGCAGCCGGAGAAGCTGAATGCCACGCTGACCGCGCTGGGCACCGCTCTGCAGGGCCGCGGCGACAAGCTGGGCCAGCTCATGGTGAACAGTGACGACGTGCTCAAGAGCCTCAATCCGAGCCTGCCCGACCTGCAGCGCGATCTGCAGACCTCGGTCGGCGTCACCAACCTGTACGCCGATGTCGCGCCGGATCTGTTGCGCACCACCGGAAACGCGGCGACCACCGGCGGCACCATCGTCGACGAGAAGGACAACTTCGACAAGGTGCTGCTGAACCTGGTGGGCCTGGCCAACGACACCGGCGGCGTGCTCTCCGACAATGAGAAGGCCCTGGTGGACACCCTCGGTGTGCTGCGCCCGACCACCGAACTGCTCAACGAGTACAACCCGGCCCTGTACTGCCTGGTCGTCGGTGCGGCCAACGCACTGCCGGACGGCAACCGCATCTTCGGTGGTGACGGCCCGTACGTGACGCTGAACGCCGGCTTCATGGGTGGCGGCACGCCGTACTCGTACCCGAAGGATCTGCCGAAGGTGAATGCCACCGGTGGCCCGCACTGCGAGAACATTCTCGATCGGGTGCCGGGCAGCCACTCCAACTTCCTCGTCACCGACACCTCCGAAGGTGAGGTGTGGACGCCGCCGACGAGCACCAGCCTCAACGGTCCGCGGGTGTTCCAGCTGCTGTTCGGCGATGTTCCGGGGGTGGGCAAGTGAAGTTCAAACCGCATGGCACCACGGTGAAGCTGAGTATCTTCGCCCTGATCATGGTGCTGGTGCTGGCCGCGCTCGGGGTGGTCTTCAGCGAGGTGCGCTTCTCCCGCGCGACCGGCTACCACGCGATCTTCGCCAGCTCGTCCGGAATGCTGCCGGGCGCGAAGGTGCGCATCGCCGGTGTTCCGGTGGGCTCGGTGAGCCGCGTCTACGTGGGCAAGGACCATCTGGCGCACGTCGACTTCGACCTCGACCGTCAGTACCGGATCTACTCCGGCACCCAGGCCGCGGTGCGCTACGAGGACCTCGTCGGCAACCGCTACCTGGAACTGATGGACGGCCCGGGCACGGCGCAATCGCTGGGCAAGGGCGCCACCATCCCGATCGGCCAGACCAAGCCCGCATTGGACCTGGACTTGCTGCTCGGCGGCTTCAAACCGCTGCTGCGCGGCCTGAATCCGGACCAGGTGAACGATCTGACCGGTGCGCTGCTGCAGGTGTTCCAGGGTCAGGGCGGCACGCTGGTGTCGCTGCTCAACAGCGGCGGCTCCTTCACCAAGACCCTCGCCGATCGGGATGCCCTGATCGGCAGCGTGATCGAGAATCTGAAGACGGTGCTCGGCACCATCGATCAGAACAACGCGGACTTCCAGACCACGCTGACCGAATTGCAGCGGCTGGTCAGCGGGCTCGCGGCGGACAAGGATCCGATCGGTGACGCCCTGCCCCGATTGGCCGGGGCGACAGGCGGTCTCCAGGATCTGCTGATGCAGACCCGCCCGGATCTCAAGGCGGACTTCCAGCAGCTCGGCACGCTGTCGCAGAATCTCGACGACCGGAGCGACGACGTCAACTACGTCCTGAACCTGCTGCCCGAGACCTACAAGAAGCTGATCCGGATCGGCTCCTACGGCTCGTTCCTGAATATGTTCGTCTGTGGCGCGGCCCTGATCGTGGACGCCCCCGGCGGCGGCACCACACGGATCACCCTGCCGGGCGGTCAGAACACCGGAAGGTGCGCGGCAAATTGAACCAACAACGCTCACCGCTGATCAATATCGGCGTCGTCGGCATCGTGCTGGTGGTTTCGATCTGCTTGACCGCCTTGCAGTTCGACCGGCTGCCGTTCATCCGCTCGGGCGCGCAGTTCAGCGCCTACTTCGCCGATGCCGGCGGGCTGCTGCCCGGCGACCAGGTGCAGGTGGCCGGCGTGAAGTCCGGCAAGGTCGAGTCGGTGAAACTGGACGGCGCGAAGGTCAAGGTCCGGTTCAGCCTCGACGAGGCGATCGTGCTCGGCACCAAGACCACCGCGGCCATCAAGACCAACACCGTGTTGGGGCGCAAGTCGCTCGAGGTGGTGCCGACCGGTGACGGCGCGCTACGTGAGGATCAGACGATCCCGTTGGAGCGCACCACTTCTCCGTACTCGCTCACCGACGCCCTCGGCGATCTGGCGACCGACGTGAAGGGCATGGACACCGACCAGGTCAACAAGACCCTGGACACCCTGTCCGAAGCCTTCAGCGACACCCCGGGACCGCTGCGCTCGGCGCTGGACGGCGTCACCGCGCTCTCCCGCAGCCTGAACGCTCGCGACAAGGCGCTCACCGATCTGCTCTCGCATGCCCAGAACGTCACCAAGGTGCTGGGCGACCGTGCGCTGCAGATCAATTCGCTGCTGGTCGACGGCAATACCCTGCTCGGCGAGCTGGACGCCCGCCGCTCGGCACTGAGCCAGCTCATCGTCTACATCAACGGCCTGGCGCAGCAGCTGACCGGCTTCGTCACCGACAACGAGGCCCAGCTGAAACCGACGCTGGACAAGCTGAATTCGGTGCTGGCGCTGCTGATCAAGAACAAGGAAAACATCGGCAAGGCGGTCGACGAGCTCGGCCCGTTCGAGGCCGCGCTCGGTGAGCAGGTCGGCTCCGGACCGTACTTCCAGGCCTACCTGTCCAATGGCGCGAGCCCGGCCCTGCAGGTTCTGGTCGACTCCATGGTCTGGCCGCAGCATCTGCCCGACTCGCTGCAGAACATGCTCAACGGCGCCTTCCAAGTTCAGACCAACCCCCAGGAGCCGCCGCGATGAACGCCATTCGCAAGCTGCCGCGGTGGACCAAGCTCACGGCCCTGGCCGTGGTGGTCGTGCTGGCCGGGTGGCTGGTATACGGACTCGTCTCCGATATCGGCAAGAAGCACATCACCGCGTACTTCCCCTCGACCAACGGCCTCTACGCCGGTGACGAGATCCGGGTGCTCGGCGTGAAGGTCGGCCGCATCGATTCCATCGATCCCGGCAAGGACCGGGTGACCGTGAAGATGACGGTCGACCGCGGTGTCGACGTTCCTTCCGACGCCAAGGCCGTCATCATCTCGCCGTCGCTGGTGTCGGCGCGCTTCATCCAGCTCGCGCCCGCCTACACCGGCGGCGCGAAGATGGGCGACGGCGCGTCGATTCCCGTGGAGCGCACCGCCGTTCCGGTGGAATGGGACGACATCAAGGCCGAGCTGACCAAGCTGTCCACCGCCCTCGGCCCGATCGGCGAGGACAAGCAGGGCTCCTTCGGCCGGGCCATCAATACCGCCGCCGACAACCTCGGCAATGGCAATGCCCAGGCCTTCCGCGACACCCTGAAAGAGCTGTCCAGCACGCTGAGCACGCTCTCCGACGGTCGCACCGACCTGTTCGGCACCATCCAGAACCTGCAGAAGTTCGTCGATGTGCTGTCCAAGTCGAACGATCAGATCGTGCAGTTCGGCGGCCGGTTGGCCTCGGTCTCCTCGGTGCTCGCCAATGTTTCGACCGATCTCGGTTCCGGCTTGGACAATCTCGACTCGGCCATCGGCGATGTGAAGCGGTTCCTGGACGAGCGCGGCGGCGCACTGACCGAGAGCGTGCAGAAGCTGGCCGACGCCACCCAGATCCTCGCGGACAAGAAGCCGGAACTGGAACGTATCATGCACTCCGCCCCGACCGCGCTGGCGAACTTCTACCAGCTCTACAAGCCCGCGCAGGGCACGATAACCGGCGCCCTGGGCGCACCGAACTTCGCGAACCCGACCGCATTCCTGTGCGGTGGCGTCGAGGCCGACCCGGTCAACGATTCCCAGCACAGCGCCGAGCTGTGCAAGCAGTACCTGGCGCCCGTCATCCAGTCGCTGATGATGAATTATCCTCCGCTGCTGGTGAATCCGGCGACCGAGCAGAACGCGTTCCCGAATCAGCTCACCTACAGCACGCCGGACCTGGCCAACCGGGCCCCCGCGGCCGACGGTGCGCCGGTCGCCTCGCCCAAGTCCCTCGCCGATCTGCTGACTGGAGGTGGACGATGACCAGTCGCCGACGAATTCGCCTGGCGGGCACGGCGATCAGCCTGGTCGCGCTGTTCGGTGTGGGCGGTTGCTCCTGGGACGGCCTGAACTCGGTGTCCATGCCGGGTGCGCCCGGCACCGGTGCGGGCGCCTGGCACGTGCGCGTCCAGATGCCGAATGTGACCACACTGACCCGTAATTCGCCGGTCATGGTGAACGACGTGGCGGTGGGCTCGGTCACCGGGATCGAGGTCGAGAACTGGCACGCCCTGGTCACCCTCTCCCTGGACAAGGGAGTCACGTTGCCCGCCAACGCCATCGCGCGCATCGGGCAGACCAGTCTGCTGGGCTCCAACCACGTGGAGCTGGCCGCACCGGCCGATCAGCCGGCGCAAGGCCGTTTGCAGGACGGGGACCTGATCCCGCTCGACCGCGCCGCGGCCTACCCGACCACCGAGCAGACGCTGTCCTCACTGTCGGTGGTGCTCAACGGCGGTGGCATCTCCCAGGTGGAGACGATCACCAAGGAACTCGACGCCACCTTCAAGAACCGCACCGATTCGATCCGGGATCTGTTGCCGCAGTTGAATCAGCTGACCACCACCCTGGACAAGCAGACGGCCGACATCATCGCCGCCATGAGCGGGTTGGACCGGTTCGCCGGGGTGTTCGCGCAGCAGAAGGACGATGTCACCAAGGCCATCACTCAGATCCACCCGGCGCTGACCGTGCTCGCCGACCGCCGCGAGAACATCACCAAAGCCATTACGGCACTGGGTGGTTTGAGCGACACCGTGCAGAAGGTCATCGATCAGGGCGGCGACAACCTCAAGGCGGACCTGTCCAACCTGGAGCCCGCGCTGCAGTCGCTGGCCTCGACCGGCGGCAAACTCGCCGAATCGCTGCAGTGGCTGCTGTCGTTCCCGTTCCCGATCAAGAACATCGACAAGGTCATCAAGGGCGACTACATGAACCTGTTCATGACCGTCGACCTCACCGGCGCCCGGCTGGACTCGAACTTCCTCACCGGCACGCCGCTGGGCGGCAGCCTGGGCGGCGCCCAGGCCACCCTCGGCACCGGGATCACCGGAGCGAAGACCCCGCAGGGCATCGGCGACCCGCTCACCGATCCGTTGAAGACCGCGCCACAGCCGACCACGCCGCCGCCGACCCCGAGTATCGCCGGGCTGCCGCCGATTCCAGGTCTGCCGGCCATTCCGGGCCTGACCGTGCCCGCACAGCAAGGGGGTGACGGGAAGTGAAGCTCACCAAGTTCGTCAAGGTGCAGCTGGCCATCTTCTCGGTGCTGACCGTGATCGGCCTGACCGTCATGGGCGGCGACTACGTGAAGCTCCCGGCCATGCTGGGTATCGGAAGGTACGGCGTCACCGTGCAATTGGCCGCGACCGGCGGCCTGTACCCGACCGCCAACGTGGCCTACCGCGGCACCAATATCGGCAAGGTGGAGGACGTCAAACTCACCTCGGCCGGTGTGGACGCCAAGCTCTCCATCGACAGCGACTACAAGATCCCGTCCGATGTGACCGCCTACGTGAAGAGCGTGTCGGCCATCGGTGAGCAGTTCGTGGATCTGGTTCCGGCCGATAATCCCAAGGGCGGCAACCTGCACGACGGTTCGGTCATCCCGGTGGAGCAGACCAAGCTGCCGCAGGACGTCGGCGCCATGCTCGACCAGGCCGACCGGCTGCTGTCCACCGTCGCGGATACCAAGCTGCAAGAGGTCATCAACGACGCCTTCGTGGCCTTCAACGGCGCGGGGCCGGATCTGCAGCGCTTCATCGATTCGGCGTCGCTGCTGGTGCAGTCGGCCAAGGACAACACCGACGCCACCAAGGATCTGCTGGACAAGATCGGCCCGCTGCTGGACACCCAGAACCAGACCTCGGACGATGTCCGGGCCTGGACCAGGGATCTCGCCGCCGTCACCGACCAACTGCGCGAACATGATCCGTCGCTGAAGGCGATCCTGCAGAAGACGCCGTCCACGCTGGACAAGGTCAACTCGACCTTCCAGGACCTGAAGCCGACCCTGCCGATCATGCTCGCCAATATGCTCAGCGTCGGCCAGGTCGGGCTCACTTATCACGCCGGGCTCGAGCAGGTCCTGGTCATCTATCCGCCGCTGCTGTCGGGACTGCTGACCGCCATTCGCGGGCCCGTGCAGTACGGCGCCATGGTCGACTTCATGCTCGGCCTGAACGACCCGCCGGGTTGCACCACCGGCTTCCTGCCGGCGTCGGAGCGACGCTCGCCCGCCGATACCTCGCAGATCGAAACCCCGAGCAACATGTACTGCAAGGTGCCGCAGAACGCCAAGGAGGCCGTGCGCGGTATCCGCAACACCCCGTGTGTGGATGTGCCGGGCAAGCGCGCGCCGACCCCCGAGCTCTGCCACGATCCCAACGGCTACCAGCCCGAGGGCGACAACCCGCCGTTCGGTCCGCCGAACAAGGTGGACAACAATGGGCAGCCGCTGGACAAGCTGCTCGGCGACCAGAGCGCACCCTTCATCGCACACGAGGATCCGGGCACCGGTACCTTCGTCGGACCTGATGGTCACGTGTACCGTCGGGGAGACGTCAATGCAGATGGTTCCACCAGGGTGCCGTCGAGCTGGCAACAGCTGCTTCAGGAGCCAACGCCATGAGCGAAACCCCAGCAAATCGAACCCGCACCCGGCGACGCGTTGTGCGGCAGGCGGGCCCGCCCGTCGAGGATGATCGCGCGGGCATCGAGGTCCAGCAGACCTCGGTCGCCGCGATGAGCCCGGAAACGGCAGCGGCCGTGGCGTCGAGCCCGGCCGCCGAGCCGGAGCCGGCGGTCGCGGACGTCGCGGATGTCGAGGCGGTCGCGGACACCGCGTCCGCCGCCGCCGAATCCGTCACCGCCGAGCCGGAATTCGTGGTCGCGGTGGTCGAGGACGCGAAGCCGGCCGTCGACGCGCCGGCCGAATCCGCAGGCGGCGAACCGAAGTCGAGTTTCCAGCGGGCGCGGGCCTCGCTCGGCTGGGCGGGCTCGATCGCCGCGGTGGTCGCCCTGTTCTCCACGCTGGTGCTGATCGGTTCGGGCGGCCTCTTCTACTACCACCAACAGCATGCCGACGACCTGAGCGCGCGGCGCGCCGAATACATCCAGGTCGCCAAGCAGGCGTACCTGGACATGGTCACCGTCAAGGCCGACACCGCCGGGCCCGACCTGGACCGGCTGTTCGCGGTAGCGGGCGGCGGCCTCAAGGACGACCTCGCCGCCAATAAAGACAGCTACAAGAAGGTCTTCGAGCAGATGAAGGTGCAGTCCTCCGGCAAGATCATCTCCGCCGCCATCGAGAGCGACAGCGCCGATTCGGCCAAGGTGCTGCTGCTGGCCCAGCAGACCGTGTCCAATGCCGCGTCCAACGGTCCGATGCAGAAGGACTACCGCTTCCGAGTGACCGTGAACCGCAGCGGCGGCACCGTGACCGCCTCGTCGTGGGAGCTGGTGCCGTGAAGATCAATGCCCGTTCCATCATGATCGCCGTCGCCGGCGTGCTCCTCGTCGCCGCCGTGACGGTGGGATCGCTCGTCGCCGACCGCTTCTGGTCCGACCGTACCGCTGAACGAAACCGCACTTCCGCAGCCGCTTTCGCACAGGACACGGTCGAGGACCTCTTCACCTACAACTACGATTCCGCCGAAAAGGAACTGCCGAAGGTCGCCGACCGGCTGTCGGGCGCCTACCGCGATTCCTACATGAAGGTGATCAACGAGCAGGCCATTCCCGCGGCCAAGGAGAAGAAGCTCAACGTCCAGACCATCGTGCAGGCGACCGGCGTGATCGACTCCACCCGCGACGGCGCGACCGTGCTGGTGATCGCGGATCAGCGCTTCTCGAGCGCGGATTCGGCACAGGAGACGCTCGCCAGCGACCGTCTGCAGGTGCAACTCTCGAAGAAGGACGGCCACTGGCTGGTCTCCGACATCAAGACGGTCTGAGCCACCGACACCGGCGGAAGCGCGGAACCTCTGTGCATCAGAGGTTCCGCGTTTCGTGTTCTACCCCAAGTCGACTCACACAGACGGCTTTTCTGCGACGGCCACGATGTAGTCCAGCCAAGGGGCCCGGAACGAGACTCCTCTGCTACCGAAAAACATTCGAGTCAACGGATTGATTCGCTTCGTTTCCGGCTGCCTGGACCTATTGCTGACAAATTCCGCATATTGCGGGAAGACGTGATGGCGGATGGAGTAGACCCCGACATCTTCGAAGCCGGCTGCTATGAGCGCTTCGCGGTATTCCTCCGCATTAGTATGGTTTTGGCGGGCCGTCGTGAATATGCCGTGCACCACCTTGCCCCGTAATCCGTTGGGGCTGCTCGGGACATGCTCGTCCGCGAGCGGCGCAACGTCGGCGTGTGCACTCTCGACGAAATCCACTGCAGTCCAAGAAGCGAAACGTGACCTAGTCAAAAGATGTCTGTGAGTCCATATGTGTTTGGTCACAGCGGATTTGCCGAACCAAGCTCTGCATCAAGCTGTAGAACGAGTTACAGTGGCGACGGAGTGGGTGGGGGGGTCATGGGTGTTGAAAGTCGCTGAGACGCAATAGATCTGCGCATGGCCAGCGGCAATTGGAGACGGTCGGCCGTGAAACTGGTTGGCGGAGTAGCACAGTCACGCGCTACGCCGATGAGAGAGGTTCTATGGATATGCTGCGGTGTCCCGTACGCCGATTCCCTTCGGGGACAACGAGATCACTGGGTCTGGAGGTGTGCTGGCACGGCGGATCGGCGGTCTGGCAGCTGGCCGAACTACCGGTGTGCCTGTGATGGCGGTCGGTATTCTGCGCACCGGCGCCTACCTGCCGCCCGCCGAGATCGGCAATGCCGCCATCTCGGAGTGGGCGGGCACCACCCCGGAGTGGGTGGGGGAACGTACCGGGATCGACACCCGCTGCTACGCCGGCGCGGAGACGGCCACCTCCGATCTGGCCCATCGAGCCGCCCTGGACCTGCTCGGGCCCCGGGAGACCTGGCCGCGGATCGGCAGCGTCATCGTCGCCACCTCGACCGGGGATCAGCCGCAGCCCGCGACAGCCGCTGCGCTGCAACACAAATTGGGGCTCAGCGGCATACCCGCCTTCGATCTGAACTCGGTGTGCGTCGGCTACCTCTTCGCCCTGACCGTCGCCGCCGGACTGCTGGAACGCGAGGGGGAGCGGGCGGACCCGGCGCTGGTGGTCGGGGCCGACATCTACTCGCGGATCATGAACCGCGCCGATCGCAAGACCGTGAGCTTGTTCGGCGACGGTGCGGGCGCGACCCTGGTCGGACCGGTGCCGCCGGGCTACGGGTTGCACGCGAGCCGTCTGGTCACCAACGGTGAATTACGTTCTCTCGTCGAGGTTCCCGCGGGCGAGCGGCTGTTCCGGATGGACGGCCGTGCGGTGCGCGACTACGTGCTGACCATGCTGCCCAAACTCATCGCGGAGGCGCTGGCGGAATCCGGCTTCACGCTCGCCGAGATGGACCGGATCATCCTGCACCAGGCCAACACTCGGCTGCTGGAGACCTGTATCCGGGAACTCGGCATGGATCCCGGCCGGGTGCCGCTGACCGCTCCCCGCTACGGGAACACCGGCGCGGCCTCCATTCCCATCACCCTGCACAGCAGCCATCTCGAACGCCCGCTGCAACGCGGTGAGCGCATTCTGCTGGCCGGCGTCGGCGGCGGCATGAGCGCCGGGGCGGCGGTCCTGACGTGGTATTGACCCGAACGAAATCGGAGGACTCGTGATGCGGCTCGAAGGAAAGGCCGCCGTCGTCACCGGCGGCACCCGGGGGCTCGGCTTCGCGATCACGAAAGCGTTTCTCGCGGAGGGCGCGTCGGTCATGTGCTCGGCGCGTACGGCCGGGGACTACCAGCTCCTCAAGGAGGAATACCCGGACCGCTGCCTGTTCCATCCGGCCGATGTCACCGATCCGGCGGCGGTCGAGCAGCTGATGGCCGCGGCCGCGGAATCGCTGTCCGGACTGGACGTGGTGGTGGCCAATGCCGGGGTGAGCCGGGACGGGCTGATCGAGCAGCTCGACCCCGAGGACTGGAACGCCATGGTGACCACCAACCTCACGGGAACCTTCCTGTGCACCCGCGCGGCTGTGTCGCACATGAAGGAGCGGGGCGGGGTGATCATCAATATGTCGTCGTCCATGGCGACCCGGATCGCGAAGGGCGCGGCCGGCTACAGCGCCACCAAGGCCGCCATCGAAATGTTCACCCGCACCAGCGCAATCGAACTGGGGCAGTACGGAATCCGGGTCAACGCCCTCTCGCCCGGCATTCTCGACGCCGGCATGGGCGGTCGGCTGGCTGACAACGACCGGGTCTGGGCCGCCTACCGCAAGCGGTTCGCCCTGGGCCGGGCCGGACGGGTCGAGGAGGCCGCGCAGGCGGCCGTATTCCTGGCCTCCGACGACGCCTCCTACGTCAACGGGGCGATTCTCGATGTCAACGGAGGTTTGATGTGGGCCTGACCGACCCGCGCAACCCTGGACGCGGCTGGTGTTCACCGGTGATGCTCGGCCTGTGGCGCAGGCTGCCGCTGGTCCGGAACCACCGCCATCTGATCGCGCGGCTCACTTTCGCGTAGGGGCCGCGGCTCGGCGCGGCTGCGGCCCACCGGGGACCGGGTTAAGGTCACAGAGTTGAGTGAAACCCGACCGGTCAGGATGCAGCACGTGGAGAACAAGAAGGCGCCGTGGACCGCCGCCGACATCCCGAATCTGCAGGGGCGCACCGCCATTGTGACGGGGGCCAGTGCCGGGCTGGGGTTGGAGACCGCGCTGCGGCTCGCCGAACACGGCGCCCGGGTGGTCCTCGCCTGCCGCAACGCCGACAAGGCCGCGGCCGCGGCGGAAACCATCCGCCGGACCACGCCGGACGCCGACTTGCCGTTCGTGGAACTGGATCTGACGTCGCTGAAATCGGTCCACCGGGCCGCGACACGGCTGCACGACGACTTCGGGCAGATCGACCTGCTGGTGAACAATGCGGGCACGCTGAGCCGGGAGCGGACCGTCACCGAGGACGGGTTCGAAACCACCTTCGGCACAAACCATCTGGGCCCGTTCGCATTCACCGGACTCCTGCTCGATCTGCTGCACGCGGCGCCGCAGGCCCGCGTCGTCACGGTGACCAGCGGGGTCCCCGCGCAGAAGGGCACCTGGCTCGACCTCGACGACCTCACCTACGAGCGGCGCACCTACAAGGCATACCCCGCCTACGCGCAGTCCAAGCAGGCCAACGCCAGCTTCGCATTCGAACTGCAGCGGCAGCTCAACGGCACCGGCAGCCCGCTGATCTCGGTGCTGGCCCACCCGGGCGCCGCCGAATCCGACTTCGCCCAGAACTTCGGTCCCGCAGTCGCCTTCCTGTCCCGGCCCTCACTGCGCTGGGTGTTCCGGATCGTCATGCAGACCGTCGAGATGGGTGCGCTGCCGAGCCTGCGCGCCGCCACCGACCCCGGCGTGCGCGGCGGTGACTTCTACGGCCCCACCGGCTCGACCAAGGGCTACCCGGTGCCGAACGCGGCCGGGGACCGCACCCGCGATCCCGAGCTGGCGGCCCAGCTGTGGGCCGAATCCGAACGGCTCACCGGAGTCACCTACCGGTTCGACCAACTCGACGGCGAGGCGGACTAGGCCCGATATGCCGAACGCCCCCTGAAATCCTCAGGGGGCGTTCACCTTACGACCGGGTCAGCGGCTCAGGTCCGGATCCACGTCGTCGTCGGTCAGCAGGGCGCTGCCGGCGACGCGATCGGTGGCCAGGGCGTCGAGGAAGGCACGCGCCCACCGGTCGACGTCATGGGTGAGGACCTGGCGCCGCATCGAGCGCATCCGGCGGCGACGGGTGTCGCGGTCGTCGTCGATCGCGCCGATCAGGGCGTCCTTGACGCTGTCGAGATCGTGCGGATTGCACAGGTAGGCCTGCCGCAATTCCGCTGCCGCACCGGTGAATTCGCTCAGCACCAGCGCACCGTTGAGGCTGCCCTGACACGCCACGTACTCCTTGGCGACCAGATTCATGCCGTCGCGCAGCGGCGTCACCACCATGACATCGGCGGCCACGAAGAACGCGATCAGCTCGTCGCGCGGGATCGGGCGGTGCAGGTAGTGCACCACCGGATAACCCACCCGGGAGAACTCGCCGTTGATCCGGCCCACCTGGCGTTCGATATCGCCACGCATCTGCTTGTAGGACTCGACCCGTTCCCGGCTCGGCGTGGCCAGCTGCACCATCACCGTGTCCGCCGGATCGATGCGGCCGTCGTGCAGCAGTTCCTCCAGCGCGGCCAGCCGGATGTCGATGCCCTTGGTGTAGTCCAGGCGGTCCACACCCAGCAGGATCGTCTTCGGATTGCCCAGCTCCGCACGGATTTTCGCGGCCCGCTCCCGCACCCCGCGGCGGCGCGAATATTCGTCCAGCTCGGTGGAGGTGATGGAAATCGGGAACGCGCCCACCCGCACGGTGCGGAAACCCACCTGCACCACACCGAGTTTCGAACGCACGCCCACATTGCCGCGCGACGTCGGCTGGCCGGCCAGCCTTCTGGCCAGATACAGGAAGTTCTGTGCGCCGCCCGGCAGGTGGAAGCCGATCAGGTCGGCGCCCAGCAGGCCCTCGACGATCTCGGTGCGCCACGGCATCTGCATGAACAGTTCCACCGGTGGGAACGGAATGTGCAGGAAGAAGCCGATGGTCAGATCGGGCCGCAGCATGCGCAGCATCTTCGGCACCAGCTGCAACTGGTAGTCCTGCACCCACACCGTCGCGCCCTCGGCGGCCACCTTGGCGGTGTACTCGGCGAAACGGCGGTTCACCTGGACGTACGCCTGCCACCACTGGCGGTCGTAGACCGGCCGCACGATCACGTCGTGATACAGCGGCCACAGCGTCGCGTTGGAGAAGCCCTCGTAGTAATCGGCGACCTCGTCGCCCGACAGCGGCACCGGATGCAGTTCCAGACCGTCCTCGACGATCGGATCCAGATCCACATCCGGGACGCCGGCCCAGCCGACCCAGGCGCCTTTGTTGTTGCGCAGTACCGGTTCCAGCGCGGTCACCAGGCCGCCGGGGCTGCGCTTCCAGCGAGTGGTTCCATCGGGCAGTCGCTCCAGATCGACCGGAAGCCGGTTGGCGACGACGACGAAACCGGAGCCGGAGCTATCCGGGTGCACGGGTCATTCGCCTCGCGTCGGAGCGATGCCCAGCATGGACAGCAGCATGCGGCACTCGTCGGCATCGGTGGCGTAGGCGGCCACCACGCGCTGGGCCTGTCGAGCGGTTTCGTCGGCGAGCGGTTCCAGATCGTCGTCCGCGATGTCGTTTGCGCCGGTCTTCGCGGCCATCTCATGTCCTCTCGGGGAAGTCTGCTCGGTGCGAGGAGTCCATCGTATCTGCCAGGAAAGTCGAGACCGTGCGCTGCGTACATTGCGAGCCCTAACCGCAATGGTCGTGCTCACGAGACCTGGCGACCAGACCGCACGGTCGGCGGCACCGGGCGAAACGTTCCGGGCCCCCATGCCTATACGGTCTACGGAACGTGCAAATCGGAAACGTGGCGAAGGGGTCGCAAGCATGCCGTTGGCGACGGTGAACGGAATCTCGCTGAACTACCAGGTCAAGGGAGACCGGTCCAAGGGCACCGACGTCAAGGGGTCCGCGCCGCTGGTCGTCATGATCATGGGCACCGGCAGCGGCGGCCGGGTATGGGAACTGCACCAGGTGCCTGCGCTGGTCGCCGCCGGATTCCGGGTCTGCACCTTCGACAACCGCGGCATCGCACCGTCCTTCGAATCGCCCACCGGGATCACCATCGAGGACCTGGTGCGCGACACCGCCGCCCTCATCGAATTCCTCGACGAGGGACCGGCCCTGGTGGTCGGTCAGTCCATGGGCGCGCGGGTCGCGCAGGAACTCGCGCTGGCCCGGCCCGACCTGGTCCGCAAGGCCATCTTCATGGCCGGACACGCCCGGCTCGACCAGTTCCAGAAGACGCTCTCGTTCGGCGAACACGAACTCGACGCCTCCGGCACCCGGCTGCCCGCCAAATACGAGGCCGCCATGACCGCCATCATGAACCTCTCGCCGGCCACCATGGCCGACCCGCACGCCGCTCGCGACTGGCTCGACCTGTTCGAATTCACCGGCGGCCCGGCCTCGCCCGGCGTGCGCGCCCAGCGGCGCATGGACCACGACTTCGACCGCACCGAGGCATACCGGGCCATCACCGTGCCCTGCCTGTCCATGGGCTTCGCGGACGATCGGATGATCCCGCCCTACCTTTCCCGCGAGGTCGCCGATATCATTCCGGGAGCCCGTTACCAGGAGGTTCCCGACGCCGGACACTTCGGCTATCTGGAACAACCGGAGGCCGTCAACAAGATCCTGCTCGAATTCTTCGCGGCCTGAACGAAGTGCAGGTAACCGCCCAGCGGTAACGCCTGCCTTGCTAGGGTCGAATCAACGTCGGGGGCTCGTTCCATCACTGCGGTGACTGGACGATCCGTCTACGTTCCCGTACACAGCGCCAGTATCCAGTGAGGTGAAATGAGCACCAATCCCTTCGATGACGAAGACGGCCGGTTCTTCGTCCTGGTCAACGATGAGGAACAGCACTCCCTGTGGCCCGCCTTCGCCGAGGTTCCGGCGGGTTGGCGAGTCGTTTTCGGCGAGGACAGCCGCGCCGCGTGCGTCGAGTACGTCGAGAAGAACTGGACGGATATGCGTCCGAAGAGCCTGCGTGACGCCATGGCGGCGGACGACGCGGCTCGTCAGGCGGCTCAGTCCTGACACCCTGCGGTTAGTCCGATACTGCGCGAACGGCTTCCGAACGCGGCCGGTCGATGCCACGAGCGTCGCCCGGCCGCGCTCCGGTCCTCCACGCAGCATCGTTCCGACTGGGACGCCGGCTTTTCCGCGCAGCCGGCCACCCCGGTTATGATGGCACCGCTTTCCGCCTCCTTAGCTCAGTGGTAGAGCACTCGCCTTGTAAGCGAAAGGTCGTCAGTTCAATCCTGACAGGGGGCTCAAAAAGGCTCTGACCTGCAAAATCGGGTCAGAGCCTGCTTCCTTTTGAGCGAGAGCAACTTGGATAGCGCGGGGCCGCATCTGCGGTGTGAGACCAATCACACTATCGATCTGGACCGCCGCGAGTTGCTGGTGCCCGGCGAGGGCGGCCATCGATCCATCTCGTCTGGCTAGACGCTTCGTTGCCGTAGCTGGCCAGGAGAAGCGTGGTATCTGTCCCGGCAGGCCTTGTTGAAGACCGACAGAGCCGAAAACCCGCTCTCGTAGGCGATATCGGCGATGGTTCGGCGTCGATTCCGTGGATCGGAGAGGCGTGCCACCGCCCGTTCGAGACGGGCGGTGAGCAGGTAGCTATGGGGAGTAGTGCCCGCCAGTCGCATGGCACGTTCGAGCTGGCGACGTGTGATGCCGAGATATTCGGCGACGGTTTCCACAGTGACCCGCGGATCATCGGAGTATCTGCGAATGTGCAGGCGCGCATCTCGGGATATCGCGGCCAGTTTCGTGTTCTCCGGGGCCCAGCGTTCGTCCAGAGCACCGGCCAGCAGCCCGGTCCAGTGCGTGCTGATCTTCAAGAATTGGGCCGCCGTCATCGTGTCGCCGTGGCGGTCGAGCTGTTCGGTGAGCGCAAGCACGGACCCGAGCAGCGGGTCGTGGGCGTCCAATGCCAGATGCGGCGGTCCACCGGGAGACAAGCGCAGTGTGCCGGCGGGAACGTTCAGAATCCAGCTCCGCACGTGGTCGGCGTGGGAGAGCACCATGCGCTGGCCCCAATCCACGACGCCCATCTGACCCGGCCGCAGCAGCACTCGTGTGCCGTGTTGCTCGATACCGAGGGTTCCGCTGCGCGGGATCAGCAATCGGGCGCTGCGGTCGCCGTCCGCCTCGACCTGGGCCGGCGTGCGTTCATAGGAAATCTCGGTGGATTCGAACTGCACATTCTGGAAGTCGCCCAACTGATAGTCCGCCAGGCGCTGAACCCGCAGCGCGCCATCGAAGTTCGGCCAATCGCTGAAGTCGATCCGCGCTCCGCCCTGATTGGTGGAAACCTGCTCGCGCCAGTACGCCGGTCGGTCGTCCTTCGGCACCTCGGATGTGGTGTCGCTTGACAATTCCAGCTCAGACACCTGCGTCCCTCTTCAGTGTTGTCGCAATCCCGGAAGAGGTTCGTCGCAAATCCGGTCGACCCGAATCTATACGCGCACTTAACCTTTGGCTAAATGAGTCGCTCGCCACGCTGCTCGACGAAATCGAACGCGAGCAGGGCTGACCCGTTGTCGATGTTGCTGATCTACGAAGGGGGTAGATCAGCAACATCTCTGCAAGGGCGCGGAGGTGACCTACACCGGCGACATCGCCACAGAACGATGTCTATGCGCATGTGGAGCCGCTGGACCTCGAGGGCATGAACAAACCGGGACCCGTCCTTGCGACCATCAATTCATTCCCCGTGACGGTCGATCCACGTTCCTGGTAGTTCCCCGACCGTCGGGTGTCCAGGTTGGTGTGTGCTCCTCGCAGGAAACTCCCAGGGAAGGGTCAGGTTCTTCGCGGGGGAAGCGCAGAATATGGCCTTATGACAGGTGTGCCCGTTCAGCCGCGCGAACCCGAGGCGAGGGTGCTCGTCGTTGACGACGAGCCCATGATCGTCGAGCTACTGTCGGTGAGCCTGCGGTATCAAGGGTTCGAGGTCGCGAGTGCCGCGAGCGGCACCGAGGGGCTGGACAAGGCCAAGACCTTCCGGCCGGATGCCCTGATCATCGATGTGATGATGCCCGGGATGGACGGGTTCGGGCTGCTGCGGCGGCTCCGGGCCGACGGGATCGACGCCCCGGTGCTGTTCCTGACCGCGCGTGACGACGTGGACGACAAGATCACCGGACTGACGCTCGGGGCCGACGACTACGTCACCAAGCCGTTCAGCCTCGAAGAGGTGGTCGCGCGGCTGCGGGTGATTCTGCGGCGGTCCGGGCGCTCGGCGCCGGAGACCAAGACGTCGCGGCTGCGGTTCGCCGATATCGAACTCGACGACGACACCCACGAGGTGTGGAAGGCGGGCGAACCGGTTGCCCTGTCGCCCACCGAGTTCACGCTGCTGCGGTACTTCCTGGTCAATGCCGGCACGGTGCTGAGCAAGCCGCGGATCCTGGACCACGTCTGGCGCTACGACTTCGGCGGCGAGGTCGGCGTGGTCGAAACCTATGTGTCCTACCTGCGCAAGAAGGTCGACACCGGACCGGATCGGCTCATCCACACCCTGCGCGGGGTCGGCTACGTCATGCGGGAGCCGCGCGGTAAGACGGCCAACGCGTGAACGCTGCCCCGCCGGTCGACGGCAAAGGCACGGCTCGCAGTCTCCGGGGCACGCTCGCCGACCGGCTTGCCGCGGTGCCGCTGCGCACCACCCTGGTGCTCGCGCTGGTGTCCCTGGTCGGATTCGGGCTGCTGGTCTCGGGTATCGCGGTCACCTCGCTGATGCGCAATGTGCTGGTCGAACGCATCGACCGGCAGCTCTACGACGCCGCTCACAGCTGGGCCGCGCCCGGCGCGCAACGTCCGGAACCGCTGCCCACCGTGCGCGGGCGGGAACGGCCGCCGCACCTGTACTGGGTGCAGGTGCAGGATGCGACGGGCCAGGTCACGCTGAGCCTGTCGGCGGGCGTGCAGCAGCCCGAGGTGCCCGCGGACCTGGGCAATCGGCCGGAGACCGTCGGCTCGGTGGGTGCGTCCACCGAGGAGTGGCGGGTGCTGCGGACCGTCAACGAGTACGGCACCAGCACCATCGCACTGCGCATGGACGAGACGAACTCGCTGCTGGACAAGCTGATCGTGCTGCAACTGGTGATCGGCGCGCTGGTACTGGCGGCGCTGGCGGCGGTGGCACGCATCGTGATCCGGCGCAGTCTGCGGCCGCTGCGGGAGGTCGAGCGCACCGCGGCCGCCATCGCGGGCGGTGACCTGCATCAGCGAGTTCCGGTGCGCGGCACCGACACCGAGGTCGACCACCTCTCACAGTCGCTGAACACCATGCTGACCCAGATCCAGCAGGCCTTCGCCGCCACCGAGGCCTCCGAGGAGGCGGCGCGGCGCTCCGAGGCCAAGATGCGGCGCTTCGTCGCCGACGCCAGCCACGAACTGCGCACCCCGCTCACCACCATCAAGGGTTTCTCCGAGCTGTACCGGCAGGGCGCGATCACCGATCCGGACATGCTGATGGACCGCATCGAACGCGAGTCCAAGCGGATGGGGCTGCTGGTCGAGGACCTGCTCATGCTGGCCCGGCTGGACGCGCAGCGACCGATCGAACGGCGGCCGATGGACCTGCTCATGATGGCCAGCGATGCCGTGCACAGTGCCCGCGCCCTGGCGGCGGCTCAGCACTCGGAGGGGCCCGAACGCAAGATCGACCTCGAAATCCGGCCCGGGCCCGGCACTCTGGAGATGCTCGGCGACGAGACGCGACTGCGGCAGGTGCTGGCCAATCTGATCAACAACGCGCTGGTGCACACCCCGCCCGAGGCGGAGGTGACGGTGCGGCTCACCCCGGCCGCCGACGAGGTGCTCATCGAGGTCGCCGACACCGGGCCGGGACTGGAGGCCGAGCAGGCCGAGCGGGTCTTCGAACGCTTCTATCGCACCGATGCGTCCCGCAGCCGGGACAGCGGCGGCACGGGACTGGGACTGTCGATCGTGCATGCGCTGGTCGACGCGCACGGCGGCAAGGTGTCGGTGACCAGCGAGCCGGGGGAGGGCACCACGTTCACCGTCCGGCTGCCGCGCGAACCGCGCTGAGGGGGGTGCCCGCGCGGGACGCGGGCACCCGGGTTCACTACGCGGGGACGTTCGCGCCGTAACCGAGGTCGCGCAGGGCCTGCTTGATCATGGCCTGCGCCTCGTCGAGGGATTCCTTGCTGGGTTCCGGGTCCGCCCCGCTGATGTCGAAGTCACCCAGGTGGAAGGCCGGGAAGACGTGCATGTGCAGGTGCGGCACCTCGAGGCCCGCGATGAGCAGGCCCGCCCGCGGGGCGTCCCAGGCGGCCCGCACGGCCTGGCCGATCTTCTGGGCGACCGCGGTCAGGCGCGCGAAGGTGCCCGGATCGACGTCCTGCCACTGGTCGATCTCCTTGCGCGGCACGACGAGCGTGTGCCCCTGCGTCACCGGGGCGATCGTGAGGAAGCCGACGAATTCGTCGTCCTCCCAGACGAACCGGCCCGGCAGCTGACCGTCGATGATTGCGGAGAAAACAGAAGCCATGCCCGGGACCTTACGCGGGCAAGGACACCCCCGCGCGAACGCACAACAGACCGCTACCGATTGCATCTGCCCAGCCCTTTAAGCTGTCTGCCGTGCGCGTACTCGTCATCGGTTCCGGAGCCCGTGAACATGCCCTCGTCCTGGCACTGCGCAAGGACCCGGCGGTGTCCGCCGTGTATGCGGCGCCCGGCAATGCCGGCATCGCCCAGCACGCCGAGGTGCGTGCGGTGGACGCCACCTCCGGGGCGGAGGTGACCGCGCTCGCCCAGGAGCTGGGCGTCGATCTGGTCGTGGTCGGACCCGAGGTGCCGCTGGTGCTCGGCGTGGCCGACGCGGTGCGGGCCGCCGGCATCCCGGCGTTCGGCCCGTCCGCCGCCGCCGCGCGGATCGAGGGCTCGAAGGCCTTCGCCAAGGACGTCATGAACGCGGCCGGGGTGCGCACCGCGCACAGCGAGATCGTCGATCATCCGGGCGAATTGGATGCGGCGCTGGATCGTTTCGGGCCGACCTGGGTGGTCAAGGACGACGGTCTGGCCGCCGGCAAGGGCGTCGTGGTGACCCCGGACCGGTCGGTGGCCCGCGAGCACGGCGCCGAACTGCTCGAGCAGGGCCACCCGGTGCTGCTGGAGTCGTTCCTCGACGGCCCCGAGGTGTCGCTGTTCTGCCTGGTAGACGGCGAGACCGTGGTGCCGCTGCTGCCCGCGCAGGACCACAAGCGGGTCGGCGACGGCGACACCGGGCCGAACACCGGCGGCATGGGCGCGTACACGCCGCTGCCGTGGCTGCCGGACCAGACCCTGCAGGCCATTGTCAATGATGTGGTGAAACCCGTTGCGGCCGAGATGGTCCGCCGCGGCGTGCCGTTCAGCGGCCTGCTGTACGCCGGTCTCGCCGTCGGGCAGGCCGGGCCGGCCGTCATCGAATTCAACTGCCGCTTCGGCGATCCCGAGACCCAGGCTGTGCTGGCCATGCTGGACAGCCCGCTGAGCGAGCTGCTGTACGCCACCGCGACCGGCACCCTGGACCAGGTGCCCGCGCCGCGCTGGAAGGACGGCGCCGCCGTCACCGTAGTGCTGGCCGCCGAGAACTACCCGGCCCGCCCGCGCAGCGGCGATGTCATCACCGGGGCCGAATCCACCGGCACCGGAACCGAATCCGAGGTGCTGCACGCCGGCACCGCGCAGCGTGAGGACGGCGTGCTGGTGTCCGCGGGCGGCCGCGTGCTCGCCATCGTCGGCCAGGGCGCGGATCTCGCCGAGGCCCGCAAGAACGCCTACGACCGGCTGGCCGGAATCAAGCTGCCGGGCGGCCACTTCCGCACCGATATCGCCTTGGCCGCCACCGAGGGTCGCATCACGGTCCCGGCCTCCGCCTGAAGTCCGACGACCCGAAGTCCGAATCCACGCCTGAACTTCGAATGCCAGCGCGACAACTGATTTCGTACCGATCGGGGTAACTCCCCGGGTACGTCCGAAATTGTTTCGGCCCTGAACCGCCGGCACGCGTCGCCAACGGTCAACGGCTCCCGAGCCGTGCGCTGAAGTTCCGGGAGGCGGGGGAGCTCAGCCGACGATGATGCCGTGCTGGGCCAGCCAGGGCTGCGGGTCCACGTGCTGGCCGTTGATGATGATCTCGAAGTGCAGGTGCGGTCCCGTCGAGTCGCCGCGGTTGCCGATGCGCGCGATCTGCAGGCCCGCCGGGACGCGCTCGCCGACCGACACCGAGAAGTCGTACATGTGCCCGTAGACGGAGATGGTGCCGTCGTCGTGGCGGATGCGCACCCACAGTCCGAAGCCCTGGGCCGGGCCCGCGTCGATGACGGTGCCCGCCGCCACCGCGTAGATCGGTGAGCCGAGCGGCGCGGCGATGTCGATGCCCGCGTGGAAGGTGCCCCAGCGCGCGCCGAATCCGGAGGTGAACACGCCCTTCGCGGGCAGCGCGAACCCGCCGGCGCCGGGAATCACGAAGCCGGGCGGCAGCGAACTGTCCGGTGACGGCGTCATCCACGGCTGCGGCTGCCCGGCGACGGCCGCCGCGGCCTCCGCCTTGGCCCGCTCCAGCGTGGCCGCCGCGGCCGCCGAGACCACCGCCTGCTCGCGCAGATGCTCACCGTTGTTGATGGCGTCCAGATACCGTTTCGACGTCTCCGGGGAGGCCTGCACCTGCAGCGGATACTGCACCGGAACCCGCAGCGCCACACCGGGACCCACCTCGGCGTCGGTGGGCAGCAGGCCCAGCGCGCCGTCCGCGCTCGCGAGCACCAGCACCGCGACCACACCGGCGATCAGCACCCGGTGCCGAATGCTCCACGCGCGCACCACCGGCCACTGCCGCCGCGCTTCGGCCCGGCCCCGCCGCACCAGCTCGACGGTCTCGGCCCACGAGCGCGGCCGCCGGGCCCACAGCTCGATCGCGCGTTCCCGCGCGATCGGCGCGTACAGCCGCAGCCAGGCGATCGCCTGCCCCGCGAGCCGGACCACCGACCGCCGGACCCGGTCCAGCGCCTCCTGACCCCGCGACGGCTCGTCCTGGAATGCCAGCTGCGACCGCACACCCGGCGTATAGCTGTCCGTCGCGCCGGCTGTCCGCGGTGGCGCGGATTCGGGTGGGTGCGGGTCGGCCTCCGGGGTGGTCCCGGTGGCTGCTGGTCCCCCCTGCACAGCCGCCTCCTCAGGCATTCGGGTGGCAGTTCCCGGACAGGCGGGGGAGTCGGTGCTCTACCGTCTGTCGAGTGCGTATCGAATCTCGCCGGTCGACCATTCCACCTTTTTACGTGATGGACGTCTGGAAAGCAGCAGCTGAACGGGCCCGGACACGCGGAGATGTACTGGTGCTGGCCGCGGGGCAGCCGTCCACGCCCGCTCCGGCGGCGGTTTTGCGCGCCACCAAGGCGGCCATGGATTCCGAATTGCTGGGCTATACCGAGACATTCGGGACCCTGGCGCTGCGGGAGGCCATCGCGGAGCATCACCGCAGCACCTACGGGGTGCGCGTGGACGCGGACGATGTCGTGGTGACCACCGGTTCCTCCGGCGCGTTCACCCTCATCTTCCTGGCGGCCTTCGATCCCGGCGACACCGTGGTGGTGGCCCGGCCGGGCTATCCGGCCTACCGGAACACGCTGACCGCGCTGGGCTGCGATGTGGTCGAACTGGACTGCGGGCCGGAGACCCGGTTCCAGCCGACCGTGGCCATGCTGGAGGCGCTGCCGGAGCCGCCCGCGGGCCTGATCGTGGCGAGCCCGGCCAATCCGACCGGGACCATGATCGCGCCGGCGGAGCTGGCAGCGCTGGCCCGCTGGTGCGACGAGCACGGGACGCTGCTCATCTCCGACGAGATCTACCACGGCATCGTCTACGCCGGCACCGAGCCGACCTCTTCGGCCTGGGAGACCTCTCGGGATTCGGTGGTCATCGGCTCGGTGTCCAAATACTTCTCCATGACCGGCTGGCGGCTGGGCTGGATGCTGGTGCCGGAATCGCTGCGCCCGGCGCTGCAGCGACTGGCGTCCAATATGACCGTGTGCCCTCCGGCTATTTCTCAGTTCGCGGCGGTGCACGCGTTCGGTGCGGAGGCCAAAGCCGAACTGGACGGTCATGTGCGGCGCTACGCGGCGAATCGCCAGCTGCTGCTGTCGGGGCTGCCCAAGCTCGGCATCACCGACCTCGCCCCTGCCGACGGTGCGTTCTACGCCTACGCGGATATCGCTCACCTGACCGATGATTCGATGCGCTGGTGCACCGAGGTGCTCGACGCCACCGGTGTGGCGCTGGCTCCCGGCATCGATTTCGACACCCGCAACGGCCATCACACGGTTCGCTTCTCGTTCGCCGGAGCCGGCGCCGACATCGAAGCGGCACTGGACCGGTTGGAACGGTATTTGGCCTGATCTGCCAAGGAGATTGAGCGCAGTGGGCAAAATGAACACAGCGCCGGTGATGACTGGCACGATTGCACCGTGACCACTGCGACGACTCCGAAAGGCGAACGGCGTCGCCAAGCGCTGGTTTGTGCCGCCGCCGAGCTCCTGCTCGAAGGTGGCTTCGAAGCGGTCCGGCACCGCTCGGTGGCAACCCGGGCGGATCTGCCGCTCGCGTCGACCACCTACTACTTCGAATCGCTCGAGGATCTGATCGCGCGCGCGGTCGAGTTCTCCGGCAATGCCGAACTGGAGGCCATGCGCCGCCGCGTCGGCGAGGTCACGCACCGCCGCCGCGGGGCGGAGGCCACCGTGGAATTGGTGCTGGACCTGTTGGTGGGTCCGGAGATTCAGGACCTGGACGCGCGGGGCCAGCTGATCGCCCGCTACGAGCGCTCGGTCGCGTCCGCCCGACACCCGGAACTACGAGAGGTCCAGCTGCGACTACGCAGCCAGCTGGACGAGCTGCTGACCGACGTGCTGCGCCGCTCGGACCGCGTGGTGCGCACCGAACAGACCCGCCGCCTGGTGGCGGTCGTCGATGGGGCGGTGGTGACCGCGCTCGGTGAATTCGACCCGCAGCCCCGGCGCATGGCGCGGGGCGCGCTGCTCGAGATCATCGACATCGTCGCCCCACCGGCATAACTCGGCCCGACTCCCGGGAACTCCCGGGAAGCTCCGCCGGAGCGAATTTCCGCCGCGGTGACGGCGGGGCAAACCGGTGGGAAACCCACCGGTAAACTGGGACAACGTGAGTCTTGTGCCGAACGTCCTTGCCACCCGCTACGCCAGCCCCGAGCTGGTTCATCTGTGGTCTCCCGAGAACAAGATCGTGCTCGAGCGGCGGTTGTGGCTGGAGGTGTTGCGGGCCCAGGCCGAGTTGGGGGTGGACGTTCCGGCGGGGGTCGTCGAGGACTACGAGCGGGTCATCGATCGGGTGGATCTGAAGTCGATCGCGGAACGCGAGCGGGTCACCCGGCACGACGTGAAAGCCCGGATCGAGGAGTTCAACGCGCTCGCGGGACACGAGCACGTGCACAAGGGCATGACCTCGCGGGATCTCACCGAGAACGTGGAGCAGCTGCAGATCCGGCTGTCGCTCGAGCACGTGTACGGCCACGGCGTGGCCATCGCGGCCCGGCTGGCGGAGCGGGCCGCCCAGTATCAGCCGCTGGTGATGGCGGGCCGCTCGCACAATGTGGCGGCGCAGGCCACCACCCTCGGCAAGCGATTCGCTTCCGCCGCAGACGAATTGCTCATCGCGCTGACCCGGCTGCGGGAGCTGATCGACCGATACCCGTTGCGCGGCATCAAGGGTCCGATGGGCACCGCGCAGGACATGCTGGACCTGCTCGGCGGCGACGCGGCCAAGCTGGCGCAGCTGGAGCAGAAGGTGGCCGGCCACCTGGGTTTCGCGAACGTGTTCACCAGCGTGGGCCAGATCTACCCGCGCTCGCTGGACCACGATGTGCTCTCCGCGCTGGTGCAGGTGGGCGCGGGCCCGTCCTCGTTCGCGCACACCATTCGCCTGATGGCGGGCCACGAGCTGGTCACCGAGGGCTTCCAGCCCGGTCAGGTGGGCTCCTCGGCCATGCCGCACAAGATGAACACCCGCTCGTGTGAGCGCGTCAACGGCCTGCAGGTGGTGCTGCGCGGCTACGGCTCGATGGCGGCCGAGCTGGCGGGCGCGCAGTGGAACGAGGGCGACGTGTTCTGCTCGGTGGTGCGCCGGGTCGCGCTGCCGGACGCCTTCTTCGCCATCGACGGCATGATGGAGACCTTCCTGACCGTGCTGGCCGAATTCGGCGCGTACCCGGCCGTGGTCGACCGCGAGCTCAATCGCTATCTGCCGTTCCTGGCCACCACCCGCATCCTGATGGCGGCGGTGCGCGCGGGCGTGGGCCGCGAGACCGCCCACGAGGTCATCAAGGAGCACGCGGTGGCGGTGGCGCTGGCCATGCGTGAGCAGGGCCGCGAACCCGATCTGCTGGACCGCCTGGCCGCCGACGACCGCATGCCGCTGGACCGGGCCGCCCTGGACGCGGCCCTGGCCGACCGTTCCGCCTTCATCGGCGCGGCCGAGGCGCAGACCGCCGATGTGATCGCCCAGGTCCAGAAGCTGGTCGACGCGAATCCGCAGGCCGCCCGCTACACGCCGTCGCCGATCCTCTAGGGATACAACGACTCTCGAATCTCGCCCCCGGCTCCGGAACGGAGCCGGGGGCGAACGGGTTGTAGGCGAAGGATTGCGGGGTCGCTCGCCCGGCCACTGGGTCGAGTCGGGCGGGTGCGGGGTAGGGGGCTCTAGGCTCTGCGGGCATGAACCCTTACACGATCTTCTCCGACATCGTTGCCGGGCGGGCACCGTCGTCCAAGGTGTACGAGGACGAGGATTGCCTGGCGTTCATGGATATTCGGCCGGTGACGCCCGGGCATGTGCTGGTGATTCCGAAGACGCCCGCCCGGAGCCTGGCGGAGCTGGATCCGGCGTTGGGCGGCAAGCTGTTTCAGGTGGGGCAGCGCATCGCGGCGGGCCTGCGGGAGTCCGAGGTGCACTGTGACGGAGTGAATTTCTTCCTGGCCGACGGGATCACGGCGGGGCAGGAGGTGTTCCACGTGCATCTGCACGTGATTCCCCGCACTCCGGGCGACGGATTCGGGCTGCGGGCCCGGCCGACCAGTCCGGCGCGCGCGGACCTGGATTACCTGGCGGGATCCATCAAGGGCGCATTGTCCAGAATTGCCGCCGACTGATAGCCGACCAGCATTACCATATCCGGACCGCGTGGTTAGCCAACGACACGCCATAACCCCATTCCCACGCGTCGCAATGGCCACTCGAGTTACGTTTGATGGTGATTGTGGTGGGCTGATGAAGGTGGGGACATGCGTCGAAGAGTCGTTGCCGCAGCTGTTTTGGCGATCGCTGCAGGTTTGCTATATCCGGTGGCCGTCCCGCCGGCAATCGCGCACGCGGGCCAGGTAGTCCGCGTCGACCAGCTGAGCGCCACCCGCTCGGCGATCTTCATCGACTCCGCGGCCATGGGCCGCACCATCCAGGTGCAGGTCCTGCATCCGGCCGCGGGCGGTGACCGCCCCAGCTACTACCTCCTCGACGGCCTGGATCCCGGTGCGACGCAGAGCACCTGGACCAATGCCACCGACGCCGAACCCTTCTTCCAGGGTAAGGACGTGAACGTGGTGCTGCCCATGGGCGGCCAGGCCAGCTACTACACCGACTGGGTGTCCGACGACCCGCGCTTCGGCCGCTACAGGTGGGAAACCTTTCTGACACAAGAGCTTCCGCCCATCATCGACGGATACTTCGCCGGTAGCGGGGTGAACGCCATCGGTGGTCTGTCGATGGGCGGCATCGCGGCCTTCGTGCTGGCGGTGCGGCATCCGGAGCTGTATCGGGCGGTAGCGGGCTACAGTGCCTGCCCGGACACCACGATCGCGCAGGGCGCCATGATGTTCTCGGTGGCCAATCGCGGTGGCAACCCGCTCAATATGTGGGGCGCGCCGGGCAGTCCGGCGTGGACGGAGCACAATCCAGCGGTACTGGCCGAGGCGCTGCGCGGCAAGACCATCTTCCTGTCCACCGGCACCGGCCTGCCCGGCCCGCACGAGCTGGAGATCAAGCCGCAGCTGCCGGAGAACATCTTCTTCGGCGGCCCAATCGAATTCGGGGTGGACGCCTGTGTCACCGCGTTCGAGCAGCGGTTGCGCGCCATGAACATTCCGGCGCGGGTGGAGCACTCGCCGGTGGGCACGCATTCGTGGTCGTACTGGCAGGACACCCTGCACGAGTCGTGGCCGACCATCGGTGCGGCGATAGGGGCCTGAACAGTGTTGTGCCCGGCTCATTTCGAGCCGGGCACGCCCGAATCAGGCTCCGGGCCGGTTGAATTCGCCGTCCTTGGCCCCGGCCACGAAGGCTTCCCATTCGCCGGGGGTGAAGATCAGTACTGGCCCGTCCGGATTGCGGGAGTCCCGTAATCCGATGTTTCCACTGGCCAGAAAGGCGATCTCGACGCCGTCGGCGGTGTCGTCTCCGCGCCGCCACACCGCATCGGCCTCGATGACGCGGTTCTTCGCTTCCACTGTCGGCCTCCCCTGTGCGCACCAGCAGTACTGGTCGGTGATGTAGATCGCACTCATAATGCCAGGGTTTGTGAGGGCTTCGGATCGGATATTCCATCTTCTGTCAGTGGAAGGAGGTATGTGGTGCGCACGCCATGGTCCCCGCAACGAGCCGCCCCGGTCTCCGACAGCTGTGCGGTGGTTCCCGAGCGTTTCACAGCGGAATTGGCCCACAGCATTCTTCGGATCCACCGAAGTTGCCCGACCGACCAATGTGCTCGTCGCAAGGCCGCCGTCTTCTACCTCTACGAGCAGCATCAGCACGCCAGCGGGACGCGGCAGCGACGGATACGGTGACGGCTACCGGGCGGATCCCGCGCTCGACCGGCGCGGGAGCCGCACCACGCCCGGTATTGCCGGGTCGGGGGCCCGCGGTGGGGGATCGCTACTAACGTGGTGCCCATGGCTTTGGACAGTGGTAGCGCGATCTCAGTAGACGACGCGGTGGTGGCGCCGATCGCCAAGCGGGCTCCGATGGAGCGCGTGCACCACGGGGATGTCTTCATCGACGAGTACGAGTGGCTGCGGGAGAAGACGGATCCCGAGGTCATCGCGTATCTGGAGGCGGAGAACGCCTATACCGACGCGCAGACCGCGAAGCTGGGCCCGCTGCGGGAAAAGATCTTCGAGGAGATCAAGTCGCGGATCCAGGAGACCGATCTGTCGCTCCCGACCCGGATGGGCGAGTTCTGGTACTACTCGCGCACCTTCGAGGGCAAACAGCACGGCGTGCACTGCCGTTGCCCGATCGCCGGTCCGGACGACTGGACCCCGCCCAAGCTGGAGGCGTCGGCCACCATGCCCGGCGAGGTGGTCCTGCTGGACTCCAATGAGCTGGCCGAGGGCCACGACTACTTCGCGCTCGGCGCGTTCTCCATCAGCCACGCCGGTGACATGCTGGCCTACTCGGAGGACACCTCCGGTGACGAGCGCTATGTCCTGCGCTTCAAGAACCTGACCACCGGTGAGCTGCTGTCCGACGAGATCACCGGCGTCACCCAGGGCGCGACCTGGTCGCTCGACGGCGCGTACGTCTTCTACTCGACCTACGACGACGCGTGGCGGTCCGACACCGTCTGGCGGCACAAGCTGGGCACGCCGATGTCGGCCGATGTCCAGGTTCTCCATGAGCCGGATGCCCACTACTCGGTGGGCGTGACGGCGACCAATTCGGAGAAGTACCTGCTGCTCTACGTCGAATCCAAGATCACCACCGAGAACTGGATCCTGGAGGCCGACAATCCCGAGGGCGAATTCCGGCTCATCATGCCCCGGCGCGAGGGCGTCGAGTACTCGGTCGATCATGCGGTGGTGGGCGGCGAGGACAAACTGCTCATCCTGCACAACGACGTGGTCGACGGGGTCAAGGCCGAGAACTTCGTGCTCGCCGAGGCGCCGCTGCACGATCCGACCAACCAGACCATCCTGATTCCGCACCGCGACGATGTCCGCCTCAACGGCCTGGAGTCCTTCTCCGACAAGCTGGCGGTCAGCTATCGGCGCGACGCGATGCAGCGGGCCGCGGTCTGGCCGCTGACCGACACCGGGTACGGCGAACTGCACGAGATCGATTTCGGTCTCGAGCTGTTCGACTCCGGGTTCGGAGCCAACCCGGAGTGGGAGCAGCCGATGCTGCGGGTCGGGGTCACCTCCTACATCACCCCGATGAAGATCTTCGACTACGTGCCCGACACCGACGAGCTGCTGCTGCGCAAGGAGCAGGTGGTGCTCGGCGACTACAACCCCGACGACTATGTGCAGCACCGGGATTGGGCGGTGGCCGCGGACGGCACCCGGGTGCCGATCTCGGTGGTCATGCGCAAGGATGCCCCGGCCGGTCCGAAACCGTTGCTGCTCTACGGCTATGGCTCCTACGAGGCGCCGATGGATCCGTACTTCTCGGTGGGACGGTTGTCGCTGCTGGATCGCGGCATGGTCTACGCGGTCGCGCATGTCCGCGGTGGCGGCGAGATGGGCCGGCGCTGGTACGAGGAGGGCAAGAAGCTCGAGAAGAAGAACACCTTCACCGACTTCGTCACCTGCGCACGGCATCTGGTGGATTCCGGTGTCACCGCACCGGACCGCATGCTCGCCGAGGGCGGCAGCGCGGGCGGGCTGCTGATGGGCGCGGTGGCGAACCTCGCGCCCGAGCTGTTCGCGGGCATTCTGACCAATGTGCCCTTCGTGGACCCGCTGACGTCCATCCTGGACGAGTCGCTGCCGCTGACCGTCACCGAGTGGGACGAGTGGGGTAATCCCCTGGCGGACAAGGAAGTCTACGAGTACATGAAGTCCTACGCGCCCTACGAGAACGTCGAGGCGAAGGACTATCCGGCGATCCTGGCCATCACCGGGCTCAACGACACCCGCGTGCTGTACGTGGAGCCGGCCAAGTGGGTGGCCAAACTCCGCGCCACCAAGACCGGCGATGCGCAGCTGCTGCTCAAGACGGAGATGAGCGCGGGCCACGGCGGGGTGAGCGGCCGCTACGAGAAGTGGAAGGAGGCGGCCTTCGAGCTCGCCTGGCTCCTCGACACCGTGGGCCTGGCCGACGCCTAGGCTCCGAGTCCGGAACATGAAGCGGCGGCGGGATTCCCGCCGCCGCTTCGCGGTATTCGGTTGCCGCCGTGGTTATCCGGTGACGGCCGAACTCCCGGCCGCGCTCACTTCTTGCCGGCCTTGGATTTGGCGTGCTTGGTCTTGGCGTGCTTGGCGGGGGCCTCGGCGGCCTTCTTGCCGTTGATCGTGGCCTTGCCACCGGCCTTGGACCGCACCGGTTTCGCCTTGGGGGTGGGGACGACCGCGCGTGCGTTGTGCGGGAAGCCGCCCGCCTCCTCGCGGGTGAGCGAGGTCGTCATCGGGTGCTTGCCGAGCACCTGCAGGCTGCGGTGCAGGTCGGCGAGCAGCAGGTCGGCCATGTCGATGGTGAAGCCGTGGCGCAGCACCGCGCGCATGATGATCTCGTCCTCGCGGTCGGCGGGCAGCGGGTAGGCGGCGATGAGCCAGCCGCGGGTGCGCAGCCGATCGGACAGGTCGTAGAGGTTGTAGTCGGCGCCGTCGGCCAGTTTCCACGAGACGGCGGTGATGCCGCGGCGCGGATCGGCATCGTGGATGAGCTCGAACGGCCCGGCCTCGGCAATGCCCTTGGCCAGGTGCTGGCTTGCGGTGTAGATGGCGGTCTGCACATTGCGGTAGCCGGTGCGGCCCAGCCGGATGAACTCGTAGTACTGGGTGACGGCCTGCCCGCCGGGCCGGGAGAAGTTCAGGTTGAAGGTGGGCATATTGCCGCCCAGGTAGTCGACATCGAAGATGAGCTCTTCGGGCAGATCCTCCTTGGTCCGCCAGATGGCCCAGCCCGCGCCCAGCGGTGCGAGACCGGTCTTGTGGCCGGAGGCGTTGATGGACTTGACCCGCGGAAGCCGGAAATCCCAACAGATTTCGGGTGCGCAGAACGGGGCGAGGAAGCCGCCGCTGGCCGCGTCGACGTGGATGGGGATGTCGAGTCCGGTCGCGGCCTGCAGCGCGTCGAGCGCCTTGCTGATGCCCTCGACGTCCTCGAAGAGGCCGGTGAAGGTCTGGCCGAAGGTGGGCACCACCATGATGGTGTTCTCGTCGCAGTAGGCGTCGATTTCATCCGGGTCAATGGTGTAGCGCTCGCCGCGCAGCGGAATCTGGCGGATCTCCACGTCGAAGTAGCGCGCGAACTTCTCCCAGCACACCTGGACCGGGCCGCACACGAAGTTGGGGGTGCCGGTGCCGCCGCGCTTGCGCCAGCGGAATTTGGCGGCCAGGCCGCCCAGCATGGCGGCCTCGCTGGACCCGGTGGTGGAGGTGCCCAGCGTGCCCCGCGGATCGGGGGAGTTCCACAGGTCGGCGAGCATGTGCACGCCGCGCTGCTCGAGTTCGGCGGTCTGCGGGTACTCGTCCTTGTCGACGATGTTCTTGTCGAGGCATTCGTTCATCAGCCGCCGGGCCTGGTCGTCGACCCAGGTGGTGCAGAAGGTGGCCAGGTTCATCCGGGAGACGCCGTCGAGCATCAGTTCGTCGTGGACGATCTGGTAGGCGACCTGCGGGAAGATCTCGTGTTCGGGGAAGCCACGGTGCGGAGCGGCGCGTCTGATGCCGGGCATCGCGTAGACGTCGTCGGGTTCCGTGGTGCCGGTCATATGGCCTCCGATCGAGATTCGGCATGGGTTTGCCGAGATGATGGTAGCCAGCCGGCCATGATCGAAACTGGTTCGGCCAGCTACCGTTTCGTAATCAAGAGAAAGTTGCTGAACGGTTACTATTCAGCACTATGGACTATCAGCATGTCATAGCGCAGGCGATGTCCGCCACGCAGCCGCACCTCGGGGCGGGTGCGGTAGCCGATCAGCTGCTGACCGACACCGTCGACCGCGATCGCGCCATCTCCTATCCGACGTCGAGCTTCGGAAACCTGCGCACCCTGGAAACAATCGGTCACCTGAAGAAGGGTGAGACCGTGAAACCCGATACCGCCAAGTGATCAGGAGGATGTCATGACCACGACCGCAGGGGTGCAGGAGGATTCGAAGGTGGCCGCGCTGCGCGCGGCCGTCAGGGAACTCATGCCGCGTGCGAAAAGCGATCTCGCGCAGCTCGTCTCGTTCAAATCGGTGTACGACGCCCGGCAGTTCCCGATCGAGGAGTGCGAGAAGGCCGCGCAGTGGGTGGCCGATGCGTTCGAGGCGGAGGGACTGACCGAGGTGGGGCTGCACGAGACCCCGGACGGCAGCAATGCCGTCGTGGCCCGCAGCCGGGGGCCGGAGGGCGCGCCGACCGTCATGCTCTACTGCCACTACGACGTGCAGCCACCGCTCGACGACGCCGCGTGGCAGACGCCGGTCTGGCAGCTCACCGAAAAGGATGGCCGCTGGTACGGGCGCGGCGCGGCCGACTGCAAGGGCAATATCGTCATGCATCTGACCGCGCTGCGGGCGCTGCGCAAGGTGTACGGCGACGAGTATCCGGTCGGGCTGGTGCTGGTCTCGGAGGGCTCCGAGGAGCAGGGCACCGGCGGCCTGGAGGAGTTCGTGCCCGGCAATGCCGACCTGCTGCGCGCCGACACCCTGCTCATCGGCGACTGCGGCAACTTCGCGGTCGGCGTGCCCACCTTCACCCAGACCCTGCGCGGCACTGTGAATGTGGTCGTCACCGTCGAAACCCTCTCCGGCCCCTTGCATTCCGGCATGTTCGGCGGTCCCGCGCCCGACGCGCTGGCCGCCATGATCCACCTGCTCGGCACCCTGCGCGACGTCGACGGCAACACCACCATCGACGGGCTGCGCAATGACCAGGTCTGGCAGGGTCATGAGTACCCGGTGGGCCGATTCCGTTCCGACGCGGGCGTTCTCGACGGCGTCCATCTGCTGGGCAATGGCGGGGTCGCCGACATGCTCTGGGTCCGTCCGGCGCTCACGGTGCTCGGTATGGACGTCCCGCCCGTGGTCGGCTCCTCGGCGGCCATCCAGCCCCGGACCCGGGCCCGCCTCAACCTGCGCATTCCGCCGGGCATCAATCCGGAGGACGCGCTGAAAGCCCTGACCGCGCACCTGAAGTCGCACGCGCCGTGGCACGCGAGGGTGACGGTCGAGACCGAGGCCACCGGCTCGCCGTTCGTCGGCAGCACGGACGGCCCGGCGCGGCGGGCCATGTCCGCGGCCATGGAGGCGGCCTACGGGCGTCCCGCCACCACCGAGGGGCAGGGCGGGTCGATCCCGCTGTGCAATGTCTTCGCCGACACCTATCCGCAGGCGGAGATCATGCTCATGGGCGTGGAGGAACCGAAGTGCCTGATCCACGCGCCCAATGAGAGCGTCGATCCGACGGAGATCGAGCACATGGCCCTGGCCGAGGCGCTGTTCCTGGCCTCCTACCGCTGACCCGGGGCGAGGCGGATTCGCCACGAATCCGCCTCGGCCGCAGTGGGTTACACAGCTCGCGCCGCCGGGCGGTGGCCGCTCCCGCCCGGCGGTGCGACATCAGAATTCCGCGTGATCCTCGGGTTCGATGATCTTGAATTCGGTATTGGCCGGACTCATTTCATTCAGCCGACCGAAATAGATGCCCTGTGCTTCGGGGGCGATGATGCCGTAGTGGATGGGGAATGCGACCCGCGGATTTACCGCACGCAGGTAATCCACGGCCTCGCTGATGCGCATCCACGGGGCGACCGCGGGAATGGCGAGAACACCGACCGGAGTCGGCGGAACCCAGAGTGAATCACCGGGATGCACGAGTTGTGCGGGGTCCTCCGGAGTGCCGAGTTGGAAGACGGTGTTGTCGATAACGGGGATCTCCGGATGGATGACCGCGTGCCGGCCACCACCGCCGGTAATTTGGACATCACCGACTTCGAGAATATTTCCGGCGTGCACCGGCTCCCACGGCTCGCCCCGCAGCAGCGCGGTCTGCGGATCGGACAGTAGCCTGGCCTGTGGATTCGCCTCGATCAGCGCCTCGATCCGGTGCGGGCAGATGTGATCGGGATGCTGATGCGTCACCGCAATGGCATCCAATCCGGTGAGGCCTTCGAATCCGTGCGAGAAATTGCCCGGATCGAACAGGATCTTGCTGCCGTTGAGCTCCACGAGAATGCAGGAATGTCCGAAATGGGCTATGTGCATGATTCAACGGTAGCCCGCGGGGCTGTGGTGTAGGCCACGGACGGCACGACCCGGCGGTATGTCCGCCGCCCCCGCCAACTACGCTGATCAGCGATACCCCCCGCCCGGCAGGCATGCATGCCGGGCACCGCCCCACCAGCTGAGGAGCAACGCGTGGCACGTGTCGTGGTCGAGGTGATGCCGAAGGCCGAGATCCTGGATCCGCAGGGACAAGCCATTGTCGGCGCGCTGGGGCGTCTCGGGCACCCCGGCATCTCGGATGTGCGGCAGGGCAAGCGATTCGAACTCGATGTCGATGACAATGTCACCGACGCCGACCTGGAGCAGATCGCCGAATCGCTGCTGGCCAATGTCGTGATCGAGGACTGGAAGGTCGTCCGGCTGTGAGCGCCCGCATCGGTGTCATCACCTTCCCGGGCACGCTCGACGACGTCGACGCCGCCCGGGCGGTGAAACTGGCCGGTTCCGAGCCTGTTTCGCTGTGGCACGCCGATGCCGACCTCAAGCAGGTCGACGCGGTCGTCGTCCCCGGCGGCTTCTCCTACGGCGACTACCTGCGCGCCGGTGCCATCGCCTCCATGGCCCCTGTCATGGGCGAGGTCATCAAGGCCGCCGAGCAGGGCATGCCGATCCTGGGCATCTGCAACGGCTTCCAGATCCTCTGCGAGGCGGGCCTGCTGCCGGGTGCGCTGACCCGCAACGAGGGCCTGCACTTCGTCTGCCGCGACCAGTGGCTGACCGTCGAGCAGACCGACACCGCCTGGACCACCCGCTACGAGCCGGGCGCCCAGATCCTCATCCCGGTCAAGAACGCCGAGGGCCGCTACCAGGCGTCCACCGCCGTGCTCGACCAGCTGGAGGGCGAGGGCCGCGTGGTGTTCCGCTACGCGGGCGGCAACCCCAACGGCTCGCAGCGTGACATCGCCGGCATCACCTCGGCCAATCGCCGGGTGGTCGGCCTGATGCCGCACCCCGAGCACGCCACCGAGCCGCTCACCGGCCCCAGCGACGACGGCCTGGGCCTGTTCCTCTCGGTGCTGGACAGCCTCGTCGAGGCGTAGCCCCACGCGCGGCGGAACTAGATTCCGTCCAGAATCTCGAAGTCGACTCCGCCCGCCCTGGCCAGCCAGGTCGGGCGGACTGCTTGCACCCCGTCGAAACCGACCTCGCCCCACGGGGTTTCGACGACCCGCCGGTCCGCCACCGCGGCCTGGATGCACCGCACCTCGAGCGATCCGGCCAGCTCGGCCATGCCGTGCAGGGTGTGGATGGCCTCGTAGCTGGTATTGCTGAAATTGGTGAGCGTGGGCGCGAACCAGCCGTGCAGCCGGTGATAGCGGTCCAGCCGCTCCCGATCGTGCGGTCCGTTCACGAAGAAGCCCGACGGCACGAACAGATTGTGGTTCGCGCCGCCGCCCGCGGCCAGCAGCACGTTCTCGTCCACGGCCGGGCTCACCCGCACCTGCTGATCGGACCGCCCCGTCCGGGAGAACTGCAGGTTGAAGCGGGCGACATCGGCGCCCACCAGCAGCACGATGATCCCGTCGGCCAGGTCGAGCCGGGGATCGTCGAGGAACCGGCCGAAATCCCGGGTGCGCATGGGCACGAACAGCTCCAGCGGAATCAGCTCCGGATCCTGCAGCGCCGCGCGCACGGCCTGCGCGGTGCGCCGCGGCCACACGTAGTCGTTGCCGATGATCGCCCAGCGTCGGGCCTCGAAGGAGCGCCGCAGCCAGTCCAGCGCGGGCACGATCTGGTGTTCGGGATCCGCCCCGATCATGAACAGCCCGTCCGGGACCGACTCCACACCCTCGTGGTCGGTGGCGAACAGATACGGCACCCGTCCGGCCGTCACCCGCTCCACCGCGCGGCGCACCGCCGAGGTGTGCCAGCCGGTGACCGCGTGCACCATGCCGGTGGCCAGCAGTGCCGCCACCTCTCCGGCCACCAGGTGGGGTTCGCGCCCGCCGTCAATGTGGGTGACGCGCAATTCTCGTCCCAGAATTCCGGAACCGGAGTTGATTTCTTCCAACGCGAGAGAAATAGCCGCCTCACAGGATGGCGCGAAGATACCGCCGGGACCCTGCTGCGGAACTATGTTGATGATCTCGATGACGTTCTCGGGATTCCCGCCGAACGGGGACATGGGCTACCCTTCCCCTCGTTCAAGCGGTTTTCTGACGGGCGGGAAATATGGCGACAATTCTAGGTGGATTTTCCACCTTGCATGGAGCCCTCCGAGCGGCCGAGCGGAGTTGGCTTCGTCACCTGGACGCCGCACTGTGTGCCAGGCGGCTCACCGCCGACCAGTGGTGCATGCTCACCAATCTGTCCGCCGACATCGGCATCACCATGAGTGAGCTGGCATCGCGGGCGCAGCTACCCCCGTCCTCGGCCACCCGGCACGCCGACCAGCTCGCCGAGCGCGGGCTCATCTTCCGGGTCGCGGCGGCCGACGACCGCCGGCGCATTCTGATCGGACTGAGCCGCCGCGGTGAGGAATTGGTCGAGGAGGTGCGCGCCGAGGAGGCGCGCGCCGAGGCCGAAATGCGCCGCAGTCTCGGAAGTGACGACTATCTGGAGCTGGTGCGGTTGCTGGGCCGCGTCGCCGAAGCCCCGCTGCCCGGGTAGCCTGGCGCAGTCCGAAACGGGACAACTGATCTCGCAAGGATCGGGGTAACTCCCCGGGTACCCCCAAGATCGGTTCGGCACTCAACGCAGGCACGGAATGCCATCCCGTCAACGGCTCTCAGCTGCCCGCTGAAGTCTCGGGGAGGCGGATAAGCTCGAGCCCATGCCCGTTGCCGAGACCGCCGCGACCGCCGCAGGCCTGTGCGCATTCATCGATGCCTCCCCGTCGCCGTTCCACGTCTGCCGAACTGTCGCAGCCGAACTCGACGAGCACGGCTTCACCCGGCTGTCCGAATCGGCGCCCTGGCCCGCGGGTGGCGCGGGCCGCTATTACGTGGTGCGCGCCGGTTCCCTGGTGGCCTGGGCCGCCGGCTCCGGGCAGGCCGGCCCGTTCCGGGTGGTCGGCGCCCACACCGACAGCCCCAATCTGCGGGTCAAACAGCATCCGGACACCGCGGTGGCGGGCTGGCAGATGGTCGGGTTGGAGCCCTATGGCGGCGCCTGGCTGAACTCGTGGCTGGACCGCGATCTCGGCATCTCCGGGCGACTGTCGGTGCGTGACGGAAATACGGTGCGGGAGCAGCTGATTCGCATCGACGAACCGATTCTGCGGGTGCCGCAGCTGGCCATCCACCTCTCCGACGACCGGCGCGGCGTGCAGCTCGATCCGCAACGGCACGTGAACGCGGTGTGGGGGATCGGCGGCGAGCCGCGCTCGTTCCTGGCGTTCGTCGCCGAACGCTCCGGCATCGACCCGGGCGCGGTGCTGGGCTGGGAGCTGATGACCCATGATCTGGTGCCCTCCAGGCTGATCGGGCGCGACCTGGATCTGATCAGCGCGCCCCGGCTGGACAATCAGGGCACCTGCTACGCCGGGTTGCGGGCCTTCCTGGCCGCCATCGCCGAACCCGGTGCGGCGACACCGGTGCTGGCCATGTTCGACCACGAGGAGGTCGGCAGCCAGTCCGACCGCGGCGCCCAATCCGGTCTGCTGCCCACGGTGCTGGAGCGCATCGTGCTCGCCCGCGGCGGCGGACGCGCGGAATACCTGGCGGCCCTGGCCGATTCGGTGTGCGCCTCCGGCGACATGGCGCACGCGACACACCCCAACTATCCGGACCGGCACGAGCCCTCGCACCGCATCGAGGTGAACGGCGGGCCGGTGCTCAAGGTCAATCAGAACCTGCGCTACGCCACCGACGCCACCGGCGCGGGCGCCTTCGCCCTGGCCTGCGCGCAGGCGAACGTCCCGTTGCAGCGCTACGTGCACCGGGCGGATCTGCCCTGCGGCTCCACCATCGGGCCGATGACCGCGGCCCGCACCGGCATGTCCACCGTGGATGTCGGCGCGGCTCAGCTGGCCATGCACTCGGCGCGCGAAATGATGGGCGCCGCAGACGTTCCCGCCTACGCGGCGGCCCTCGCGGCCTTCTTGACCCCTACGCCGTGAGCAGCGCGGCCCTTTCCGGGTCCGGGTTCGGGCGATAGCTCAGGGCCGCCACGACGAAGACGGCGAAGGTGAAGATGACGTAGCTGTTGCCGATGATCTGCTGCCACCAGTTCCAGGTGAGTTCGCGGTCGTGGTTGTGGGGGAGCAGCCACATCGGCCCGATGGCGAACATGACCACCGCCAGGCCGGCCGCGCCGAGGAACCACCGGTTGCGGCGGCCGCGGGCGACGGCATCGGCGGCCACGATCAGCGCGGGCGCGATCCACACCCAGTGGTGCGACCAGGAGACCGGGGAAACCAGCAGCACCGCAGCGGCATTCACCATCAGGGCCGCGACCGTCGCGCCGGCGTCGAGCAGGCGCTTCATCCACAGCGCGGCCAGCGCCACCGCGGCCACCGACAGCACCAGCCAGATCAGCGTCGAGATCGAGGTCGAGTAGCCGAGCCGGAACACGAAGCCCTTGATCGACTGGTTGCCCGCGTACCAGGGCGGGCCGATGCGGCCGGTGTCGGACAGGGTGTGGAACCAGTACTGCGGCGAATCCTTCGGGAACAGCACGAATCCCACCGCAATCGCGCCGATGGCGGACAGCACCAGGGTGATCGCGCCCTTCCAGTCCTTGCGCAGCAGGAAGTAGAGGAGATAGCCGCCCGGGGTCAGCTTCACCGACACCGCGATGCCGATCAGCATGCCGCGCGGCCAGAAAGGCTTGCGCACCAGGCAATCCAGCGTCACCGCGGCCATCAGCACCAGGTTGATCTGACCGAATCCGTAGGTCTCGCGGATCGGCTCCAGCAGCTGCAGCAACCCGACCGCGCCGATGACGACGGCCAGCCGGGTCCGCCACGCCAGGCTCGGCCGGATCCGGTCCAGCACCACCCACAGCGTCACACCCAGCGAGGCGATGGAGACCGCGAGCACCGCCGCCTCCGCGACGCCCAGCGGCATGATGGCCAGCGGCGCGAAGAACAGCGCGGCCAGCGGGGGATACGTGAACGGCAACCCGATCCCGTACACCGCCGGCATCGGCCCGTAGAGATCCTTGCCGTCGAGCCAGGCCCGCGCGCCGTTCCGATACACCTGCAGGTCGATGAACCCGTGCCAGAGGGTCTCGAAACTGATCAGCGCGGATATCGCGAAGAGCGCGATCGCGATCGCGAGCAGTTGCCCCTGCCGCCGTGTCAGCCCGCCAGGCGTGGTCACGGGTTTCTCGCTCGGATCCGCGACCCCGGATCGATCGTTCACCCGGACAGAGTAGCGGGCACCGCTCACTCCCCCGCCTCCCCGGGCCTTCGGCGCCCGGCTCGCGTGCCGCTCCCTGACCTGCATGCGTGCCGGCGGTTGGGAGCCGAAACCATTGTGGGCGTACCCGGGGAGTTACCCCGGTCGGCGACAAATCAGTTGTCGCCTCGGCATGACGAAGACAGTGGCCGCTGCCACACTGGCGGGCGGGGTAAAGGGCTGGAATGCAGGCAATTAGACTCGCGATCGTATCTCGCCGACATCCAGCAACGCCGGCTTTCGCTTCCGACCTGCCCGGCCGAAAGGACTCTGGTATTCCCGTGACCAGCCACGTCGATACCGTCAGCAACGCCGCGGCCACCTCGGACCACCCGCAGCCCTACAAGGAACTCGGCCTCAAGGACGACGAGTATGCCCGGATCAAGGAGATCCTGGGCCGGCGTCCCACCGACGCCGAGCTCGCCATGTACTCGGTGATGTGGTCGGAGCACTGCTCCTACAAGTCTTCCAAGGTTCATCTGCGCTACTTCGGTGAAACCACCACCGAGGAGATGAAGAAGTCGATGCTCGCGGGCATCGGCGAGAACGCGGGTGTGGTGGACATCGGCGGCGGCTGGGCGGTGACCTTCAAGGTCGAGTCGCACAACCACCCCTCGTATGTCGAGCCCTACCAGGGCGCGGCCACCGGCGTCGGCGGCATCGTGCGCGACATCATGGCCATGGGCGCCCGCCCGATCGCGGTGATGGACCAGCTGCGCTTCGGTGCGGCCGATCACCCGGACACCCGGCGCGTGGTCGACGGCGTGGTGCGCGGCGTCGGGGGCTACGGCAACTCGCTGGGCCTGCCGAATGTGGGCGGCGAGACCGTGTTCGACTCGTCCTACCAGGGCAATCCGCTGGTGAACGCGCTGTGCGCGGGCGTCATGCGGGTCGAGGACCTGCACCTGGCCTTCGCCTCCGGCCAGGGCAACAAGATCATCCTGTTCGGCGCGCGGACCGGTCTGGACGGCATCGGCGGCGTGTCCGTGCTGGCCTCGGACACCTTCTCCGGCGACGAATCCGGTTCCGGCCGTAAGAAGCTCCCGAGCGTCCAGGTCGGCGACCCGTTCGCCGAGAAGGTCCTCATCGAGTGCTGTCTCGAGCTGTACCACGCCGGACTGGTGGTCGGCATCCAGGACCTCGGCGGCGCCGGACTGTCCTGTGCCACCTCGGAACTCGCGGCGGCCGGCGACGGCGGCATGCACATCGAACTGGACCAGGTGCCGCTGCGCGCCGCCAATATGACTCCCGCCGAGATCCTTTCGAGCGAGTCGCAGGAGCGCATGTGCGCGGTCGTCACCCCCGAGAACGTGGACGCCTTCATGGCCGTCTGCAAGAAGTGGGACGTCACCGCCACCGTCATCGGTGAGGTCACCGACGGCGAGCGCCTGATCATCACCTGGCACGGCGAGACCGTGGTGGACGTGCCGCCGCGCACCGTCGCCCACCAGGGCCCGGTCTACGAGCGCCCGGTCGAGCGTCCCGCGGATCAGGATGCGCTGAACGCGGATTCGGCCGCGCGCCTGAACCGGCCCAAGACCGGTGACGAGCTGCGCGACACCCTGCTGAAGATGCTGGCCAGCCCGCAGCTGTGCTCGCGCAAGTGGATCACCGAGCAGTACGACCGCTACGTGCGCGGCAACACCGTGCTCGCCGAGCACGCCGACGCCGGTGTCATCCGCATCGACGAGGAGACCGGCCGCGGCATCGCGCTGGCCACCGACGCCTCGGGCCGCTACACCAAGCTGGACCCGTACACCGGCGCGCAGCTGGCGCTGGCCGAGGCCTTCCGCAACGTCGCCGTCACCGGCGCTACCCCGAAGGCCGTCACCAACTGCCTCAACTTCGGCTCCCCGGAGGACCCGGGTGTCATGTGGCAGTTCCAGCAGGCCGTGCGCGGTCTCGCGGACGGCTGTGCGGCCCTGGGCATTCCGGTCACCGGCGGCAATGTGTCCTTCTACAACCAGACCGGCCAGACCGCCATCCTGCCGACCCCGGTGGTGGGCGTGCTCGGCGTCATCGACGACGTGCACCGCCGCATCCCGACCGGCCTGGGCACCGAGCCGGGCGAGACCCTCATCCTGCTCGGCGAGACCCGCGACGAGCTGGACGGCTCCATCTGGGCGCAGGTCGAGCACGACCACCTCGGCGGTCTGCCGCCCCAGGTCGACCTGGCCCGCGAGCAGTTGATCTCCGAGATCCTGGTCTCGGGCTCCCGCGACGGCATGGTCTCCGCCGCCCACGATGTCTCCGAGGGCGGCCTGATCCAGACCGTGGTGGAGGCCGCGCTGGCCGGCGAAACCGCCTGCCGCATCATCATTCCCGAGGGCGCCGACCCGTTCGTCACCCTCTTCTCCGAGTCCGCGGGCCGCGTCCTGGTGGCCGTGCCGCGCTCGGAGGAGACCCGCTTCACCAAGATGTGCGACGCCCGCGGCCTGCCGTGGGCCCGCATCGGCGTGGTCGACGACGGCGCGGACTCGGTGGAGGTCCAGGGCCAGTTCAGTGTGAAGCTCGACGATCTGCGCGCCGCCCACGAGGGCACCCTCCCCGCGCTGTTCGGGATCTCCGACCACTGAACCGGCCCGGCCCGAGGGCCGTGGACATTCCGAGAGCCCGCCGGTTCCCCCTCGATCCGGCGGGCTCTCGCCATTCCCGCGGTGCGGGACAGCTCAATTGATCTTGAACGGGTCGTGCTCGGCCATCAGCTTCTCCATCCGGGCCTCGTCGATGCGGTGATGCACCTTCGAGGATTCGTGTTGATCGCGAATCACTTTCGCGAGGGTGAAACTGCTGCTCACCAGGAACAGCATTGCCATCAGCAGGAATCCGCGCTGCCAGATGTCCAGCGGGAGGTAGACGATGCCGATGATCAAGGCGCAGAAGCTGATTCCGAAGGCGATCGTGGCCTGAGCCAGAAACGCCGTGGTGCTCCTGGTGTGTGCGCTCGGAGTGCTCATGGTTGGTGAGTCTGGCGGCCCCGCCGCCGAATCGACCGAGTACATCTACTCGAGTGCGCCGAGTAGAGGCCGCGGGCGACACGCCGGTGGGATGGTCCCTCTCACCTGCTGCGGTCCACGGATTCCGGCCGGTTGCGTCCATACTTGACGGGTGCTGGACTCCGCCGACGCCCTGACCCGGCTGCGCACACGTGGCGCGATGGTGTATCGGCGTGGCACGGTGGTCGCGCGGAAGGTCGAGGACGTCATCGACCTCAACCACACCGGACTGGTGGTGGCGACCATCTTCTTCGCGTGGTCGGTGACGCCGTCGCTGGTGCCGCGCGACTGGCTGTTCCAGGGTTTGATCTCCGGCCTCAATGCCGCCATCGGTTACGGCGTGGGTTGTGTGCTGCAGTGGTTGTTCCGCATGTGGATTCGGCCGCGGATCAAGATCGCGACTCCGCCCGAGTGGGCGCGCTACGTGATCAAGGTCGCCGTGGTGGTCGTCTGCATTCTGGTGGCGGGCTACATGCTGGTGCTGTCCGCCGACTGGCAGCGCGAGATCACCACCCTCATGGGCATGGAGGGCACCACCCGGGCCGCGTATCTGCGTACGGGCGGGCTGAGTTTCGCGGTCGGCGCGCTGGTGGTGGCGGTCTACCGCACGCTGCGCGAGATCGTGCGGTTCCTGGCGCGGCTGCTCAGCCGCTGGGTGCGGGTGCCGCCCGCGCTCGCGCCCGCCACCGGCGCGCTGCTGCTCACCGTGCTCATCGTGACGCTGTTCAACGGCGTCGCCACCCGCGGTTTCTTCGCGGTCGCCAACTCGGCGTTCAGTGTCCGCAACGACAAGGTGACCGAATACGCCGTGCAGCCGGACAAGCCCGAGCGTTCGGGCAGTCCGGCCTCGCTGGCCAAGTGGGAGACGCTGGGGTCGGAGGGCCGCTGGTTCGTCTCGCACGGACCGGACCCCATGCTGATCAGCGCCGTCACGGGAAAGCCCGCGCGCGAACCGATCCGGGTGTACGTCGGGTTGCAGTCGGCGGGCAAGGACGCCACCGAGGAGGACCTGGCGGTCGCCGAACTCGAGCGCACGGGGGCCTTCGACCGCAAGGTGCTGGTGCTGGCCACCACCACCGGCACCGGCTGGGTGAACGGGGAGGCCGCGGCCGCCATCGAGTACATGTGGGGCGGCGACACCGCCATCGTGGCCTCGCAGTACTCGTATCTGCCGAGCGTGCTGTCGTTCCTGGCGGACCGGCAGAAGGTCGCGATCAACGGGCGGAAGATGTTCGACGCGGTGTACCAGCGCTGGTCGCAGCGGCCGCCCGAGCATCGGCCCAAGCTGCTGGTGTACGGGGAGAGCCTCGGCTCGCAGGGCTCCGAATCCGCCTTCGACGGCCTGGCCGACCTGCGCTCCAAGGTGGACGGCGCGCTGTGGGTGGGCCCGCCCAACTCGAATCGCCTGTGGCAGCAGTTCGTTCAGCGCCGCGATCCGGGCACCCGCGAGGTGGAACCCATCTACGCCGACGGCCTGGTGGTCCGATTCGCCGCCACCGCAGCCGATCTGGGCAAACCCTCGGCCGACTGGCGCAAGCCGCGCATCGCCTATCTCCAGCACCCCTCCGACCCCATCGTCTGGTGGTCCTCGGATCTCATCTTCTCCCAGCCGGATTGGCTCTCGGAACCGCGCGGCGCGGATGTCTCGCCCCAGATGCGCTGGTGGCCCCTCGTCACCTTCTGGCAGGTCGTCGCCGACCTCACCAATGCCCAGGGGGTGAGCGACGGTCACGGCCACAACTACGGCTCCCTGGTGCTGGACGGCTGGGCCGCCATCGCCGCCCCACCCGACTGGGACCAGGACCTCGGCGAACGCATCCGCACCCAGATCGAACTCGCGGAGGCGTACGAGCGAGCGGTGAAATAGCCGTGCTCGCCACGGCCCGCGCCCTGCTGCGCCCGAAACCCCTTGCCGCGGCGGTGCTCCCGCTGCTGTGGAGCAACCGCATACTGCCCGCCCTGGACCTGGACGTGCGCGGCCGCACCGCCGTCAGCACCGCCTTCGCCGCCGCGTACACCCTGCTCTTCCGAGGCACACCGAACTGGTTGTCACCGCATGGGCTGCGCACCGGCGCGGCTGCGGCCGGGATGGTGCTCTCCGGTTACGCTGTCGCCCTGGCCCTGCCGCCCACCCGCCGTCACCTCGCCGGACTCGCCGATCGCGGCCCGGGCGTCTCCACCGTCGAATGGACCGCCCTGCACATCCCCGGCGGCACCGTCCTCACCGAAGAGCTCGTCTACCGCTCGACGCTGACGCCCCTGCTGGATCGGGCCGCCGGGCGTCCGGGAAACGCGTTGGGCGCGTTCGTCTTCGGTCTGTCCCACATCCAACCTGCTCGCGCCGCAGCCGATCCGGTCCGCGCAACGGTGGCCCTCACCACCGCCGCGGGTCTGCTCTTCGACGGGTTGCGCCGCCACACCGGCAGCGCCACCGCCCCGGCCCTGCTGCACCTGGCCCTCAATGCCGGCGGAGCCCTGGCCCCACGGGTCGCCCGTCGCCTTGCCCGAGGTGAGCGTTAGCCCGCGAAAGCGGGATGTCGGCGCGCCGCAGTAGCCTCGGCGGCATGGCGCGACGAGGTGCGGTGGATCCGGCGGAGGTGCGGGCGGCGGTAGCGGCGGTGGGGGAGTGGCTGCGCGACGAGACCACGGTGCCGCCTTCGCGCACCGAGCTCGCGGCCGCCGTGCGCGGGACCGCGCGGGCATTGGCGGCGGATGCGCCCGGGCATTCGGTGGAGGTGCGAGTACCGCCGTTCGTGGCGGTGCAGTGCATCGAGGGCCCCAGGCACACCCGGGGGACGCCGCCGAATGTGGTCGAAACCGACCCCCGCACCTGGCTGCTGCTGGCCACCGGGCTGCTCGGCTTCGACGTGGCGCGCGAATCCGGTGCACTGTCCGCCTCCGGCAGCCGGGCGGGCGAGGTCGCGCGGTGGCTGCCGGTGGTGCCGGTCTGACGGTGCGGCGCTAGGCGTCGGCGGGCTTGGTGTGCTTGCCGCCGCCGGTGTCCGGGGTCTCGACGGGCTTGCGCTCCAAGCCCTTCCGGTCGTAGAAGCGGGTGATGAACAGACCGCCGACGACGCCGATGATCAGGCCGAGCACCGCCATCCACACGCCGCGGGTGAGCCCGGCCCGGCCGTTGCCGTAGAAGTACAGGATCGAGCGGGTGCCCAGGAAGACCTGGTGCATGGGCTCGAACTTGGCCAGCCAGCCGAAGTACCTGGGCGTCGCCTCGATCGGAATGGTGCCGCCGGAGGAGGGCAGGCCCAGGATGATGAAGATGATCAGGTTGATGATCAGGCCCGCGGTGCCGACCGCGGCCAGCATCGAGGTGCAGGTGAAGCCGACCGCGACGATCACCAGGGTGCCGTAGATGAACAGCAGCAGCGGTCTGTCGATCGGCATGCCGAGCGCGGCCGCGATGCCCATCAGCGCACCCGAGACCGCCAGCGCCATCACCACCACCGCCGACCATTTGATGAGCAGCGTCTTCACCCGCGAGATCGATGCGCGTGGATAGTGCACGTACCACGGCCCCCACTCGGTCGGCAGGAACCCGAGGGCCGAATCGATGAGCTGATGGATGATCATCGCCCCGACCATGCCGACCAGCAGGAGCAGCAGGCTGTAGAAGAACGCGGTCAGGCCTTCGCCGGAACCGCCGGGCAGCGGCCGGAATTGGTCGACGACGACATTCAGCGGCTGCGCCAGCACCAGCCGGGTGGCCGCGGTGAGTTCCGTCGGGGGTGCGCCCGGAGCCGGCGTCAGCTGCGCCTTCACCTGGTCGGTCAGCTGCTGCCCGACCTGAGCGTTCACCTGGGTGAGAGCTCGCTCACCGAATTTCTGCACCACGGCGGTGGCGAACGCGCCGGCACGCGGATTGGTCTGCAAAGTGATCACCGGCTTGGTGATGTCGCCGGGCACCACGCTGCCGACACCCAGAATGCCGAGCCGCTTGGAGAAGTCGGACGGAATGATGATCGTGCCGTACACCCGAGCGGACTGCATCTGCAGCTGCGCCTCGTTGATGCCGAGCACCCGCAGATCGATCTGGTCCGACGGCACCGCCTGCTGCAAGCCGTCGGAGATCTGATCGCCGAAGTTGACGTGCTTGCCGCCGATATCGTCGCCGACATCCTGATTCACCAGGGCGATCGGAAAGTCGTGCAGATTCTTCTCCGGATCGACCACGTAATCGAGGTACATGACGCCCAGCAGCGCGGCGAGCAGCGTGACCACCACAATGGGAAACGCCCACCTGAACGGGCTCAGATGCCTGGGTCGTGGAGCGGTTTCCGTACTGCCGGTGCTTTCGGTGCTCGCCACGGTCGAACGCTAACAGCAAACCGCTTGCCGTCCCCGTTATCCCAACGGTGGGTTGCCTTGGGGTTACCCGTAGAATGGCGAACGCCCCCAGCCCGCCGAACAGGGAGCAAACGGTGACTCTCCCCTCCGCCGCCACCACCTCCGACCAGGACGAGAACGAACCGCGCGAAGAGTGCGGTGTGTTCGGTGTCTGGGCACCGGGCGAAGATGTGGCAAAGCTCACGTATTACGGACTTTACGCATTGCAGCACCGCGGTCAGGAGGCGGCGGGCATCGCCGTCGCCGACGGCTCGCAGGTGCTGGTTTTCAAGGATCTCGGCCTGGTCAGCCAGGTCTTCGACGAACAGACCCTGGCCGCCATGCCCGGCCACGTGGCCGTCGGCCACTGTCGTTACTCCACCACGGGTTCCACCACCTGGGAGAACGCGCAGCCCATCTTCCGCACCACCGCGGTCGGTACCGGAATCGCGCTGGGCCACAATGGAAATCTGGTCAACACCGCCGAATTGAGTACGCGGGCACGGGAACTCGGACTGGTCACCGGCCGGCTGGCGGGCACCATGGCCGCCACCTCCGACTCCGATGTGATGACCGCGCTGCTGGCGCACGCGGCCGCCGACAAGAGCATCGAGCAGGCCGCCATGGAGTTGCTGCCGACGCTGCAGGGCGCCTTCTGCCTGACCTTCATGGATGAGCACACCCTCTACGCCGCCCGCGACCCGCACGGGGTGCGGCCGCTGTGCCTGGGCCGGCTGGACCGCGGCTGGGTCGTTGCCAGTGAGACCGCCGCCCTCGACATCGTCGGCGCGTCCTTCGTGCGCGAGATCGAGCCGGGCGAGCTGCTCGCCATCGACGCCGACGGCGTCCGCTCGCTGCGCTTCGCCAATCCGACACCCAAGGGTTGCGTCTTCGAATTCGTGTACCTGGCCCGGCCCGACTCCACCATCTCCGGCCGTTCGGTGCACGCCACCCGCGTGGAGATCGGCCGCCGCCTGGCCGCCGAGCACCCGATCGAGGCCGACCTGGTCATCCCGGTGCCGGAATCCGGCACCCCGGCCGCCGTCGGCTACGCACAGGGTTCCGGCGTGCCCTACGGCCAGGGCCTGATGAAGAACGCCTACGTGGGCCGGACCTTCATCCAGCCCAGCCAGACCATCCGCCAGCTCGGCATCCGGTTGAAGCTCAATCCGCTCCGCGAGGTGATCCGCGGTAAGCGGCTCATCGTGGTGGACGACTCCATCGTGCGCGGCAACACCCAGCGGGCCCTGATCCGCATGCTCCGCGAGGCGGGCGCGTTGGAGATCCACGTGCGCATCGCCTCCCCGCCGGTCAAGTGGCCCTGCTTCTACGGCATCGACTTCGCCTCGCGCGCCGAGCTGATCGCCAATGGCGCGGGCCCCGAGGGCATCGAGGGCGAGAGCCTCGACGACATGGTGGAGGGCGTGCGCCGCTCCATCGGCGCGGACAGCCTCGGCTACATCTCGCTCGAGGGCATGGTCGCCGCCACCGAGCAGCCGCGCTCGCGGCTGTGCTGCGCCTGCTTCGACGGCGACTATCCGATCTCGCTGCCGGCGGAGAACGCCATCGGCAAGAACGTGCTCGAGGGCATGCTGTCCGGCGCGACCGAGACCGAGTTGCTGGCGGACAATGTCAATGCCTCGGCGCTGAGTCGCCCGTAAGCACGAGCGCAGAAGCGCAAGCCTCGAGTCGCCCGTAGGCCCAAGCATTCACGGTGCCCGTTCGCGTAATCGCGGACGGGCACCGTGCTTTTCCCGCTCTGAACAGGGAAATTCGGTGGCGCAGTTGCGACATCGGCGTCTCGGGGCGGATGGCTCGATTTGTGTACCGATTGTTCCGAAACGCAACACGCCGGTTATAACCGGTCGATACTGTGCCCAGCCAAAGGATGTCCACCGCGGCGCGGCGGGACCGTGACCCGGCCGCTGCGCTGCGCTTCGAGAGCAGGGCAGTATGCGCGCGAGAAGAGTTGCGGCAGTAGGGTTTGCGGGCCTAGCGGTGCTGGCGGTCGCCGGCTGCGGTTCGGGAAAGACATCGGACAGTGGCGGAGGAGCGGGAATCCTGGTCGGCACCACCGACAAGGTCACCTCACTGGATCCGGCCCGGGCCTACGACAACGGCTCACTGCTGGCGGAAACCCAGGTCTACCAGTTCCTGATGAATTTCCCGGCGGGCGAGGCGGTGCCGAAACCCGACGCCGCCGACAAGTGCGAGTTCACCTCGCCGACCGTCTACACCTGCACGCTCAAACCCGGCTTGAAATTCGCCAACGGTGATCCCCTCACCGCGCAGAGCGTGAAGTTCTCCTTCGACCGCATGGTGAAGATCGATGACCCGCAGGGTCCGAAGGCGCTGCTGGACAACCTCGATCACACCGATGCCCCCGACGACAAGACCGTCGCCTTCACTCTCAAGAAGGGCAACGATCAGACCTTCCCGGCCATCCTGCCCACCCAGGCGGCGGCCATCGTGGACGAGAAGGTCTTCCCGGCCGACAAGGTGCTCGCCGACGAGGACATCGTGAAGGCCAAGCCGTTCTCCGGTCCGTACACCATCACCAGCTACGACAAGAACAAGCTGGTCGAGTACAAGTCCAACCCGGACTACAACGGCCTGTTCGGCAAACCCAAGACCGACGCGGTCACGGTGAAGTACTACGCCGAGGCCGCCAACCTGAAACTCGATGTCCAGCAGGGCAATATCGACGTCGCCTGGCACACCCTCACCCCGACCGACCTGGACTCGCTGAAGACCAGCGACAAGGTGACCGTGCACCAGTCGCCCGGCGGCGACACCCGCTACATCGTGTTCAACCTCAACACCCAGCCCGGTGGCAATCCCGCCCAGAAGCTGGCCGTGCGCAAGGCCGTCGCTGTCGCCGTCGACCGCGAGGCGCTGGCCAACAGCGTCTTCAAGGGCACCTGGGCCCCGCTGTATTCGCCGGTGCCCAAGGGCGTTCCGGGCGGCACCGAGGCCCTGAAGGACATCTACGGCACGCTGCCGAACAAGGACGCGGCCGCCAAGTTCCTCGCCGACGCGGGCGTGTCCACGCCGGTCGAACTGAACCTGCAGTACACCACCGAGCACTACGGGACCGTCAGCTCCGAGGAGTACGCCGCCGTCAAGAGCCAGCTCGAGGCCACCGGGCTGTTCAAGGTGAACCTGCAGTCCACCGAATGGGTCGCCTACCAGAAGGCCCGCTCCACCGACGGTTACCCGGTATTCCAGTTCGGCTGGTTCCCGGACTACCCGGACGCCGACGACTACCTGCGCCCCTTCTTCACCGAGGACAACTTCCTGCGCAACCACTTCGGCGATCCGAAGATCACCGCGGAGCTGAACGCCGAACTGACCGAACCGGATCCGGCCAAGCGGATCGCCGCGCTGGCCACCGTGCAGCACGATCTGATGGCCGACTTCCTGCCCATCGTGCCGCTGCTCACCGGCAACCAGATCGCGGTGGCGGGTAAGAACATCCAGGGCGTGGAGAACACCCTGGACCCGTCCTCCAAGTTCCGCTTCGGCGTACTGAGCAAGTAGTCGGATGGTGACGACCACCGAACCCGAGGGCGGGCCGGCGATCCCGGCCCGCCCGGCGGGTACACGAACGCACCGCAGGTTCCTCCCGGCCCGCCGCGGCGACACCCGCTACGGCGCGCTGGCACGGTACCTCGGGGTGCGAGCCCTGCTCATCATCCCCACCACCTGGATCCTGGTGACCCTGGTCTTCTTCCTGATGCGGGTGATCGGCGATCCCATCACCGCCGCGCAGGGCGGGCGGCTCACCCCCGAGGAGTTGCAGCGGCGCAAGGAGGCCGCCGGACTCACCCGGCCCATCCTCACCCAGTACCGGGACTACCTGTCCGGCCTGCTGCGCGGGGATTTCGGCCGCTCCCAGGACAATCGAGCCATCAGCGACGTCATCGTCACCTACGGCGCGGCCACACTGGAACTGGTGTTCTGGGCGCTCCTCGTGGCCTTCGCGGTGGGGGTGCCGCTGGGCAGATACGCCGCCACCAAACGGGATTCGGCCGCCGATGTGAGCCTGCGGTTGTTCGCGATCCTGGTGTACGCGGCCCCGGTGTTCTTCGTGGGGCTGCTGTTGAAGTTGATCTTCGCGGTCAAGCTGGGCTGGCTGCCCGTGGCCGGGCGGGCCAGCACCACCGTGGAGCTCCAGCTGCAGCACGTGTCGCCCAAGACCAACATCATGATCGTCGACGCGATCCTCTACGGCGACACCGGGAACATCGTCGACGTGCTGAAACACGCTGTGCTGCCGGCGATCGCGCTGGGCCTGCTCACCGCCGGCGTGTTCCTGCGACTGGTGCGGATCAACCTGATCCAGACCCTGCGCTCGGGCTACGTGGAGGCCGCCCGGGCGCGCGGCCTGTCCGACCGCGTCGTCACCGGGCGGCACGCCTTCCGCAATGCCCTCATTCCGGTGGTCACCGTCATGGGCATGCAGATCGCCATGATGCTCGGCGGCGCGGTGCTCACCGAAACCACCTTCGAATGGAAGGGATTGGGCTACCAGCTCGCCACCTACCTGCAGGCGCGCGACTTCGTGGCGGTGCAGGGCATCGTCGCGTTCATCGCCATCGTGGTGGCCGTCATGAGCTTCCTGGTGGACCTGATCGTGGCACTGATCGACCCGAGGGTGAGGTTCTGATGACCGTCATCGAAACCGGCGTGCGGGCGCCGGTCCCACCGACCCGCTCCCGGCTGCGGATCCCCGGAACGGCCCTGGTGCGCATGACCTCCGGGCTGCAGCGGGCCACGTTGCTGCTCGGGCTCGCCCTGGTCGCGGGGTTCATCCTGGTGGCCGTCTTCGCGCCCCTGCTGGCGCCCTACGGATTCGCGCAGAACGCCTCCGGCGGCGGCGATTTCGCGCGGCAGCAGGCGCCGTCGGCCGCGCACTGGTTCGGCACCTCGGTGCGCGGGGAGGACGTGCTCTCCCGCGTCCTCTTCGGGGCGCGCACCGCGCTGTCGGTGATCGCGGTGTCGCTGGTGCTGTCGCTCATCGTCGGCGTGCCGCTGGGCCTGGTGTCCGGCTACCTCGGCCGCTGGGTGGACCGGGTGCTGGTGCTGTTCATGGACGCCATGTACGCGTTCCCGTCGCTGCTGCTGGCCATCGTGGTGTCGATCGTGGTGTCCGGCGGGCAGTCCAGCAGCTTCGGCGGCATCCTGTCGGCGGCCATCGCCATCACCGTCATCTTCGTGCCGCAGTACTTCCGGGTGGTGCGCAACGCCACCATCTCGGTGAAACAGGAACCGTATGTGGACGCCGCGCGCGTCACCGGTGCGTCCACGCTGCGAATCCTGTTCCGGCACATCCTCGCCAATGTCACCCAGTCGCTGCCGGTACTCATCACCCTCAATGGCGCGGAGGCCATCCTCACGCTGGCCGGGCTGGGCTTCCTCGGCTTCGGCATCGAACCCACCCAGGCCGCGGAATGGGGCTACGACCTCAACAAGGCGCTGGCCGACGTCTCCAACGGCATCTGGTGGACCGGCGTGTTCCCCGGCGCCGCCATCGTGATCGTGGTGCTCGGCATGACCCTGGTCGGCGAGAGCCTCAACGAGGTGCTCAACCCGCTGCTGCGGACCCGCCGCGCCGCCACCGCGGCGGCCACCGAGACCGAGCCCGCGGCCCCCGAATCCGAACCCGCGCAGGAGGCGGCCGATGCCTGAACCCGTCCTGTCCTTCGACTCCCTCACCGTCACCTTCGCCACCGACGCCGGGGCCGTCACCGCCGTGAAAAACGTGTCCTACCAGGTGTATCCGGCCGAGGTACTGGCCGTGGTCGGCGAATCCGGCTCCGGCAAATCGGTCAGCTCGCGCACCGCCATGGGACTGCTGCCGCCGACCGCGGGCGTCCGCGGGCACGTCCTGCTGGGCACGAAGGCGATCACCACAATGAGCGAAAAGGAACTGACCGCGGTGCGCGGTGGAGCCGTCTCCATGATCTTCCAGGAGCCCGGCGCGGCCCTGGACCCGCTGTTCACCGTCGGCTTCCAGATCGGCGAGGCGCTGCGGGCGCACTCGGGCATGAAGCGGAAACTGGCCCGGGCCAAGGCGATCGAACTGCTGCGCGCGGTCGGGCTGCCCGACCCCGAGGCGCGGGTGGACTACTACCCGCACCAGCTCTCCGGCGGCCAGAAACAGCGCGTGGTGATCGCCATCGCCATCGCCTGCGAACCCCGGGTGATCATCGCCGACGAACCCACCACCGCCCTCGACGTCACCGTGCAGGCCGAAATCCTGGCACTACTCCGGGATCTGCGCGACCGCATCGGCGCGGCCATCGTGCTCATCACCCACAATATGGGCGTCGTGGCCGACCTCGCCGACCGCGTCGTGGTGATGCGTGAGGGGCGCATCGTCGAAGAGGCGCCGGTGGAAAAGCTTTTCGCCGAACCCGAGCACGAATACACCCGTGCCCTCTTGGCCGCAGTGCCGAAACTACATGTGCTGCCGGATAATTGGGAAGCCGCTGAGCATCCCGGTGACAATGCACCGGCCGCGGGGGCCGAGGCTCGAGCCGACTCCGCGCCCGTGGCGGGCGCTGCACTGGCGAGAACGATTGTCCGCGAACCCATCCCGGCCGACGCCGCCGCCGTGCTGGAGGTCTCCGGCCTGGTGGTGGAGTTCCCGGCCCCGCTCGGCCGCCCGTCCTTCCGGGCCGTGAACGAGGTCGGTCTCACCCTGCGCCGCGGCGAAACCCTCGGCCTGGTCGGCGAATCCGGCTCCGGCAAATCCACCATAGGCCGCTGCGTGGCCGGTCTGCAGCGGCCCACCGCGGGCAGCGTCCGGGTGCTCGGCACCGATATCGCGGGCCTCTCCGAACGCCGGCTGCGGCCCATCCGCCGCCGCTTCGGCTTCGTCTTCCAGGACCCCGCCACCTCCCTCAACCCGCGCCTCACCATCGGCGACTGCGTGGCCGAACCCCTGCTGGTGCACGAACAGGCCAAAGGCGCGGCCGCCCGCGACCGCGTCCGCCGCCTCCTCGACGACGTGCAACTCCCGGCCGGGGTGGAAAAGCGTTATCCGCACGAACTTTCCGGCGGCCAGCGCCAGCGGGTCAGCCTGGCCCGGGCCCTGGTACTCAATCCCGACCTGCTGGTCGCCGACGAACCCACCAGCGCCCTGGACGTCTCCGTCCAGGCCCGGGTGCTCGAACTGTTCGCGGGCCTGCAGCGCGAGTTCGGCTGGGCCTGCCTGTTCATCAGCCACGACCTCGCCGTGGTGGATCAGCTGGCCGACCGGATCGTGGTGCTGCGCAACGGGACCGTCATCGAACAGGGCACCAACGACGACATCCTGCGCAACCCACGCGAGGAGTACACCCGCCGCCTGGTCGCCGCCGTCCCCGTCCCCGACCCGGTGGAGCAACGGCGTCGGCATCGTTACGAAACGTGACAACAGATTTCGTACCGCTTGGGGTAACTCACCGGGTACGTCCACAATAGATTTGGCACCCGGCCGCCGGCACGGGTCCCGAAAACCGACGGCTCCGTGCCGTCCGCTGAGTTCTCGGGGAGGCGGGCGAGCCCGCTGAATTCTCGGGGAGGCGGGCGAGCCCGCTGAGTTGTCGGGGAGGCGGGTGAGCTAGCGTGAGCAGGCATCTATCCATCGATTCGGCTTGGAGCTCTCTCCGACAATGACTGAACAGATCCCCAGCGGTGCCGGTGCCTCGTACGCGGCGGCCGGCGTCGACATCGAAGCCGGTGACCGTGCAGTCGAGCTGTTCGCTCCCCTGGCCAAGAAGGCCAGCCGCCCCGAAGTACAGGGCGGACTCGGCGGCTTCGCAGGACTGTTCGCACTGAAGGGCGGCTACAAGGAGCCCCTGCTCGCCGCCTCCACCGACGGCGTCGGCACCAAGATCGCGGTCGCCCAGGCCCTCGACAAGCACGACACCGTCGGCCTCGACCTGGTCGCCATGGTCGTCGACGACCTGGTGGTCTGCGGCGCCGAACCGCTGTTCCTGCAGGACTACATCGCCGTCGGCAAGGTGGTCCCGGAACGCGTCGCGCAGATCGTCTCCGGCATCGCCGAGGGCTGCGTCATCGCCGGCTGCGCCCTGCTGGGCGGCGAGACCGCCGAGCACCCGGGCCTGATGGGCGTCGACGACTACGACCTGTCGGCCACCGGCGTCGGCGTGGTCGAGGCCGACGCCGTGCTCGGCCCGGACCGCGTCCGCCCCGGTGACGTGGTGATCGGCATGGGCGCCTCCGGCCTGCACTCCAACGGCTACTCGCTGGCCCGCAAGGTGCTGCTCGATATCGACCGCATGTCCCTCACCGGGCACGTGGAGGAATTCGGCCGCACCCTCGGCGAGGAACTGCTCGAGCCGACCAAGATCTACGCCAAGGACTGCCTGGCCCTGATCGCCGAGACCGACGTCCGCACCTTCTGCCACGTGACGGGTGGCGGCCTGGCTGCCAACCTGGCCCGCGTGCTCCCCGCCGGTCTGGTCGCCGAGCTGGATCGCGGCACCTGGAACCCGGCCCCGGTCTTCAAGATGATCGCCCAGCGTGGCCGCGTCGAGCGGGCCGAGATGGAGAAGACCTTCAACATGGGCGTCGGCATGGTCGCCGTCGTCGCCCCCGAGGACGCCGACCGCGCCCTCGCCGTCCTCACCGCCCGCCACATCGACTGCTGGACCCTCGGCACGGTGAAGAAGGCCAAGGACGCCGACGCCGCCCGCGCCGTCCTGGTGGGAGACCACCCGCGCTTCTGAGCGCCGGACACAACGAACGAAGGCCCCGGCCACTCTGGAGAGTGGCCGGGGCCTTTCGCTATATCCGGCGGCGAGCCAAATCGCCCGTCTCCCAACGCGACAACTGATTTCGTTCCGGCGAGGGTAACTCGTCGGGTACGTCCAGAATCGGATCGGCACTCAACCGGCGGCACACGTGCAGAACCAGCTACGGCTCCCCAGCCGTGCGCCAAAGGCGCGTAGAGGCGGGGGAGCCGCTAGTGCTGCTGGCAAACCCTCAGCATCGACTGCTTCTCGGCGTAAATCGACGTGCTAAAGGGGGAAGCCCATCGGCCTCCCCCTGCAGTACGTCGAAATATCCGAGTCAGCGACGCCAGTCGTCGTAGCTGTCTTCTTCTTCCCAGCTCGACCGCGATTCGCTCGCGTCATGCTCTTCGGAAAGCACACCACTCCGCTGTGAGTCGGAGGGACTCCCCGACAGCTCGCGCTGAAGGCTCGTGAAGTCGGTAGACGGCGAGCTGTACTTGAGCTCCCGTGCAACCTTGGTCTGCTTTGCCTTAGCCCGGCCACGGCCCATGGCTGACCCCCTCGCGTCACTGCGGGGCGGCCTGGGGTGGGTTTGGCGGCCCCGTTCGAATTAATACTCTTCCTGACGAACACTTTAGCGTGTGTCCGGCGGTCGCGCTTCCAGGAGTGGGGGATAAACGTCCCGGGGCCGGGCCGGGCGCTCCCCGGGCCCGCGCGAAGAGGTTGCCGACCGGGGGCTACAGCGCCCCGGGAATCGCTCGGACGATGCCCACCCGGGTTCCGCCGCCGAGCACCGCGGGGGCCGCCAGCTCAGCGTGCTCGTCGGTCCACGGCACCCCCATACGCTGGAGAATGGCCAGCGTCAGGGGAAGTCGCGCGCGATCGGCGCCGTCATCGATCTTGTAGGCGAAGGCCGAACCGTCCGGCAGCGCGCCGGCGTGCACCCCGTCCGCACCGATCTTGCACACCAGGCCGGGGGTCGCGGTCATCACCCGGAAATCGGGACCGTCCGTGCCGGAAATCACTCGCGGATGCGTGCGAATCGCGTCCGCGACACGGCGTTCCGGGCTGTCCTCGGGCGCGGTGGCGAAGCTCGCGTAGGCGCGCGCCAGATTCACCAGCGACACCGGCACGATCGGCAGGCCGCAGCCGTCGATGCCCAGATCGGTCTCCGGTTCACCGGTCATCTCGGCGACCGTCTCCAGTACGGCCCGCTGCAGCGGGTGCCCGACCTCGAGATAGCCGCGGGTGGGCCAGTCGTTGATCCGGCAGGTCGCGAGCATGGCGGCATGTTTGCCGGAGCAGTTCATGTAGACGCGGCGGGACGCCTTGGCGCGGTCGCGCCCGGCCAGCGCCTGGGCCCGGGCATGCTCCTCGAACGGCAGATCGGGCGGGCACTCGAGATCGTCCTCGGTGAAGCCGAAGCGGTCCAGCAAACGCTGTACCAGCTCCACATGATCGGCCTCGCCGAAGTGCGAGGCGGTGGCGATGGCCAGCTCGGCGTCGTCCACCGGCTCGAAACCGTTGCGCAGCAGGGTGAGTGCCTGCATCGGCTTGTTGGTGGAGCGCGGGAAGATCGGGCCGTGCACCGCGCCCGCGGCGACCAACGGCTCGCCGTCCGGGCGCAGCACCACCGCCGAGCCGCGGTGCACGCACTCCCGGAACCCGGACCGCACCACCTCGACCAGATCGACGCTCATGGTGGGGCTCCCCTCGGAAGTCGGTGTCATCGGGCGGCCGCCCCGGCGTGACGACGGCGGTGACGATCGATCTGCATGCGGACGTCGTCGGAGATGGTGGGTTCGGCCTCGGCCAGCAGTTCCAGGCGGGCCGGGTCGGCGCCGGTGAACAGGTCGCGGACGGTGATCCGGTGCTCGGGCACGTACACCACCCGCACCTCGTCGCCCGCGCCGATCGTGCCCTCGGTGAGCACGCGCAGATAGGCGCCCGTATTCGCCTGTGCGGTGAAGCGTTTCACCCACTGCGGTTCGCCGGAGTGCCACTGGAAGGTGGAGCACGGGACGCGCGGCGCGGACACCTCGAGCAGGGTGTCGCCGATGGTCCAGCGTTCGCCGATGACCGCGTCGCTCACGGGCAGGCCGGTCAGGCGCAGGTTCTCCCCGAACCAGCCCGCGTCGAGGTCCCGGCCGAGCTCGGTGGCCCAGCGCCGCGCGTCCTCCTCCGCATAGGCGTAGACGGCCTGGTCCACGCCGCCGTGATGTTTGGTGTCGCACACGTGGTCGCCGTCCAGCCCCAGCGCCCGGACCGGAACCCGGTGCGGCACCGGACGTTTGTCGATGGCGGTGCGACCCACCTTGGAGGATCGGGCGGGCACCTCCAGCTCGGCGTGCACGACGCAGACGGCCAGCACCCGGCCGGCCGGAACGACGGCGTTCACCGGCCGCGCAGCTTGTCGACGGCGAGCCGGCCGGCCTGCGGCTCGTCGTGGGCGGGTATCGAATCCGGGTCGATGGCCGCCGCGCACGGGCCCGCCACCAGCGCGGTGTCGGCCGGGATGGTGCGTTTGATCAGGGCGAGGGCGATCGGGCCGAGTTCGTAGTGGTCGATCACGGTGCCCAGGACGCCGACGGCCCGGCCGCCCGCGGTCACCGGGTCGCCCATCGCGGGGCGGGAGTCCGCGGAACCGTCCAGGTGCAGCAGCACCAGGTGCCGGGGCGGCTTGCCGAGGTTGTGCACCCGGGCCACCGTCTCCTGACCGCGGTAGCAGCCCTTGTTCAGATGCACCGCACCGTGTTCGGCGGGGCCGCCGATCCAGTTCACCTCGTGCGGGATGGTGCGGTCGTCGGTGTCGACGCCCAGGCGCGGGCGCAGCGCGGCCACCCGCAGCGCCTCGAACGCCCACAGGCCCGCCGCCGCCGCACCCGCGTCACGCAGCCGCGTCCACCAGGTGGCCAGCTGGTCGCGCGGGACGATCAGGTCGAAGGAGTCGGCGGTGGGCCAGGGCATGCGGCGCAGGAAACCGCCGCCGGGCAGGGGAACCGCGCGATAGGTGCCGGGAAGGGCTGGGACGCCGAGGGTTTCGGTGAGCTCGGCCACACCCGGGCCCAGCAGGCTCAGCACCGCATGGTCGTTCGCGTCGACGGGTTTCGCGTCGGCCCAGAACACCATCTTCTGCAGGAAGCTCAGCAGCTCGGGGCCGCGCGCGCCCTCGGTGTCGATCCACACCGTGCCGTCCAGGTCGGTGAGCACGAAGTGGTTGAGCACCCGGCCGTTCAGATCCAGGTCCAGATTCTCGGCGGATTCCCGGTCGCCCAGATCGGCGACCGCCTGACTGGAGATGGTGTGCAGCCAGCTCAGCCGTTCCTTGCCGGTGATCGACAGCACGAATCGGTGGGAGCGATCGATCACCGCGACCCCCTGTACCGCCGCACGCTGCTCGCCGAACGGATCGCCGTAATGCCACGCGACCGCGGCATCCGGTGACTCCGGCAGCCCTGCGACAGCCCCTGGAACCTGCAGAATCGGACTGGGTGCAACCGATGAGGACACACACCCACACTAACCCGCCGCTCCGCGCCTTCAGCGCACGGCTCGAGAGCTCCCCCGCCTCCCCGAATATTCAGCGCACGGCTCGAGAGCCGTCACCGGCCGTGCACGCGTGCCGGCGGTTGGGTGCCGAAACGATTTCGGCCGTACCCGGTGAGTTACCCGGATCGGTGCGAGATCAGTTGTCGCGTTGGTAGACGAGACCTGGTGGCGTGATCAGGCCATGGGTGGGTTTGTCGCGTCCGGAACGATGTCGCCAATGGGCCGCGGGCAGAGGTTTACGGCGTGGCGGCAGGCGGGTTGACCGGCTGGGTGGCGCGGTATGGCCGCCGGGGTCCGCCATCTGTCATAGGGTCGAGTCCATGGTGGAACGGGTCTTGGTGACACTCGACGGCGTGATCCGGGATCCGGACGCGCCGTTGTTGTATGCGGACGACATCGGGGTGCTCCGGGGGGACGGCATCTTCGAGACGGTGCTGGTGCGCGGGGGCGTGCCCTGTGCGCTGGAGTTGCATCTGGCCCGGCTACGCCGCTCGGCGGAGGCGCTCGATCTGCCCGCGCCGGATCTGGAGGCGTGGCGGTTCGCGGTGGAGCTGGCCGCCGAGCAGTGGGGGAGCGAGCGTGAGGGGACGCTGCGCATGGTGCTCACCCGGGGGCGTGACAGCGATCACGGAGCCGCCGGCGAACGAATGGCGAACAAGGGCGGGGACCTGGCCGGCGCCGAACCGGCAACCACCGGTTACGTTTTCGTGGTGCCGGTCCCGGACCGCGTGGAAAAGGCGCGCACCGAAGGTGTTTCGGTGATCACGCTCTCGAAGGGCATCTCCATCGACCTGGCGCAGAACGCGCCGTGGCTGCTGCTGGGTGCGAAAAGCCTGTCCTACGCCACCAATATGTCCGCGCTGCGGTTCGCCCAGCGGATGGGCGCCGACGACGTCATCTTCACCAGCACCGAGCATCGGGTGCTGGAGGGTCCGCGCTCGACGGTCGTTGTGCAGCGCGACGACAAGCTCATCACCCCGCCCGCGCGCAATGGCGTGCTGCCCGGCACCACCCAGCGCGCGTTGTTCGCGCAGGCGGAGAAGGCGGGCTGGGAGTGCCTGTACGAGCCGCTGTTCACCGCCGACCTGATCACCGCCGACGCCATCTGGATGCTGTCCTCGATCACCCTGGCGGCGCGGGTCAATTCCCTGGACGGACTGCGCATGTCGGCGCCGGAGAACGCGGACGAGATCGTCGAGATGGTCAATCGGGGCATCGCACTGCCCGGGAGCCTCGCCGACTGGTGATCGGCCCGGGTTTCCCTGACGGTCACCAGGTTCCGGCGGTGCGCGGTGGAATTCGCCGCGGCGTGTCCATCACATTCCGGCAAATATCTGGCACCCTGTGGTGAGGCATACGTTGATCTGAGCTCCCATGGGCGTAATGTCTGGTACTACGTTATGTCGTAGATCGGCAGGGAGGTCGGATGAGCGTCGTAGATCTGGCGCGCTGGCAATTCGGAATTACCACCGTCTATCACTTCATCCTGGTGCCGCTCACCATCGGCCTCGCTCCGCTCGTCGCGGGCATGCAGACCGCCTGGGTGATCACCGGGAAGGAGCATTGGCTCAGGCTCACAAAGTTTTTCGGCAAGCTGTTCCTGATCAACTTCGCCCTCGGCGTCGCCACCGGCATCGTGCAGGAATTCCAGTTCGGCATGGGCTGGAGCGAATACTCCCGCTTCGTCGGCGACGTGTTCGGCGCCCCGCTGGCCATGGAGGCGCTGGTCGCCTTCTTCATGGAATCGACCTTCCTGGGCCTGTGGATCTTCGGCTGGACCCGGCTGCCGCAGAAAGTGCACCTGGCCTGCATCTGGCTGGTCGCCATCGGCACCAACGCCTCCGCCTACTTCATCATCGCGGCCAACTCGTTCATGCAGCACCCGGTCGGCGCGAAGTACAACCCGGAGACCGGCCGCGCCGAACTGCACAGCATCTGGGAGGTGCTGACCAACAACACCACCCTCGCCGCCTTCCCGCACGTGGTGGCCGGATCCTTCCTCACCGCAGGCACTTTCGTCGCGGGCATCGCCGGATGGTGGATGGTGCGCAATGCGCGCAAGGGTAAGGCCGAGAGCAGCGACGCGCCGATCGAGGAGGCCCGCACCATGTGGCGGCCGAGCGCGCGCCTGGGCCTGTACGTGATCCTGGTGGCCTCGGTCGCCCTCATCTTCACCGGTGACATCCAGGGCAAGCTCATGTTCAAGCAGCAGCCCATGAAGATGGCCTCGGCCGAATCGCTGTGCCACACCGAGACCGACCCCGACTTCTCGGTCCTGACGGTCGGCACCCACAACAACTGCGACAGCGTCGACCACCTCATCGAGGTGCCCTACGTGCTGCCGTGGCTGGCCAGCGGCGACTTCACCGGCGTCACTCTGAAGGGCGTCAAGGACCTGCAGGTCGAGTACAACCAGAAGTACGGCGTCGGCGACTACCGGCCCAACCTGTTCGTGACCTACTGGTCCTTCCGCGCCATGATCGGCTTCATGGCCGGCCCGATCCTGTTGGCACTGGCCGGATTCTGGGTCACCCGCCGCGGCCGGGTACCGGATCAGACCTGGTACAAGTGGCTTTCGCTGCTCGCCATCGCGACCCCCTACCTGGGCAATATCTCCGGCTGGGTGTTCACCGAGATGGGCCGTCAGCCCTGGGTGGTCGCACCCAACCCGACCGGCGACCAGCACATCCGGATGACGGTGCAGCAGGGCGTCTCCGGGATATCGGCGGGCACGGTGCTCACCTCGCTGATCGTCTTCACGGCGCTCTACGGACTGCTGGCCATCGCGTGGTTCTACCTGATGCGCCGCTACGTGAACGCCGGACCCGAGAAAGCGTCCACCGATACGGGCCCGAAGATGACCGGGGAGCCCGTCGAGAAGCTTTCCTTCGCCTACTAGGAGCCGAGGATGAGTCTCCCAGAATTCTGGTTTCTCCTGATCGCGGTGCTGTTCACCGGCTATTTCGTGCTGGAGGGCTTCGACTTCGGCGTCGGCATGCTGATGCCGATCATCGGTCGCGGCGACGAGCAGAAGAAACGGACCGTGCTCAACACCATCGGCCCGGTGTGGGACGGCAACGAGGTGTGGCTGCTCACCGGCGGCGGCGCCATGTTCGCCGCCTTCCCGGAGTGGTACGCCAGCCTGTTCTCCGGGTTCTACCTGGCGCTGCTGCTCATCCTGGTCGGGCTGATCGCGCGGGCCTGCGCCATCGAATGGCGCGGCAAGATCAACGATCCGCGCTGGCGCACCTGGTGTGACGTGGGCATCGCGCTCGGGTCGTGGATTCCGGCGCTGGCCTGGGGTCTGGCCTTCGCGAACATCGTGCGCGGTGTGCAGCTCAACGAGCACAAGCACATCCAGGGCACGCTGCTCGACCTGCTCAACCCGTACGGCATTCTCGGCGGGCTGGCCACGCTGCTGCTGTTCCTGCTGCACGGCGCGTTGTTCATCGCCCTGAAGACCGGCAGCGAGGTGCGCGACGACGCCCACCGCATCGTCCGGCTGATCTTCGCGCCCACCGTGGTGGTGGTGGCGTCCTTCGGCATCTGGACCCAGCTCGCCCACGGTAAGGGCTGGACCTGGATTCCGCTGGTGCTGGCCGTGGTCGGACTGGTGGGGGCGGGTCTCGCCGCCCTCCGGGGCCGGGACGGCTGGGCCTTCACCGGCACCGCGGTCACCATCGCGGCGGCCACCGTGCTGCTGTTCGGGTCGCTGTTCCCGAATGTGCTGCCGTCCACCATCAGTGACGCGTACAGCCTCACCGTCGACGGCCGCGGCGGCACCGTGGCGGCGTCCTCGACCCACTACACGCTGGTGGTGATGAGCTGGGTCGCGGTGGCCCTGGTCCCGATCGTGCTGATCTACCAGGCTTGGACGTACTGGGTGTTCCGCAAGCGGCTCACCGTGGAGCAGATCCCGGCCTCGATCGGGCTGCCCATGGAATCCGCGAAGAGCTGAACGGAGCGGGCGCGCCGGACGTGATGTCCACGGGCCCGGCGCGCCCGTTCGCAGAGGAGATCGACCATGGCACGACCGGTGGACCCGCGACTGTGGCGGCACGCTCGCTCCGCCCGCAGGTATCTCGGGCTGAGCGTGGGGCTGTCGCTGGTCACCACGGGGTGCATCGTGATCGCGGCGCTCGCGCTGGCGCGGGTGCTCGCGGGGGTCATCACCGAACCGGATCAGCGCCGCATCGGCTCCTGGACCGCCGAACTGGTGATCTTCGCGGTCGCGGTCGGGTGCCGGGCGGCCGCCACCTGGTGGCAGTCGCGGCTCGCGCACCGGGCCGGGGCGCAGGTGGTCGCCGAACTCGAGACCGCCGCGCTCACAGCCGGGGCCCAGCTCCCGCCGCGGGAATTGGAGAGCCGCCGCACCGAACTCGCAGTCGTGGTCGGCTCCGGATTGAGCGGGCTGCGCGCCTACCTCGCGGGCTACCTGCCCGCCCTGCTGCTGGCGATGCTCGTCCCACCGGTGGTGCTGGCCGTGATCGCGGTGCACGACTGGGTCTCCGGCCTGATCATCTTCGTCACCCTGCCGCTGATCCCGCTCTTCATGATCCTCATCGGCCTGCTCACCCAGGGGAAATCCGCCGGCACCCTGGCCGCCACCACCCGGCTCTCCGACCAGCTCCTCGACCTCTTCGCCGGCATGCCGACCCTGCGCGCGCTCGGCCGCGAGACCGGACGCGCGGACAGCGGTGGGGGAGACGGTGATTCGCCGCGCAGCATGGCGGGCCGGGTCCGCGAGCTCGGCGATGTGCTGCACCGCCGGACCATGTCGGCGCTGCGCCTGGCGTTCCTGTCCTCCATGGTCCTGGAAATGCTCGCCACCCTGTGCGTGGCCCTGGTCGCGGTCAGTATCGGCATGCGCCTGGTGTTCGGCCACATGGGCCTGTACGCGGGCCTGCTCGCCCTCATCCTCGCCCCCGAGGTCTACCTTCCGCTGCGCGCCGTCGGCGAACGTTTCCACGCCGCCCAGGACGGAATGGCCGCCGCCGACAAGGCTTTCGCCATCCTCGAGCCGGACGCCGCGCCCGAAGCCGACGCCAACACCGATGCGGCATCCGCGGCGCCGACGCCCGTGCCGACCGAACCCGGGCACCGGAACCCACACGGCCACATCGACATCCGCGAACTCACGGTGCGGTCCCGCGACGGATACGCACCCGAAGGGCTGTCCGCCGCCCTGCGGCCGGGCACGGTCACCGTCCTGACCGGCCCGAACGGGTGCGGCAAATCGACCGCGCTGCAAGCCATCCTGGGCCTGCTCACCCCGGACGCCGGAAGCGTTCTCGTCGACGGCATACCCGTCTCCGACCTGGACCCCGACCGCTGGTGGTCCCACATCGCCTGGCTCCCCCAGCGCCCCGTTCTCGTCCCCGGCACCCTCCGCGCCAATCTCGAACTCCTGGGCCCGCCATCCGGCCCCGGCCAGGTCGACGCCGCCTGCGCCGCAACCGGTTTCGACGCCGTCCTGGCCACGCTCCCGTCCCGCTGGGACACCGTGCTCGGCGCCGGCGGCATCGGCCTCTCCCTGGGCCAGCGCCAGCGCCTCGCCCTCACCCGCACCCTCGCCGCCCCACGCTCGATCCTGCTCCTGGACGAACCCACCGCCCACCTCGACGACGCCTCCGAGGCAACGGTTCTCGCGGCCCTGACCGCCCGCGCCCGCGCCGGAGCCACCGTCGTCGTGGTCGCCCACCGACCCTCCGTGCTCGCCATCGCAGACCGCGTGGTCGAAGTCCGGGCCACGACGACGGCGCAGTCCGAGCATGAACCACAGTCGGATACGACGGCCGCTGCCCCGCGGCAATCGGACGCGGCGACGAACTCGGCTGCCGAGCTCAGCGGCAACGCCACGCCAGGGTCTTCCGGCGCATCCGCCGGAACTGGGATCGACGGGTCAGCGGCCGCTCCGGATCCGGGCGCCTGCGGACCCGCGCCGGAAACCGCTGCCGCCGAGTCGGTATCGGGTCCGCGAGCGGATCCGAGTCCCCGTCGAGCGGACGGGGGCGTACTCGGCCGAGCCGGGAGCGGCGCGACCGGGAGCGCGGGCGTGGTGAGCTCGATGGAGGTGTCGGCGCGATGAGGGCGGTACTGGCCGATTTCCGGCGGATTCGGGAGCTGCTCGAGCTGTCGCGGGGACGGATGGCGCTGTCGGTGGGATGGGGGGTGCTGGCGCTCGGGAGCGGGCTCGGGCTGGCGGCGTTGGCGGCGTGGCTGATTGCGCGGGCGTGGCAGATGCCGCCGGTGCTGGATCTGAGCATTGCCGTGGTGACCGTTCGGGCGCTGGGCATTTCGCGGGGGCTGTGCCGGTATCTGGAGCGGCTGGCCACCCACGATGTGGCGCTGCGGTCCATGAGCACCGCGCGGACCACGACCTATCGGACGCTGGCGGGTGCGGACATCTGGCGGTTGCGGCGGACCGGGTCGGCGGACGGTGATGCGGCCGGACCGGCCGGCGCGGAAGACGAAGCCCGGCAGGGCGATCCGACGCATCTGCGGCGCGGTGAGCTGCTCGGCCGGGTCATGAGCGATATCGACGATCTCGGGGCCGTGGTGGTGCGCGCGTTCGTCCCGATCGCGGTGGCGCTGACCCTGTCGCTGCTGGCCGTCGGACTGCTGGCGAGTATCTCGGTGCTCGCTGCGGTGATTCTGGCGGTGGCGCTGGCCGTTTCGGGCATCGTCGCGCCGTGGCTGTCGGCGCGCGCGGCCCGGGAGGCGGAGCTCGCGGTGCGGACCGATCGCACCGAGTTCACCGCCGAGGCGCTGACCGTGCTGGACCACGCACCCGAATTGCGGGTGGCGGGCCGGCTTTCCGAGGCGGTCGGCGCGGCCGCCGCGGCGGGGCAGCGGGCGGTCGCGGCGGAGGATCGGGCGGCGGCGCGCAGCGCGTGGGCAGCGGCGGTGCTGCCGCTGTCCATCGGGGCGAGTGTGCTGGGCGCGCTGCTCATCGGAATCGTGCTGTACGGCAGCGGTTCTCCCATCCCGACGGCGGGCTTCCAGACCGTCCCGCCGGGCGGCATCACCCCGATGGCGTTCACGGTGCTGGTCCTGGTCCCGCTGTCCGCCTTCGAGGCCATGGCGGTGCTCCCGGCCGCCGCGCAGGCCCTCACCACCGGCCGCGCCGCCCTGCACCGCCTGGATCGGCTCGAGCACGGCGAATCCGCGGCTCCCGCACCGAATCTCCCCGCGCTGCCGCCGGGCCGCCGGATCGCCGTGGTCGGCCCGAGCGGCGCGGGCAAGACCACGCTGCTGATGTCCTGGGCCGGGCTCTTCGAGACGCCGCGCCCGGGCGTCACCTTCTTCGCCGAGGATGCGCACCTGTTCGGCACCACGGTGCTGGAGAACCTGCGCGTGGCTCGCGGCGACATCACGCCGGGCGAGGCCGAATCCGCTCTGCGCGCGGTCGGAGCCGGCGACTGGCTGGACTCCCTCCCCGACGGCGTCGAGACCGATCTGGTCGGCGGCGCGGCCGCGGTCTCGGGCGGTCAGCGCCGGCGCCTGCTGCTGGCCCGTGCCCTGCTCGCCCCGGCCCGCGTACTGCTGCTCGACGAACCCACCGAGCACCTGGAGGCCGAAGCCGGGGCCGAGCTGCTGCGCCGCCTGCTCGACGAATCCAGCGGCCTGGTGGAGCGCGACCGCACCGTGGTCGTCGTCACTCACCAGCTGCCGCCGGACACGAAGGCGGACACCATCGTTCGCGTCGAGCCCGGCGGAACCGTCGCCATCGCTCGATCTATTCCCACAACGCCGGCCTGACCTGCGATTTCGCAATCCGAGAAAATACGTTGCCGCCACTGTCTCATCCGACTAATTTCGTCGGTACACAGGAAGGAGGTGGTTCGAGAATGATTTCTAGGACGCGTGAGGTGGCTGCCAGCTAGGCGCTACCGCTGCAATCGGATTCCGATCGCGCGAGCCCTCGCGAATCCAAGGCAGTCACCCGGCCCCCGAGTTACGGTCCGTCCGACCGGATCAGCGTGAAAGTTGCATCTCCGCTGATACAACTCGGGGGCCGTACCTGTTTCGTACCAAGAAGATCGGCTGCCGCGCACACGGTTTCGCGACTCGGCAACTGATCTCGTGAGGATCGGGGTAACTTCTGGGGCACCCCGAAATCGGTTCGGCACCCAGCGCAGGCACGGAATTCCACCGTCGACGGCTCCCAGCCGCCCGCTGAAGTTTCGGGGAGGCGGGCTAGCCGATGTACCGCTGCAACCGTGCCGAGAGCCGCGGCTCCAATGCGCCGTCGGCGGCGATGCGCTCCTCGACGTAGCCCAGGTCGCCGCCCTCGACAATGCCGTAGAGCCGCTTCGCGCCGCCCACCACGATGCCGGACTGGCTGCGGATCACCACGTCGGTGGCCAGCTCCCAGGAGGACTGGGTGAGCGCCTGGCCGTAGAACAGCTCGACAATGCCGGTGGAGTGGGTGAGCAGCAGCTCCAGCACCTCGTCGTCACCGTCGATGCCGACCCGCCAGAAACCGCTCTCCCGCAGATCCGGGCCCGCGTACTCGCCCTGGGCGTCCAGCTTCCAGGAGCGCGCCTCCCAGGTCAGGTAGTCGCCGCCGTCGTGCGAGACGATGATCTGCTGACCGAAGCGGTAGTCGCCGGTCTCGAAATCATTGCCCTCGCCCTCACCGCGCCACACGCCGACCAGCGGCAGCAGCGCGAGCATGGAAGAACTCAGATCCGGGCCCAGCCGCAGGTTCGCGGTATCGACGGGCAACGGCAGATCGGGCAGCGTCGGAACGTTCAGCGACCCGGTCGACTTGGCACGCTCGGCCGCTTCCGCGACCGCCTGGTCGCCGCTGCGCCGGGGGGCGGCAGCATCAGCGGGCTTCGCGCCCTCGTCGTGGCGAACGATCGGCGTCGACGACGACGAACCGTTGGCCACTCCGTTTTCGATGTTCTCGTGGGCCGGATCTGTCACGACTCGGTGAACAGCCGGTAGAGGACGTACAGACCGAACCAGGCGATCAGCACGGAGACGAGAACCAGCAGAATCTCGAAGGTAAGCACCACGTCTCGGAGTCTAATCGCACCGCCGGGATCACGTGAAAACGACCCCGGGAAAAACTCCGGCCCGCACGAGAACGGCCCCGGGATCACGAATCCCGGGGCCGTTCTTGATGTTTCGCCTACTTGGCGACGCTGACGTCCACGTTGTGGATGCCGGCGCCCTCCGGCGACACCTCGACGGTGCCGTTGCCGGACGCGGACAGCGCGCGCAGGGTCCACGTGCCCGGCGCCGCGAAGAAGCGGAAGTCGCCGGTGCCCGAGGCCACGACCTCGGCGGTGAAGTCGCCGTTGCCGTCCAGCAGGCGGACGAACGCGCCACCGACGGTCTGGCCGTCAGCGGTCAGGACGCGGCCGGTGATGACCGTCTCCTTCTCGACGTCGACGTTGGCGGGCAGGGCCTGGCCCTGGGTAGGTGCTGCACACATAGGTAATTACGCTCCCAACTCGATCGGTGCACCGACGAGGGACCCGTACTCGGTCCAGGACCCGTCGTAGTTCTTGACGTTCTGGTGGCCCAGCAGCTCCTGCAGCACGAACCAGGTGTGCGAGGAACGCTCACCGATGCGGCAGTAGGCGATGGTCAGCTTGTCGCCGTCCAGCCCGGCCTCCTTGTAGATCTCCGCCAGCTCGGCGTCGCTCTTGAAGGTGCCGTCCTCGTTCGCGGCCTTGGACCACGGCACGTTGATGGCGGTCGGGATGTGGCCCGGACGCTGCGACTGCTCCTGCGGCAGGTGCGCGGGAGCCAGGATCTTGCCCGAGAACTCGTCGGGGGAGCGCACGTCGACCAGGTTCTTGGCGCCGATGGCCTCGATGACCTCGTCGCGGAAGGCGCGGATGGACAGGTCCTGCGCGGCGGCCTTGTACTCGGTGGCAGCGCGGTCCTTGATCTCCTTGGTCAGCTCACGGCCGTCCAGCTCCCACTTCTTGCGGCCGCCGTCGAGCAGCTTGACGTCCTGGTGGCCGTACAGCTTGAAGTACCAGTAGGCGTAGGCCGCGAACCAGTTGTTGTTGCCGCCGTACAGCACCACGGTGTCGTCGTTGGCGATGCCACGCTCGGACAGCAGAGCAGAGAACTGCTCCTGGCTCACGAAGTCGCGGCGGACCTGGTCCTGCAGGTCCTTCTTCCAGTCGAGACGCACGGCGCCCTCGATGTGTCCCAGGTCGTAGGCCGAGGTGTCTTCGTCGACCTCGACGAGGACGACGCCCGGGGTGTTGAGGTTCTCTTCGACCCAGTCTGCGGAGACCAGGACATCGGAGCGAGCCATGTTGTTCCTTTCGATGCGGTGCCGGTACAGGCGTTGCGTTCGTGTGGTTGAGGGATGGACGGTCGGGGGTCAGACAGAGGAGTTCACGGAGCTGGTCGAGGTCGGGACGGCGCTGCCCGGGGCCGAGCGGAACCGCGCGACCAGCGGATAGATCTTGCAGCCCAGGCAGATTCCGAAGGCCGCGTTGAGGAAGGCCGCGAACAGCGCGAATCCGGTGAAGATCGCGCCCGCCACGGGGCTGCCGGCCGCGAAGCCCAGCACGCCCAGCACCGCGAAGGCCAGGCCGACCAGCTGCGCGAACCGCAGCGGCGCAACGGGTTCCAGCTCGGTCGGCGCACCGTTGCGCGGGGCGACCACGGCGGCGTAGACCCGGCCGTACGGGCTCCGGCGCGGACCGTGGGCCGCACCCAGGCCGAACACGATGGCCTGCAGCGCCAGCAGCACGGTGGCGGCGGGAACCGACACGGCGGCGAGGATCAGAACGAGGGCGAGCACCGCGGTGGTGACCCAGGCGGCGAAGCGGGGGCCGCGAACATCCACCTGCCCTGCGGGTGATGTGCTCGGATGAGGGTTCGACATGGGAGTACTCCTGCGCTGAAGGTGTATTGGCCAGATCGCCGGAGGATCGAAACGATCTCTCGACAGCGGGACACATCCGGTCGGCGACAGAGGAATACGAAAGGCCGACCGGCTAGCGGCACAGGCAGCAACAACCACCGAGCCGGCACAGGTCTACCGTGCGGCGTCGGGTGAGCATCAGCTCGCGGTTGGATTGCACGAGAGGGAGTTTACCCAATTTTCGGGGGAAATTGGACCCGGGGTCCGTAATGCTGGTCACTCAGCGGAGCCGGCGACCGTTAAAGGGGCCAATGACGTGCGCAGATCCGCCGCCTTCGGAACGCCGGAGATACGGAAGCGTTCCAATCCTCGAGAATCCAATCCGAAAGTGGTGGGCAGCGAGAGCACGTTCAGCTCGCGCGCCAGCTCCGGATATGCGTCGATGTCGACCTCGAGATCCAGCGGCGGCAGCTCGGCCGACTCCAGCTCGCCGACCACCGACGCGACCACCCGGCGCACCGCCGCGCACGGGCCGCACCAGTCGGCCGAGAAGTGCAGCACGGTGGGCCGACCCGGGATCACGCCGGCCGCGGCCAGCAGTGCGGTCCGATTCGATTCGGGCTCAGGCGGATTCGCCGCGGCGGCGGCGCGCACGCGACCCTCGTTGCGGCGCACCAGGATTCCCACGCCGGTCGCCAGGGCCAGCATGACCACCAGGATCTCGATCGCGATCATTGTTTCTGCAGCCTGTCCAGGTCGACGATCGCATTGCGGCCGGCGCCCTCCACTACGATCTGCCCGCCGCTGGCCTGGACCCGGGTCGGGACGATGCCGAACGGCATGTTCTTGGTGTCGAGGGTACGGGTGAAGCGGGCCAGCACCGCGGGCCGGTCCTGCTCGGGGATGACGATCCGGTCCTGGTCGGGTAGCACCGAATCGGTGTCGGCCTGCAGATCCCGGCCCGAGATGGCGGTGGCGGTGATCCGCACCTCGTCGCCCACCAGCCGCAGATCGGCCAGCACGTGCACCTTCTTCTTCATCAGCTTCTCGCCGCCGTCGCCGCGCGGATCGGTGACCGCGACGGTGTCGGCGTCCGGGCCGACCGGCACGGTGCCCTCCAGGATGATGGTGCCCCCATTGGTCGTGGGGACACTGCCCGAACCGCCGGAGCCGTCGGACTTGTCGGCGGGCGGGCCGAAGACCTGCAGGTCCGGAATCTTGAACAGCCGGCCCAGCTCGGTCGGCTCGATGCGCATGCGGGCCTGCACCTCGTCCACCGGGACCTGGCCCACATTGCCGTCGATGAGATTGCGCATCGACAGGTGCACGCCCGTCAGATTGGCCTCGACCGTGATCCGGCCGGGAATGTCCGGGCGCATTGCGCGGGCGCGGACGTCGATGTTTCCGTACTGGCCGTCCAGCGCCTGGGCGACGAACGGGTGCCGCAGCGACTCGTGGATGGTGATCTCCGGATCGGCGCTCAGGTCCGAACCGGTCCGCAGCAGTCGCGAGACGCGGTACTCGGAATACGCCGCTACCCCGAAATCGAGTAGGACGGCCAGCCCTGCCAGGCAGAGCAGTCCGATGAGCAGCCTCCGGAAACGCATAGCTGCACCCTAGTAGGGAGGTGTGTCGTTACCACCCGCCGACGTCCGACTCGGGCCGGTCGCGGCCTGGTGAATGACAGGTGAATCGGAACCGGACCGGACCGAATGGTTGCGACGGCTGCCCGGAATACGAGGGTGTCGGCCGAGACACGCTAATGTAGGCAGCGATTACCTGTGATGACCTGCATGAGGTAGTGGCGGACAGTGCGGTAGCCACACACATGCCAGATGGGATGGAGGGCCCCCATGGAGCTGCTCCTGCTGACCTCCGACCCCAACCCCGAGTCGGTGTTGCCGTCGCTGGCGTTGCTGCCGCACCACGTGCGACCCGCGCCGACCGAGGTGGCATCGCTGCTCGAGGCGGGTTCCGCCGATGTGGCGCTGGTCGATGCCCGCACCGATCTGGCCGCCGCGCGCGGACTGTGCCGTTTGCTGGGCAGCACCGGATCGTCGGTGCCGGTGGTGGCCGTGCTGACCGAGGGCGGTCTGGTCGCGGTGAACGCGGACTGGGGACTCGACGACATCCTGCTGCCCGGCACCGGGCCCGCCGAACTCGACGCCCGGCTGCGCCTGCTGGTGGCCCGCAACGGCGGGGTCGCCAGCCCGGAGAACACCGGCAAGATCACCCTCGGCGAGCTGGTGATCGACGAGGGCACCTACACCGCCCGGCTGCGCGGCCGCCCGCTCGACCTGACCTACAAGGAGTTCGAACTCCTCAAATACCTGGCGCAGCACGCCGGCCGGGTGTTCACCCGTGCCCAGCTGCTGCAGGAGGTCTGGGGCTACGACTTCTTCGGCGGCACCCGCACCGTGGACGTGCACGTGCGACGCCTGCGCGCCAAGCTGGGCAGTGAATACGAGTCGCTGATCGGCACGGTCCGCAATGTCGGCTACAAGGCGGTGCGCCCGGCGCGCACGGCCGGCAAGGGCGACGCGGTCACCTTCCCCGACTCCGACGGTACCGACGACTCCGAATTGACCACGGCGAACGGCGCTCTCTGATGACCTCCTGGACCGACCGCCTGCCGGCCGAGACCGCCGCGCAGGTGCGGGCGGTCCTGGAGCGCGCCACCGCGGCCGACGGTGTGGCACCGGTATCCGAACAAGCGGTGCTCTCGCTCGGAAATGATTCGCCCGCACGACATCTGGTGGACATCCGGGACGGCGCGGTCGCCGGGTACGCGAATCTGGTTCCGGCCCATGACGAGCATCCGGCCATGGCGGAGGTCGCCGTGGATCCGGCGGCCCGCGGGAACGGGATCGGCGCAGGTCTGGTGGCCGCCGCACTGGCCGCGGGCGGGCCGGGTGCGCGGGTCTGGGCGCACGGTGACCTGCCGCCCGCGCGGGCCGTGGCGGCCCGGTTGGGCTTGTCCGTTTCGCGTGAATTGTGGCAAATGCGAAGAGAATTCGCTAATTCGGAGCTACCGGAATTGGCGGTGCCCGACGGACTCGAACTGCGCACCTACGCAGGGCCTTCCGACGATGCCGAACTACTGCGTGTGAACAGCGCGGCCTTCTCCTGGCATCCCGAACAGGGCGGCTGGACCGAGCGCGATATCGACGCCCGCCGCGCCGAATCCTGGTTCGATCCCAAGGGCCTGTTCATCGCCGTGGATCCGGCGCGGCCGGACCGTGTTCTCGGATTCCACTGGACCAAGGTGCATTCCGACGAGACCCCGCCGATCGGTGAGGTCTACGTGGTCGGCATCGACCCCGATGCGCAGGGGCGCGGCCTCGGCCGGCTGCTGACCCTGGCGGGTCTGCACTATCTGCGGGACCGCGGTCTCGGCGCGGTGCTGCTCTACACCGAGGGCGACAACACCGCGGCCGTCCACACCTACACCCGGCTCGGTTTCACCCGATTCCACATCGACGTCGCTTACTCGAGCGGGTCCTGAAATCCCTTCGGCAACAGTGCGGCTAATGTCACATCCGGTGTGCCACAAAGAGGGTGGGTTGTTCATCTCTCGTTCACCTGTGCTGGTCCAACTGTCAACCACGTGCCCTTACGTTGCAAGTGGGCCGCAGACCGCTGCCCGGTGCGCTAGTTCGCAGCGAACAGCCGCCAGATCGCGCCCGTCCGACCGTTGAGGGGTTGGACGTGCAATCGTGATTCCCGGAGGAATAGGTGAATCTCAAGCGCAGCAGCGCCCTGCTCGGTGTGTTGGCCGCGGCCGGTGCCCTGACTCTGTCCGCGTGTGGCAGTGACAACAACAGCACCGCCAACGGCGCCGCCAAGATCGACGTCGCGTGTGGCGGGAAGACCTCGCTGAAGGCCAGCGGCTCGACCGCCCAGAAGAACGCGATGGACCGCTTCGTCGCCGCCTACCAGGCGAACTGCAGCGGTGCCAAGCTGGACTACACCGGCTCGGGCTCCGGCGCCGGCGTGAACGAATTCATCGGCAACCAGACCGATTTCGCCGGTTCGGACTCGCCGCTGGACAGCGCCAAGGGTGAGACCGACAAGGCCGCCGCCCGCTGCGGCAGCCCGGCCTGGAACCTGCCGGCCGTCTTCGGCCCGATCGCCGTCGCCTACAACATCCCCGGCATGGACGACCTGGTCCTGGACCCGCCGACCCTCGCCAAGATCTTCTCCGGTGACATCACCACCTGGAACGACCCGCAGATCAAGGCCCTGAACACCAACAAGGCCGACAAGCTGCCGTCGGACAAGATCGGCGTGATCTTCCGCTCCGACGAGTCGGGCACCACCGACAACTTCCAGAAGTACCTGACCGCCGCCGGTGGCTACACCAAGGGCGCGGGCAAGGCGTTCAACGGTGGCGTCGGTGAGGGCGCCAAGGGTTCGGACGGCACCTCGGGCGCGGTCGCGAACACCAAGTTCACCATCACCTACACCGAGTGGTCCTTCGCCAAGGCGCAGAAGCTGTCCACCGTGCGCGTGCTGACCACCGCCACCTCCAACGACCCGAAGCCGGTCGAGCTGACCGCCGAGTCCGCGGGCAAGGCCGTCGACGCCGCCAAGGTCAAGGGTGAGGGCAACGACCTGGTGCTGGACAACAGCTCGATCTACAAGCCCACCACCGCGGGCGCGTACCCGATCATGCTGGCCACCTACGAGATCGTCTGCTCGAAGTACAGCGACGCCGACACCGCCAAGGCCGTCAAGGCGTTCCTGACCTCGGCGGTCGGCAACGGCCAGACCGGTCTCGCCGACGCCGGCTACGTGCCGCTGCCGGACGCGTTCAAGACCAAGCTGACGACCGCGATCAACGCCATTCAGTGATCGCCTGATCGAAAAACCACGATGACCGTGCACGACGAAGCTGCATCCTCGGGTCTGTCCGTTTCGACCGACCCGAGGGATGACCGTGCCCAACTGCCGGGGGATACTGCGCTGATGCCGACCGAACCCAGCACCAAACCGGCCGCGGGGCGCGGCGCACCCACGAAGTTCGGCGCGGAGTTCGCGTTCCGCTCGGCGGCCACGGCCGCCGGCGGGATCATCGTCGCCGCCATCGCCCTGATCGCACTGTTCCTGCTGATCCGGGCGTGGCCTTCGATCATGGCGAACAAGGCGAACTTCTTCACCACCACCGAGTTCAACGTCAAGGACGAGAACAACCTGCGCTTCGGCATCAAGGACCTGTTCATGGTCACGGTGCTGAGCTCGGTGTTCGCGCTGGCGATCGCCGTGCCGATCGGTGTGGGCATCGCGCTGTTCCTGACGCAGTATTCGCCGAAGGCGCTCGCACGGCCGTTCTCGATCATCGTGGATCTGCTGGCGGCCGTGCCGTCGATCGTGTTCGGTCTCTGGGGTCTCCTGGTCGTGGCCCCCAAGCTGGGGCCCTTCCAGGACTTCCTGAACCGGAATCTGAACTGGTTGTTCCTGTTCTCCGACGGCAATGTCAGCATCGCCGGTGGCGGCACCATCTTCACCGCCGGTGTGGTGCTGGCGGTGATGATCCTGCCGATCATCACCTCCGTCAGCCGTGAGGTCTTCGGCCTCACCCCGCGCTCGCAGATCGAGGCGGCGCAGGCGCTGGGCGCCACCAAATGGGAAGTGGTGCGCCTGACCGTGCTGCCGTTCGGCCGCTCGGGCGTGATCGCCGGTTCCATGCTCGGCCTGGGTCGCGCGCTCGGTGAGACCATCGCGGTCCTGATCGTGCTGCGCACCTCGACCAAGGCCGGCCACTGGTCGCTGTTCGACGGCGGCTACACCTTCGCCTCCAAGATCGCCTCGGCCGCTTCGGAATTCAGCTCGAAGCTGCCGACCGGCGCCTACATCGCCGCCGGTTTCGTGTTGTTCGCTCTGACGTTCGTCGTCAACGCACTGGCTCGGCTGGCGGCCGGCGGGAAGGTCAACGGATGACCACCACACTCGACAAGCCGATCAAGGCGCCGACCTTCCGGCATGTCAGCGTCGCCCGCCGGCTCAAGAACAATGTCGCCACCGGCCTGGTCTGGCTGTGCTTCGGCCTGGCCCTGGTGCCGCTGCTCTGGGTGCTGTACGTGGTGTTCCAGAAGGGCGCGAAGGCCGTCGCCAATATCGACTGGTGGACCAAGTCGCAGAACGGTGTGCTGCCCGATCAGCACGCCGGCGGTGTCTACCACGCCATCTACGGCACCATCGTGCAGTCGGGCATCGCCGCGATCATCGCGGTGCCGCTCGGCATCATGGCCGCCGTCTTCCTGGTCGAGTACGGCCGGGGCTGGCTGGCCAAGACCACCACCTTCATGGTGGACATCCTGGCCGGTGTGCCCTCGATCGTGGCCGCGCTGTTCATCTTCGCGCTGTGGATCGCCACCTTCGGCAACCCGCAGAGCGCCTTCGCGGTGTCGCTGGCCCTGGTGCTGCTCATGCTGCCGGTGGTGGTGCGCAGCACCGAGGAGATGCTCAAGCTGGTTCCGGACGAATTGCGGGAAGCCTCTTACGCTCTCGGCATTCCGAAGTGGAAAACCATTGTGCGGATCGTGATTCCGACCGCCGCGCCGGGCATGATCTCGGGCATGCTGCTGGCCGTCGCCCGCGTCATGGGTGAGACCGCGCCGGTGCTGGTGCTGGTCGGTTACTCGAAGGCCATCAACTTCGATGTCTTCAACGGCAATATGGCCTCGCTTCCGCTGCTGATGTACCAGGAGCTGTCGAATCCGGAGCCCGCCGGCCGCGAGCGCATCTGGGGTGCGGCGCTGACCCTGATCCTGATCATCGCGCTGCTGTACCTCGCCGCCGCGGCGGTCAACAAGCTGCTGACGCGGAACCGATAGAAGGAAAGACTGATGGCCAAGCGAATTGACGTCAAAGACCTCAATATCTACTACGGCAAGTTCCATGCGGTCGCCAATGTCGGGCTGACGGTGCTGCCGCGCAGCGTGACCGCGTTCATCGGTCCGTCCGGTTGTGGCAAGTCGACCGTGCTGCGCGCGCTCAACCGCATGCACGAGGTGACCCCGGAGGCCCGCGTCGAGGGCGCGGTGCTGCTCGACGGCGAGGACATCTACGGCGCCCAGGTCGATCCGGTCGGCGTGCGCCGCACCATCGGCATGGTGTTCCAGCGGCCGAACCCGTTCCCCACCATGTCGATTCGCGACAATGTGGTGGCGGGCCTGAAGCTGCAGGGCATTCGCAACAAGTCCCAGCTGGACGAGGTGGCCGAGCAGTCGCTGCGCGGCGCGAACCTCTGGAACGAGGTCAAGGACCGCCTCGACAAGCCGGGCGGCGGCCTGTCCGGTGGTCAGCAGCAGCGTCTGTGCATCGCCCGCGCCATCGCGGTGTCGCCGGACGTGCTGCTCATGGACGAGCCGTGTTCGGCGCTGGACCCCATCTCCACGCTCGCGATCGAGGATCTGATCACCGAGCTGAAGAAGGAGTTCACCATCGTCATCGTCACCCACAACATGCAGCAGGCCGCGCGTGTGAGTGACCAGACCGCGTTCTTCAATCTGGAGGCGCAGGGCAAGCCGGGCAAGCTCATCGAGATCGACGAGACGGAGAAGATCTTCTCCAACCCGTCGCAGAAGCAGACCGAGGACTACATCTCGGGTCGCTTCGGCTAGAAAACAGACTCGCCCGCCTCTCCGTGCCTTCAGCGCACGGCTGAGAGCCGTGGGCGGTCGTGTACGCGTGCCGCCGGTTGGTCGCCGAACCAATTCAGGGGGTACCCGGGGAGTTACCCCGGTCGGCATGAAATCAGTTGTCACGAACCATTCGGCGTCAGGAAGCGGTCCGGCTCTTGCAGGCTGGGCCGCTTCTTCTTTTGTCGTGGCTCAGGCCGGAACGTGTCGTAGGTCATATCTCCTGAGCGTGCCATTGTGTGCAACTGTCGGTAACAGTTAGCCTGACCCCGTTGGTAAACCGATCGGTTTAGTAAGGAGGTGTCGGATGACCGTCTCAACGGCGAGCCCGGGATCCGGACAGGCCGCGGCGGAACTGCCGCAGCGGGCCAAGGTGGCGGCCCTGATTGCCATCTGTCTCGCGGAATTGCTGGTGGTCCTGGACAACACGCTGGTCAATGTGGCCCTGCCGTCCATGGCCGTGCAGCTGCAGGCCGACATGAGCGGCCTGCAATGGATCGTGGACGCGTTCACCCTGGCCTTCTCCGGCCTGCTGCTCGCCATGGGGCACCTCGGCGACCGGTTCGGGCGACGGCTGTTCATGATCATCGGACTCGGCGGCGTCGCGGTCATGTCCGCGGCCGGCGCACTCTCCTCCGGCCTCGGACAGGTCATCGCGGCGCGCGCCGGCATGGGCGTGTTCGCGGCCGTGGTCTTCCCGGCCACGCTGGCGCTCATCACCAATATCTTCACCGCGGCCCGCGAACGCGCCGCCGCCATCGCGCTGTGGACGGCCATGGCCGGTATCGCCGTCGCCATCGGCCCAACCGTGGGCGGCTGGCTGCTCGAGTACTTCTCCTGGCACTCGGTGTTCTGGATCAATGTCCCCGTGGCGCTGATGGGTATCGGGGCGGTGCTGGCCACCGTGCCGGAATCCCGTGCCGACCAGGTGGATCGGCTCGACCGGATCGGCATCCTGCTGTCCCTGGCCGGGGTGACCGCGCTGGTGTGGTCCATCATCGAGGCCCCCAAGCACGGCTGGTTCGCGACCGAAAGCCTTGCGGGCTACCTGCTTTCGATCGCCCTGCTGGCCGCGTTCGTGGGCTGGGAGCTGCGGGTGCCCGCACCGGTACTGAACATGCGGCTGTTCCGCAATCGCCGCTTCGCGCTGCCGTCGCTGGCCATCACGGTGTCCTACTTCTCGGCGTTCGGCTTCCTGTTCCTGATCACCCAGTACTTCCAGGGCGTGAAGGAGCTCTCGCCGCTCGAATTCGGCATCCACTCACTGCCTTTCGCGGTGGCGGTGGGCTTCGGCGCGCCCATCGCGACCATGCTGGCGCAGCGGGTGGGCACCACGGCCATGCTGGTGTCCGGGCTGCTGATCCTGGCGGTGGCCATGTACATCGCGGGCCGGACCACCGTCGAAACCCCTTATCTGGGACCGGTTGTGGTGTCCATGATCCTGATGGGCCTGGGCTTCGCGGTGGTGCAGGGGCCGGCGACCGAATCGATCATGGGCGCGGTGCCGCTCGAGGAGGCGGGGGCGGGCTCGGCGGTCAACGACACCACGCGTGAGGTGGGCGGCGCGCTCGGGGTGGCCCTGCTGGGCTCGATCATGACCTCGGTCTACGCCGGGAAGATCGGCGGCCGGATCGACGCGATTCCCGCGCAGATCATGAACGCGCAGCAGAAGGAACTGGCGGGCAATACGCCCATCAGCATCATCGGGATCGTGAAGGCGCCGGTGAATCCGCTACTGGCGCAGGCGAAGGCGGATCTGATCCACGCCATGAAGGTCGCGGCCATGCAGGGCGCCGAGGCCGCGTCCTATGTCGCGGTCGGCACCCTGGTGGTGTGTGCGGTCATCGTGGCCGCGACGCTCCCGTGGCGCCCCGAACGGGGTCGATCGATCCTGATGGGCTGGCGCGAGTCCGGCGAGGACTGACCCGCACCGAATCGAGGGAGTTCCGGGTCGCCCCGGAACTCTCTCGCTCGTCGTCCTAGATGCTTTCCTTCTCGGAATCCGGGTCGGGCGGCAGCACGCCGGTGACCAGGAACACCACGCGACGCCCGATTTCGACGGCGTGGTCGGCGAAGCGCTCGTAGTAGCGGCCCAGCAGCGCCACGTCCACGGCCGCCGCCACGCCGAACTGCCAGTCGCGGTCCATGATCAGCGTGAACAGGTGCTTGCGCAGGTCGTCCATCGCCTCGTCGTCGTCGGTGAGCTTGGCGGCCCGCTCGGGATCGCGGGACTCCAGCACCTCCTTGGCGGTGGCGCCCATCTTGACCGCGACCCGGCCCATCTCGGCGAAGTAGCTGTTGACGGCCTCCGGCACGGCGTGCGCCGGGAAGCGCCGCCGGGTCATCTTGGCCACGTGCAGCGCCAGCACGCCCATCCGGTTCACATCGGCGACGATCTGAATGGCGCTGACCACCTGCCGCAGATCACCGGCGACGGGGGCCTGCAGGGCCAGCAGCGCGAAGGCCTTCTCCTCGGCCAGCTGGATCATCTCGGCGATGCGGTCGTATTCGGTGATCACCTGCTCCGCGAGCTCGAGATCGGCGGTGAGCAGGGACTGGGTGGCCCGCTCCATCGCCGATCCGGCGAGCCCGGCCATGCCGCCGAGCAGATCGGCGAGCTCGGCCATTTGTTCGTTGTAGATGACACGCATGATTCAAGACATTAGTGCCGACCGCTGACCAAGTCACCAACTGCGGGTTAACCGTCGGTGCCGGTCGGTTCCAGCGCCGATGCCGCAGTTCCGGCCAGCGGGACGCGCGGTCACTTACACAGGTCGTCGGCGGCGTTGACGTGCTCGAGATCAGACGGAAGTGTGACCGGAGCCGCACTGGGGCCGCCGGAGTCGCTCGGTGTGTCGGGCAGCGGCTGCCCGAAGGCGGTGGGCGCCTTCACGGTGCCGGTGAAATCGGAACCGGCGACCACTTCGACAATGCTGCCCAGCCCGCCCGCCGGTTCCAGGATGGCGCCCGGAATGGCGCTGGCCACCGTCCCTGCCTCGGCCTCGTGGCCGCTGGAATAGCGGACCTTGGTCCTGGGTGAGGTGCCGTCGGCGTAGTTGCCGGTGCTGTAGATCTGGAAGCCCTGCGCGGCCAGCTTGGTCGCCGTGGTGCTCGCGATGCCCGCCTGGCCCGAGCCGTTGGACACCTGCACCGAGAAGGTGCTCGGATCCACCGCAGCCAGCTTGGGCTTGGCCACGGGCGCGGCGCTGGCGCTGGGCGGCGGGTCGGTCTGCTTCTCGCCGGGCAGCGGCTGGTCGTCGATGATGGCGCGGAAGATGGCCTTGATATCCGATTCGCGCGGGATCTCGTTGCCGTAGGAGGTGGTGCCCGCGGTGGGGACGGTCAGGAAGGTGATGGCCCCGGCCTGCATCTTCTGCATCGAACGGCCCAGTGTCAGCAGGTCTTTGGTGGTGACGTTGTCCATGAAGGAGTGCTTGGCGAAGGCATCGATGAAGCCGTTGAGCTTGCCCGGATCGAAGAGCACCTTGCTCGACAGCGCACTGCGCAGCAGCGAGGACAGGAACCGCTGCTGCCGGTTGATGCGGTCGTAGTCGCTGCGTTCCTCGCCGTACACGTGCCGGGCGCGCACGTAGTCCAGTGCGGTGGAGCCGTTCACGACCTGCTTGCCCGGCGTGGTGAGCACGGTGCCGAGGATCTCGTCGACGAGCGGCTTGGTGGTGCACACCTCGACGCCGCCGACCACGTTGACCATGGATTCGAAGCCGGAGAAGTCGATGCCGACGAAGTGGTTGATCTTCAGGCCGGACAGTTTGGTGATCACCTTGGTCAGGCACTTGGGCCCGCCGAGGGCGTAGGTGGCATTGAGCTTGTCGCCGTCGGCGGCGGGGAACTTCTCGCTGCTGTAGGCGGCCTTGTCGTTGTCCCAGCCCTCGCAGACCGGGCGGGAAACGTCCAGGTCGCGGGGAAAGGAGACGGCGACCACGCGGGACCGGTTGGCCGGGATGTTGACCAGCATGACGGTGTCGGAGCGTGCGCCCTCGGCGTCGTCCACGCTGCCCGCGCCGAGGCTGCCGTTGGCGCCGGCGCGGGTGTCGGTGCCGACAATGAGGAAATTCTCGTCACCGGTCTGGCCGTCGGCGTCGACGATGTCGGGTGAGTTGTCGTCGAGTGCGGAAACCTGCTGGAAATTGTTGTCCTTGGCGCGCAGGTAGCTCCAGCCGGTGCCGGTCACGATGAGCGCGATGACGGCGACGAGGGCGAGCGTGGCGCGGCCGGCCAGCTGCAGCCGCCGGTTGCGGCGGCGGCGCGTGCTCGAAACCCATTTGGCCGGTGCGGGTCCCACGGCTGCCGGGAGCGCGGTGGTCGGATAGTCGGCGGGCGACTTGACCTTTCGCGCGAGCAGCGCCCGGGCGCGGGCGGCCGCGCCGGGTGCGGCCGGTGGCGGCGCGGTATCGGTGACCGGGGGTAGTTCCACGGTGACCGGATCCGCGGTCGGGTCGGCCGGGCGCGCGCCGCGATTGCCGGGTGCGTTCGCGACCCGGCGTAGGTGGCTGGTGTCGCGCACAGTGCGCTGGGACCCGGTGCTCACCGCGGGCTGCGCGCCGGTCGAGGCCGCCGGCTGTGATCCGGTGGCGGGCACGGGAGCCGGTGGGGCTGCCGGTTGCGGCGGCACGGGTGCCGAGCCGTTCGGCCCGGGGGTTTCGCGGCTCGCCTCGGCTTCGGGTTCGTTCGGAGTCTCCGGTTCGGCGCGGCGCCGGCGCCGGGTCTGGCGTTCGCTGTCCACGCGCTCGACCAGGTCCTGGACCGAAATGGGTGCGGCGGCAGCGGGTTCGGCGTCGTCGGTGTGCCGGGAGCGGCGGCCGGTGCCCGCCGGATCGTCCCCGTCCGCGGGGTAGCGCTCCCAGGGGGCGCGACCTCCGGGTCGTGGCGTACGCCCGTACCGATCGTCACCCACCAACGAACCTCACTTTGCTCTTGATGCCGAGGGCCATGATAACGATTTCGCCACGACGAACCACTCGAACGTATGTCCACCGCAGGTGGGGCCGTTTTCTCCGCTTTGTCGGGTATGTCGCACACCCGGGTGGGCACGCTTCGCAAAGTGTGACAGGGAGTCACCGCAACGCCCGGGAGCTGCGCCGGGTGGTGATCGGATCGAACTCGAAACAGGGAGCGATCAGCCGCCGCTGTGCATGACGTCGGCCGCGGTGGGCACGGTCGCGTCCTCGGGATCGTCGAGCCAGCCGTCGGGCAGGGCCACCTTGGTCTGCGGGGAACCCTGGCGCCCGCGCGGGCCGAGCGCGTCGGCCGGGAACGGCACGTCCGGCTCCAGCTGCCCGACCAGATCCGCGATCTGCGCCAGGCTGGTCACGGTGGCGAACTGCCGGCGCAGCGCCGACCCCACCGGGAAGCCCATCAGGTACCAGGCCATGTGCTTGCGGATATCGCGCATGGCCTTGTCCTCGCCGTCGTGCTCGACGAGCAGCGCGGCGTGCCGGTAGAGGATCTCGCCGACCTTGCCGAGGGTGGGGCCCTCCGGAATCGGCTCGCCGCGCAGGGCGGCGCTCAGCTCCGCGAACAGCCAGGGCCGGCCCAGGCAGCCGCGGCCCACGACCACGCCGTCGCAGCCGGTCTCGGCCATCATGCGCAGGGCGTCGTCGGCGGTGAAGATATCGCCGTTGCCCAGCACCGGGATGCTGGTCACGGTCTCCTTGAGCCGGGCGATGGCGGACCAGTCCGCCTGCCCGGAGTACAGCTGCGCGGCCGTGCGGGCGTGCAGCGAAACCGCCGCGGCGCCTTCGGCTTCGGCGATGCGGCCGGTGTCGAGGTAGGTGTGGTGCTCGTCGTCGATGCCGATGCGGAACTTGAAGGTGACCGGCACATCGCCTGCGGCCGCGACCATTTCGCGCACGATCTCGCGGAACAGCCGCCGCTTGTAGGGCAGCGCCGACCCGCCGCCGAGGCGGGTGACCTTGCGCACCGGGCAGCCCAGGTTCATGTCGATGTGGTCGGCCCAGCCTTCGCCGACGACGATGCGCACCGCCTCGCCCAGGGTCTTGGGGTCGACGCCGTAGAGCTGCATGGACCGCGGCGACTCGTCCGGCCCGAAGGCCATCATGTTCAGCGTCTTCTCGTTGCGCTCCACGATGGCGCGGGCGGTGATCATCTCGCACACGTACAGCGAAGTGGCGCTGCCGAATTCGCGGCACAGGGTGCGGAAGGCGACATTGGTGATGCCCGCCATCGGGGCCAGCACGACCGGCGGATCGAGCGGGTAGGGCCCGATCCGCAGCTCGGTCTTGGGGGCTTCGAGCGAGGCAGTCACGTCGTCCAGTCTCTCATCCGTGCGCTCGCGGCCAGAGCCGCGTACCGCCTGCAGTGCCCCCGGTCACACGGGTCACCACATGCGCAGGCCGCGGCGGCGCACCACGGCGACCGCGAGCATCGTGCCGACCAGCCACACCGTGAGCCCGACCCCGAGGTGGATCGCACTGCGCAGATCGCCCGGCATCGCGCGGCCCAGGTGGTAGCCGAGGATGGCGCGCTGTTCGCCGTCGATCGGCGCGACGAAGTAGTAGAGCCCGTACGGCAGGACCAGGTGGGTCAGCCAGGGCAGCGTGCTGCGCCAGTCCCGGCGCGCCGCCCAGCGCTGCCCGAGCGCGCGGGGCGGCACCGCGAGCAGCGCCGACACGACATTGCCCACCCCGAGCCAGGCCAGGATCGGCAGCGCCACATCGGCGACCGAAACCCCGGCACGCTGCATCGGATGCGCGCTGGTCTTGGCGGTGAGCACGGCCGTGGCCAGCAGCGTCGGCAGTCCCACGATGATCAGCAGCGCGAGGTTCTTGACCACCAGGATGCGCTGCACCGGCACCCCGGCCGCCAGGCTCAGCCGGGTCCGGTCGGCGTCCACGCCGAGCACATTCGTGGTGGTGACGTCGGCGAGCACGAAGGTCGCGAAGTAGACGCCGACCAGCACCACCCAGCCGTGCTTGTGCAGGGTGAGCGGCGAGATCAGCAGAAAGAGCCCGGACAGCACCACATTCGCGCCGACCCCCTCGAGCCACAGCGCGGGCGGGGTGAACGACCAGCGCACCTCGCCCGCGACCTGCCGCCACAGCGGCCGTCCGGGCTCGATCGGGCTGGGGGCGGGATGCCGGCGCTCGGTATGGAACTGGGTGAGCGCGCGTTCCCGCACGGCCAGCAGGGTGCCGCGCATCGGTTCAGTCCAACGAGTCGACAAAGTCACCTATCCGGGCGGCCACGGGGCCGGGCAGCCGTCGTGGCAGATGGTGGCCACCCCCACTGATCAGATCGATTCGGGCACAAGGCAACTGCTCGCACAGTGCGTGGGAGGTGGAGATCGGCACGACCTTATCGGCGGGGTCGGCGAGGATCAAGGCCGGCACGCGGATGTCCGCGAGCCGCGCCGTCCACCGGTCCAGCGTGTCGAACATTTCCCGCTGTTCGGTCAGGAAACTGCGCCACACCGGACCGTGCCGGTGGTGCACGCCGGCGAGCAGCGCGAGCGCGGTCCCGGCGGCGGTCCCGGCCGGGCTGTGCTCGAGGCCCTTGCGCGCCAGCCACGGCAGCACCGACCACGCGGTCAGTGCGAGTGCGGTGCCGGCGTACGGTGCGGCGAGCAGTTCGTCCCAGGCGGTCAGGCAGCCCGGCCCCACGCTGGAGACCAGTACCAATCCGCGCACCCGGTGCGGCGCGAGCGTCGCGGCCGCCAGCGCGACCGCCCCACCGTACGAATGTCCGGCCAGGACGGCACTGTCGATGCCCTCGTGGTCGAGCCGGTCGAGCAGCCAGCGGGCATTGTCCTCGATGGATCCCGCCGGTTCCGGATTGTCACCGTATCCGGGGCGGTCCAAGGCCAGCGCGGTGAGCGATCCGGGCAGCCGGGCGGTCACCGCGTCCCAGTCGGACCGATCGCCCGGTTGCCCGTGCAGCAGCACCACATTCGCCGTGCGGACCCGGGTGTCGAGGCTCATGCAGTCATGATCGGGCCCGCGGGCCCGGATCGGCTGCGGAATCCCGGTGAGCTTGCTGTGAGTCGCGCGCAGGGCGCGAAACGGCCCCTCCGGATCGAAATCCGGAGGGGCCGTGGCTTATTCGCTCGAGGGTCCGGGCCGCAGCCGCAGTCGCTAGCTGCCGGTGGCGGCCAGCTCCTTCTCGCGCTTGGCGGCCTCACGGGCCAGCATGCGGTCGCGCTGCTCCTCGAACTTCACGACGTCCTTGCCCAGCCTCTCGAGGAAGGTGCCCAGGCGCTCCCGGATCTCCTCGCCGCGCGCGGTGAAGTCGTCGCGCTCGAAGATCCGCCACTTCTTGAGCACCGGGTTCACCACCTCTTCGAGGTGCTGGCGCAGGTCGTAGATGCCGTGCTTGGCCATCAGCACGCCGTTGCGGCGGAAGTTGGGCATACCGGCGCCGGGCATCTGGAAGTTCTCCAGGATGAGGGTGATGGCCTCGAGGGTCTGGTCGGGCGACAGGTCGAGGGCAGCACCGCACATGTTGCGGTAGAAGATCATGTGCAGGTTCTCGTCGGCGGCGATGCGCTGCAGCATGCGGTCGGCGATCGGGTCGTCGCAGACGCGGCCGGTGTTGCGGTGCGAGACGCGGGTGGCCAGCTCCTGGAAGGTCACGTACGCGACCGAGTAGAGGAATCCGGCATTGTTCGACAGCTGCTCGAGTTCCTCGGTGGGCGAGGCGAACCCGTTGGTCATGTGGATCATGCGGGCCTGCTCGAGGGCGACCGGGTCGACGCCGCGGGTCACGACCAGGTAGTCGCGCATGACGATGCCGTGCCGGTTCTCCTCGGCGGTCCAGCGACCGACCCAGGTGCCCCAGGCCCCGTCCTGCGAGAAGTTCTCGGCGATCTCACGGTGGTAGGACGGCAGATTGTCCTCGGTGAGCAGGTTGGTGATCATGGCCGCCTTGGCGACCTCGCTCAGTTTCGACTGTTCCGGATCCCAGTCGACACCACCCATGGCGGCGAAGTTTCGACCTTCGTCCCACGGCACGTAGTCGTGCGGGTGCCATTCCTTGGCCAGGGAGAGGTGGCGATTGACGTTCTCCTCGGCAACCGGCTCCAACTCCGTCAGCAGCTCGAGTTGAGTCAGATCCTTTGCCATACGTGTGCCCTTCGTGTCGTGCGTCGTGCTGTCGTACCCTCGCCGGCCTGCCGCCGCGCCCATACCTTACGTGACCGTAGGGTGATGTGAAACTCACATGTGCGCCATTGCGGCGTAGGTGAGAGATGTCATATGACAAGCGGCCCGCAGCGACGGGTGTATCGCCGTGGGCCGTGGTTCGTTAGCCGCGCATCCGGTCGAGATGCCCGATTACTTCTTACCCAGTAGCCCGCCCAGCACCTTGCCGAGCACGCTGCCCGCGTTCTGGCCGACCGCCTTGCCGAGTATGTCGCCCAGACCGCCGCCACTGTTTCCACCGGTGGCGCCGCCGAGCAGACTGCCGAGCAGATCACCGATCCCGCCGGACTGGCCGGCCGTGCCGTCGCCCCCGCCCAGGGCCTTCTTGCCGAGGTAGGCCAGCACGATCGGCGCGAGCATGGGGAGCAGCTTGCTCATCAGGTCCTGGCTGATGTTGTTGCCGCCGACATTACCGAGAGCGCTGATCACCGTGTTCTTGTCGGCGCCGAAGGTCTGATCGACGATCTGGCTGCCGTTGGCGATGTCCACCTGGCTCATGTCGACACCGCCGTCGAGCAGGCCGTGCGGCTGGCCGGCGACTTCGTTCTCCAGATTCAGTCCGACCTCGGGGTTGCCGGCCTGTGCCTGGAAGCCGCCGAGTAGCACGGGGACGGCCGCATCGATCGCCGTCTTCGCGGTCGCCTCGTCGACGCCGAGCCGCTCGGCGATCTGGGCGACCGGGACATGGGAGAGCAGGTCATCGAAGGAAGTCATGAACTCCGCCTGTGGTGATGGTTCCCGGGAAAAGCTCTGCTCCGGCCACGGTAGGTGAAGTCCGGACGGATTGCTACAGATTCGCGGATGTGGCGAGGGGCCCGGAGGTATCGTTCCGGGCCCCTCGCATGGGAGTGCCCCCACCAGGGCTCGAACCTGGGACCTGCGGATTAAAAGTCCGTAGCTCTACCAACTGAGCTATAGGGGCGTGCGGGAGGTCAGTTTAATGGGCCGACCCCATAAGTGTTAAACGAGTATCCGATTGCGCTCTGGCAGACGATATTTGCGCAGGTCACGATGCGCCGTCGGGGTCCGGGCCGGTGCGGCGCGGGGGCGCGGCGGGGGACCGCGGGGATCGGTCGCGTCCGGGTGGGGGAATGACGCCGTGTGCCGTTGGGGTGACGGGCCGTGCCGATCGGCGGGGCTCGGGGAGCCGAGGCGGTCGGTTGGGGGGACGATGTGGCCCTGTGAGGGTGCGGACCGGTCGGTGCGGCACCGCGAGAAGGTGGACCCGGGGGTGGGCCGGGGTCGGCGCGGAGTGTGGGCGGGGTGGGGTGGCGGTGTGGTTTCGCCGTGTCCATTGCCCGATGGGTTCCGGACGGCCCGGTAAGCGGGCGCTGATTGCCGGTGCCGAGGGGTCCGGCAATCGCCTTGCCACTCAGTTTGTTTCGTTGCGCTGGAGTGTGAATATCATCCAATGGTGATGTGTGGCAAGCTATTTGGAGCGGGGGGTGGAAACCGGTCGGAGTCGGCGCGGGCGTGGGGGCGGCGGCTCGGCGGCGATGCGGTGTCGGTGTGGACAGCGCGCGCGGCGGCGATCGGCCGGCTGAACATCGGTGGGATATGGGCGAATTCGTCGATTCGAACCAATCATCCATACGATTGCTGGGGAATTGCGGCATTCGATAGGGGGTGTGCTGGCTAACTGACTTTCCGGTACACCTCACGCTGGGTGCGCTTTCCGGGTACGGTGACCGACTGGTGAATTCCCGAGGAACCGGGATTGCCCCGGCGGCACGGGATTCGGCTTATCGTTGATGTGCCCGAACGTGTCGCGACCGGTCTGGCCGATCGCGGCTCCAATACGATGAAGCTGCGGGGAGGCGGACCAGGACAACGTGAACGCCCGGGTGCGCACCCCCTGTGGTGCACCCGGGCGGGAAAAACTATACCTGTTGGTGTGTTTCAAGTTTTTCGCGCTTTTTCGTACCAAAAGTTTGGTAATTCCGGGCGAAGCCCGTTTTGAAGTATTTGAAAGACACGTAACTTTGCGTCGAGGCCGCGCGGCGGTCGGCGACGGTTAGCTAGCTTCGGAGGCGTTTCGAGCATGGCACGGCAGCAAGAGCGGGCCCGCCGGACACGCGCGGCGATCATCAGGTCCGCCGCCGTTGAGTTCGGGAAGAGCGGCTATGCCGCTGCTTCGCTCAACCGCATATTGGAAGGTTCCCGGGCGACCAAGGGGGCCATGTACTTTCACTTCGACTCCAAGGAGGACCTGGCTCGTGCGGTGCTGGAGGCGGCGGTCGACCGCTACCGGGCATCGACCGAAAGGTGGCTCGCCAGAACTGATCTCGGTCCGCTGGATGTGCTGCACGGCATGATCGACGAGATCGCGCTGCGGCTGGAGAACGACATCATCATCCAGGCGGAGTTCCGGCTCATCATCGAGCCGGAGTTCTATCGCGACATCCAGGCCGGCGGCGGCCGCATCCTCGGGCGCGCCATCCGGCAGCTCGCGGTGAAAGCGACCGAGCACAAACAACTGCGCCCGGATTCGGATCCGGACCGGTTCACCCGCACCCTGGCGGCGGCGCTGGCGGGCCAGCGCTATATCTCCGATGTGCTGGCGGGCCCGGTGGATCTGCGGGCCCGGTTCGCCGAGGCGCTCGAGGTGATCGTGGAAGCCACCGCGACACCGGAGTGGACCGAGGAGTTCCGCCGCACCGGCTGGCGGGTGTCCGCCCGGCTCGAAGATCTCAACTTGGGACTCTGACCAGCTGATTTGGGAATCACGCGGAGCCTGTCATAAGCTATCTCCGCTCCCAACGGAAGCCGTTGAGCAAACGGTCCGGAGAGATCCGGCGGGCCCCCTTCGTCTAGCGGCCTAGGACGCCGCCCTTTCAAGGCGGTAGCGCGGGTTCGAATCCCGTAGGGGGTACAACGATGGCAACATCGTTGTAGGAGCAAGAGCAAGGCCCTGTGGCGCAGTTGGTTAGCGCGCCGCCCTGTCACGGCGGAGGTCGCGGGTTCGAGTCCCGTCAGGGTCGCAAGACTCCTTGCATGGCAAGAAGTGGTACAGCGTGGCATTCGAATCGGGTGCCTACGGCCAGGTAGCTCAGTTGGTACGAGCGTCCGCCTGAAAAGCGGAAGGTCGCCGGTTCGATCCCGGCCTTGGCCACCGGATCTGGAAGACCCCGTCCCGCGGACGGGGTCTTTCCGCATTCCCGGGTTCTCCGCGTGTTTTTCGACCTGTGGGTCTGATCTTGGTGCAATGCTGGACCGCATGGCTGAGGACAACCAGTGGTATTACTGCATCTCCCATCAGAAGGCGGAGCAGGGGAAGACCTGCTGGGTCGGCGATCGGATCGGGCCCTATCCGGATAAGGCGACAGCGGAGCGGGCGTTGGATATTGTGCGGGAACGAAATCGGCGCGCGGACCAAGAGGACGACTGACGCCGGAGTGACGGGGGTGACGCGCTGTTCGGTGCGCTCACGAGGCACTCAGGTTGACCAGGTACGGTTTCGTAGCCAGAAAACGACCGAGCGGGAGGGTAAACCTTGAAGGTCACCGTGGTGGTGCCGACCTACAACGAGCGGGAGAACCTGCCGGTGGCGGTGGAGCGGCTGACCGCGCTACCGGTGGCCGACCTGCATGTGCTGGTGGTGGACGACAATTCGCCCGACGGTACGGGTGAGGTGGCCGACAAGCTGGCCGCCGACCTGCCGAACGTGGTGGGCGTGCTGCACCGCACCGAGAAGGACGGTCTGGGCCGGGCGTACATCGCCGGCATCACCCGGGCGCTGGACGAGGGCGCCGACGTGGTCATTCAGATGGACGCCGACCTGTCGCACCCGGCCGAGGTCATCCCGGCCATGCTGGACAAGCTGGAGTCCACCGATGCCGGCGTGGTGCTCGGATCCCGTTATGTTCCCGGGGGTTCCACCGCGGCAGAGTGGAAGTGGTATCGCAAGGCGCTGTCGGCCTGGGCCAACTTCTACGTGAACATGATTCTGCGCCTGGGCGTGAAGGACGCGACCGCCGGTTTCAAGGCGTGGAAGGCGGACACGCTGCGCGCCATCGACGTGGCCTCGATCAAGTCCAACGGCTATTCGTTCCAGGTCGAGATGAACTACCGGACGGTCAAGAAGGGCATTTCGATCGCCGAGGTGCCGATCCGTTTCGAGGAGCGCACCAAGGGCGCGTCCAAGATGAGCCTGAAGGTGCAGCTGGAGTCCGCGGCCATGCCGTGGAAACTGCTGTTCGGTCGCGCTGTCTGACTAACTGCCGGGGCGGCTTTCGGGCCAGTGGAGCAGCGTATCCACGAACAACTGCCGGACCCGCTCCACCTCGGCGTCCATATCGGCCGGATCCCAGCCGCTGACATCGATCGGCGGTAGGACGGCCACGTCCACGACGCCTTTGCGCACCACGGCCGAATTGCGCCACGCTATTTCGCCGGCATTCCGGATCACCACCGGAATCACCGGCACGCCCGCCTGCCGGGCAATGTGGAACGCGCCCTTCTTGAACGGCCCGATGCGCGGGGTCAGGGATCGGGTGCCCTCGGGCGCGATCACGACCGACAGTCCGCCGCGCAGGGTGTCGACGACCGGTTCCAGCGCGGCCTTGGCGGCCGCGGTGTCCGCGCGGTCGATGAAGGTCACCTCGACGAAGCGCATGAGGGGACCGAAGATCGGGTTCTTGGTGATCTCCCGCTTGGCGATGCCGGTGAATCCGGTGCCCAGCACCTCGGCCAGCACCACGATGTCGAACTGACTCTGGTGGTTGAAGACGAACACGGCCGGGCGTGGGGCGCGGGCGTTCCCGGCGCCCACCACGCGGACCTTCACCCCGGTGCCGCGCAGGGTGGTGTCCGCGGCGTAGGTCATCATCGAATCCGCCATCTGGCGGCGCTGTTTCGTGTGCGCCTTGGCGGCCACGCCGAACAGGGCCCCGCCCAGCAGACCGGTGAATCCGGCCAGGGTGCGGGCGTAGTCGGTGGCCCCGGGCGCTTGCCGGGGCCGGAAATGCAGTACCGGCCAATCCTTTTCGGCCGCCTCCAGCACGACGCGCGGATCCGGGTTCACCGCCACCGGGTGCCCGGCGGTCTGCAGCAGCGGCAGGTCGGCGGCGCTGTCGGCGTAGGCCCAGCTCTGGGTGAGGTCGATGTCGTGGGTGATGGCGAAGCGGCGCACGGCGTCGGCTTTGCCGTTGCGCCACAGCGGCTTTCCCTCCACGTGCCCGGTGAGCACGCCGTCCTGGACGGCCATGGCGGTGCACAGCACGTGCGGGACGCCGAGTTCCTCGGCCACCGGCCGCACCTGGTAGCAGGTGACCGAGCTGATCAGCACCAGCGTGTGGCCGGCCGCCTCGTGTTCGCGCACCAGCCGCCAGGCCTCCGGGTAGATGTGCCCGTACACGCTGCGCGCGAACGCCTGTCGCCCGAGTCGGGCCAGCTCGTCCTCGGCTGTCCCGGCCCAGATGTACATCACCGATTGCAGGAAGCGCTCGTACTCGCCCTCGCTGCGCGCCCCGCGAATACTGCCGAGCAGGGTGGCGGTGAGCGCGCCCTGGGTGCTGCTGCGCCGCAGCAGTCGCCGGGGCAGCGGCGGCGGGTTGAATCCGTGGACGACGGTGCCGCCGAAGTCGAAAATCGCTGCGACGCGCGGTCCTTGCGGTCCGGTGCGCACGGCTTCGAGGGCCGCGCCGAGATCCTGTGCGCCGACCGGGCGCTGGGTGACGCCGACGCCGGGCCGGAGCGGCAGTGCGGGCCGGCCCGCGCCGATCCCCCGGACCCGGTGTGTCACAGCGCTTCCAGGCGGTTGGAGGGGTCGAGGGTGGCGGCCCGGGAGATGCGCTGGCCGATGGCGCGCAGTTCGGCGGCGAAGCTGCTGCGGCGGGCGGCCAGATCGGCGGGATCGTCGGAGGGGGTGAGCAGGCCGTGGTTGTCGGCGAGTTTGATCGCGCTGCCGAACAATTCGGAGGACACCGATTCGGGGCTGTGCAGCCGCTGTTGCAGCAGCATCTGCTTGCCGACCTGCAGGCATTCGTCGATGAGGGCCTTCTTGTCGACCTCGGCGACCGGGTCGCGGGCGGCCAGCCGTTCGGCCACCACCAGTTGCGCGTCGAAGAAGGAGCGCAGCACCCGGTGCGCCATCATGAACCCGGATTCGGCCAGCCGGGCCAGGATGTCGGAGCCGACGGTGCCCGCGGCGGTGCGCTGATGCCAGTCGTGATCCACCAGCAGCATTTCCGCGGTGAGCTGGCTGGTGAATTCGGCCCGCTCCGGGAAGAAGAATTCGAACTTGAGCAGGTCGCGCAGCCGGAAGGCGGCCTCCCAGCCGACCCGGAGCTGATCGCCCTCGGGCGCCTCGACGGCGGTGAGGATGGACAGTTCGAGGATGGCGCGGTTGACGAACCAGTGCACGGCGCTGTTGCGGTAGAACGCGGCCTCCAGGTGCGCCCCGGCATTGATGGCGTACACCGGTTCCAGCCCGCCGCGGTACACGGTGACCACGGTGGCGACGGTCAGCTGCTCGAGCACCACGGCCAGCCCGTGATCGTCGCGCAGCGCGTCGAGTTCGCCGCTGGGCAGGTTCCGGCGCTGGATGTAGCCGAGCACGGGCGCGATGGCGGCGCGCAGTTCGCCGCGGGTGAGGGCGCGCTCGTGCACGCCCAGCAGCACCAGGGTGGTGAGGGCGTTGACGGTGATCGGGGTGACGTCGTTGATGCCGACGGCGACCTCGAAGGCCAGCCGCTGCACGGCCAGGTGCTCGAGTTCGAGGGTCCGCTCGGACGGCGGATTCGGGTGGACCGTCAGCGGATCGCCGTTCACGGCCAGCCGGTCGCGGGCCGAGAGCGGGGTCCCGAAGCGCACGTACACGCGCCCGGCCGAGTGCTGCTGGTTGCGCACGTAGCGGGCCAGCCAGGTCAGGCCCTCGGGTTGTTTACGGCCGCCGGTCTGTTCGAGGGCGATGGCCCCGATCTCGTTGAGCCGTTCGTAGGTGATGGATACCGGCACCAGCATGACGTCGTCGATGCGCTTCGAACGCAGCGCGGCCGCAAGGTAGTTCAGCAGTCCGTAGCGGGGCGGCCGGAGTTTGCCGGTGCGGGTGCGCCCGCCCTCGAAGTACCACTCCAGGTTGAAGCGTTTGGTGAGCAGGTAGGCGAAGTACTCCTCGACGACGGCCTTGTACACCTCGTCGTCGCCGAAACTGCGGCGGATGAACACGGTTCCGGTGCGCCGCGCGATGGGCCCGATCGGCCAGAACTTCAGATTGGCTCCGCCGACCACGTGGTTGGGCGGAAAGTCGTTGCGCGCCAGGATGTCCCCGAGCACGAAGGCGTCCACGTAGGACCGGTGCGAGGGCAGGAAGACCAGCGGGTAGCGCCGGTTGAGCGAGCGCAGCCGGTCCAGCCCGGACTCGTCGGCGTCGACCTTCCAGGTGGAGGCGTGCACGGGCCGCATGGCCTGGGTGAACAGGTCCGACACCAGCCGGCTCTGTGCCGCGACGAGTTCGCGCAGGCCCTTCTCGGCCCGCCGGTACACCTCGCGCGCGGGCACGCCGGTCTCCTCGGCGATGGCGTCGAGCCGCCGCAGGAATTCGGGCGAGTCCAGGATCTCCTCGACCACCAGCCGCGGCACCTTGTACCGGTCGCCGATGACGGCGCGTTCGGCGCGTTCCAGGGCAACGATGCCGGCGCGCACGATGGCCCGCCCGAAAGCATCGGGCGCACCGGCGGATCCGGGATTGTTGGCGCGCAGCTCACTGAGCCGAGCGGGTTGCCCGGTCAGCACCAGGTGCCGGTCGGGGGCCTTGCTGAGCAGCCGCCGCTGCATGAGCCGGTTGGGTTTGCGGGGGTTGGTGAGGGTGAGCAGGTCGCTGAAGGTGGTGCGGCGCACGCCGTCTCGCTCGGGCGGCAGCCACAGCACCCGGACCGGCACCACCAGCGGATCGTCGCTGCGCCCGACCAGCCGGGCGGTGACGGCCGCGGGGTCGAGGTCGAGCTGGGTGACGGGGGCGGCGGTGCCGAACTCCTGGGTGATGCCGCCCTCGGCCAGCCAGTGTCCGACGAGGGCGCGCTCTACCGGGGAGGCGGCGTCGACCAGGGCGACCACGGACTGCGGAGCGGTGAGCGCGGCTTCGGGGAGCCGGCTGTCATGATCGAGCATTCTGGTTACCTCCGCATGAGCCGCTGCGATCCATTGAAGCCCAAACGTGCGGCGTCGGTCGGTAGGTCGGGCAATTCCCCGGTCGGGGCGTGGGTTTCGGGGCGGCGCGGCGGCGTCGTGACGCAGGTCGCGATCGACCCCGCCCCGCTCTGGGAAAGGTAATGCTAACCTCACTCATCGAGTTAGGTAAGCATAACCTTGGAGGTCTGGTGTCGGTCGCTGACGAACGGGTACGGCTCGAGGGGGAGCAGCGGTGGGGCGAACACGTCACCGATCCGGTCGCGGCGGTCACCGCGCTGGCGGCGGCGGATCGCTTCGGTGAATACGTGGTGTACGAGCGGCCCGGCGAATGGGTGTTCGCGGCCGACCCGCTGGGCGGCGTCGAGCTGGACGCGAACGAACTGCGGGTGAGCTGGGACGGGCGCACCACCGCCGGGCCGTGGACGGGGAATCCGGCGCAGGCCGTCGACGGCGCGCTGGCCGCACTGCCGCTGGACGGCCGGAATGCGTTCGGGTGGATCGGATTCGAGTTCTGCGCCTGGTCGCTGTGCGCGACCGCGCACGTGCACCCGCGAGCGACGCTGGCGCACCTGATGATTCCGCGCATCGAGGTACGCATCGACGCCTCGGGGGTACGGGTGTCGGGTGCGACGCCGTCCGAGACCGGCGACATCCACGCGCTGATCGCGGCCGCGCGGGACACGCCGCTGCCGGTCGCGCACCCCGTCGACGTCACCGTGGATCCCACGGGCTACCGGGACCGGGTGGCCACCGGCGTCGCCGAGATCCGGGACGGCAAGTACCAGAAGGTGATTCTGTCGCGGAAGGTGGAACTGCCCTTCGCGGTGAACATTCCGGCCACCTACCGGCTGGGCCGCGTGCACAACACCCCGGCGCGCTCGTTCCTGCTGCGGCTGGGCGGGCTGGAGGCCGCGGGCTTCAGCCCGGAACTCGTCGCGGCCGTGGACGGGGACCGGGTGGTCACCACCGAGCCGCTGGCCGGGACCCGGGCCTTCGGGCGCGGCGACGAGGTCGATCTGGCCGCCCGCGCCGACCTGGTGCGGGATCCGAAGGAGATTGTCGAGCACGCCATTTCGGTGCAGACCTCGTTCGCCGAGATCGCGGCCGTGGCGGAGCCGGACACCACCGCGGTCTCGGACTTCATGGCCGTGCGTGAGCGCGGCAGCGTGCAGCACCTGGCCTCCACGGTGCGCGGGCGGCTGGCGGCGGACCGCAGCCCGTGGGACGCGCTGGAGATGCTGTTCCCGTCGGTCACCGCCTCCGGGATTCCCAAGGCCGCGGGCGTCGATGCGGTGTTCCGCCTCGACCACGATCCGCGCGGCCTGTATTCCGGTGCGGTGGTGACGGTTTCGCCCGACGGTGCGCTGGAGGCGACGCTGGTGCTGCGCGCGGTCTACCAGACCGGTGCGGGCGCGTGGCTGCGCGCGGGCGCGGGTGTGGTCGGGCAGTCCCGGCCCGACCGCGAATTCGAGGAGACCTGCGAGAAACTCGGCAGCGTCGCGCCGTACGTGGTGCGCGCCTGAGCGTCAGACGCCGAACTCGACCCCGGTCAACCGCTCGGACAGCTCCCAGAGCTGCCGGGCGGTCTTCTCGTCGTGGGAGGCGGCATTGGAGCCGACCTCGGCGGGATGACCGCGCCAGTTGAACCGGTCCGGTCCGTAGTAGCCGCCCGGTTCGACCGCGGCGGTGGCGGCGTACAGCGTTGGGAGAGCGCCCATCTCGGCGCTCTGGGCCACCAGCCGATTGCCGAGCCCGACGATCTGCTCCAGCAGGTTCTGGGTCTCCGAGCTGATCTCGGTGGCGGCATAGCCCGGGTGCGCGGCCACCGACAGCGTGGGCGAGCCGGTGAGCGTCAGCCGCCGCTGCAGCTCGTAGGTGAACAGCAGCAGCGCCAGCTTGGACTGCGCGTACGCGCCGAAACGGGAGTAGGCGCGCCGCTCCCAGTTCAGGTCCTCCAGATCGATACGGCCGATGAAGTGGGTGATGCTGGAGGTGTTCACCACCCGCTCCGAAATCCGGTCCAGCAGTAGGCCGGTCAGCGCAAAGTGGCCCAGATAGTTGGTGCCGATCTGCAATTCGAAGCCGTCGGCGGTGCGCTGTTTCGGCACCGCCATCACCCCGGCGTTGTTGATGAGGACATCGGCGCGCTCGACGCCCGCGGCGAAGGCGCGCACCGAGGCCAGGTCGGCCAGGTCGAGCTGGCGGATCTGCACGGTCCCGGGCATGGTCCGGGCCACGGCCTGCGCCTTGATCTCATTGCGGCAGGCCATGATCACCTGGGCGCCGGCGGCGGCCAGGGCCCGCGTGGTGGCCTCGCCCAGGCCGCTGGTCGCGCCGGTGACGATCACGATCCGACCGGTCTGATCAGGAATGTCCGATGTGTTCCACCCGCCCATGGCTGAACCCTAGGGCGTGTGGCTCAGTAGCGCGCGGCGAGGGCCTTCTTGTCGATTTTGCCGACCGCGGTGACGGGCAGGACGTCGGCCTGCCGCAATACATCCGGGAGCTTGTAGGTGGCCAGGCCGCGTTCGGTCAGGAAGGCCTTGACCGCGGCCAGCGACGGCAGGTCGCCCGCGGTCACCAGGACCACGCCGACCTTCTCGCCGAGTGCCGGATCGGGCAGGCCCACGGCGGCCGCGTGCCGCACGCCCGGATAGGCGAGCAGGTGTTCTTCGAGCTCGTCACAGGAGATGTTCTCGCCGCCGCGATTGATGACGTCCTTGATGCGGCCCGACACGATCAGGTGGCCGCTGGGCAGGCGGCGCACCAGATCGCCGCTGCGGTAGTAGCCGTCCGGGGTGAAGGCGCGCGAATTGTGTTCGGGGGCACGGTAGTAGCCCCGCAGAGTGTAGGGGCCGCGGGTGAGCAGCTCGCCCTCCTCGCCGTCGGCGACGTCGTCGCCCTGCTCGTCCACCACGCGGACCTCGTCGGCGGGGGCGAGGGGACGGCCCTGGGTGGTGCAGACCAGTTCGTCGGAGTCCTCGGCGCGGGTGTAGTTGAGCAGGCCCTCCGCCATGCCGAACACCTGTTGCAGCCGCACGCCCAGGGCGGGGACGACATCGCGGGCGTTCACCTCGGCCAGTTTCGCGCCGCCGACCTGGAGCAGGCGCAGCGAGGACAGGTCGGCGTCCTCCCACTCCACTGCCGCGCACCAGAGCTGGGCCAGCGGCGGCACCACGGCGGTGACGGTGACGCGGTGGCGTTCGATAGCGGCGAAGGCGCTCTCCGGGCTGGGGTCGGTGACGAAGGCCATGGCGCCGCCGGTGGCCACCGTGCCGAGTACGCCGGGGCAGGCCAGCGGGAAGTTGTGGGCGACCGGGAGGGTCGCGAGATAGACGTCGTCCGGGCCGAGCTCGCAGACCTCGGCGCTGGCCTTCGCGTTGTAGGCGTAATCGTCGTGGGTGCGGGCGATGAGCTTGGGCAGGCCGGTGGTGCCGCCGGAGACCAGCATGAGCGCGATATCGGAGGCGTCGACCGCGGGCAGCGAATCACCATCGGCGGGAATCGAATTCAGGTCGGTGAACGGGCCGGGGTCACCCAGCACCAGGACGTGCCGCAGGGCCGGGACGTGCGCGCTCACCTCGGCGGCGAGGGTGCGGTAGTCGAAGTCGGCGAGCCGGTCCGCTGTCACGTAGGCGACCGCGCCGGAAAGCCTTGCCAGATGCTCGATCTCGGCGCGCCGGTGGGCGGGCAGGGTGAGCACGGGGATGATCCCGGCGCGCAGCAGGCCGAACAGCACCGGAACGAACTCGGGGACATTGGGCAGCTGCAGGACGGCCCGGTCGCCGGGCCGGATGCCCAGGGCGAGGAAGCCGTGCGCCATCCGGTCGGCCGCCAGATCGAGTGCCGCGTAGGAGGTCTCGGTGCCGCCCAGCAGCGCCGGTCGGTCGGGCCACCGCCGGGCCGCGTCGCGCAGGAGTTCGCCCAGTGGCCGGCCCGCCCAATATCCGGCCCGCCGGTACCGCTCGGCCAGGTCGTCGGGGAACGGGACGAAGCCGGCGCGGTGGTCCGTGGCGGGATTTGCGGTCGATGTCTCCGCGGATGCGGTCGATGTCACAGCTCTGACCTCTGGCTAGTAAGGGTGGCCTTGCATAGGTTAGGCAACCCTATCTCAATGGGTTAGGCTGCTGTCGAACGACATCCGAATTCCGGATCGGCAGCGGCCATCCCCTCCCCTCGAACAAGGAGTACCAGCGGAAATGGAGTCACCCCAGGGGTCAGCGGCGAGCATCGCCCGGGACGAGATCCGCACCGCCGTCGCCGGCCACCTCGGCCTCGACCCGGTCGCCGTCCCCGACCACGCCGACCTCATCGAGCTCGGCCTCGACTCCATCCGCACCATGAAACTCGCCGGTTCCTGGCGCAAACGCGGCCTGGCCGTCAACTTCGCCCAACTCGCCGCCGAGCCCACCGTCGCCGCCTGGCACCGCCTGCTCGGCGGGGCGGAATCGAATGACCCGGCGGACGATGTGCTTGCGGCCGCGAGCGAGAAGGCCGATGACGGAAGTCCGTTCGGGCTGGCGCCGATGCAGCACGCGTACTGGGTCGGGCGGGGCGAGGGTCAGGAGCTCGGGGCCGTCGCGGCGCATCTCTATGTCGAATTCGACGGGGCCGGGGTGGATCCGGAGCGGCTCCGGGCGGCGGTCGAGGGGCTGGTGCGGCGGCATCCGATGGTGCGGACGCGGTTCCTGCCCGACGGGACCCAGCAGACGCTGGAGCGGCCGGGCCGGGATGTCTGGAGTGTCACCGATCTACGCGCGGCCGACGCCGCATCGGTGGAGCGGACGCTGGCGGCGTTGCGGGAGCGCCGGACTCATCAGCTGATGGCCGTGGAGGAGGGTCAGGTCGTCGATATCGCGCTGACCCTGCTGCCGGACGGGCGCACCCGGCTGCACCTGGATGTGGACATGCTCGCGGCCGACGCCATGAGCTACCGGATCCTGGTGGCCGACCTGGCGCGGCTCTATCACGGCGAGCAGCTGCCGCCACAGCACTACACGTTCCGGCAGTACCTGGCCGACCATGCCTGTCCCGCACCGGAACACGCCGCCGATCGCGAGTGGTGGCAGCGGCGGCTCGCGGATCTGCCGGGTGCGCCGGAACTGCCGGGCGCCGCCGAGGTCCGGGAGCAGGCGCGCACCGTGCGGCTGCATCGGTGGCTGTCGCCGGAGGCCAAGGCGCGCATGTTCGCGGCGGCGCATGCGCGGGGGATCACCCCCGCGATGGCGTTGGCGTCGGTGTTCGCCGAGACCATCGGCGGGTGGTCGGGGCAGCGGCGATTCCTGCTGAATCTGCCGCTGTTCCATCGGGAACCGGTGCATCCGCAGGTGGACGGGGTGGTGGGTGACTTCACCTCGTCGGTGTTGCTGGAGGTCGATGTGACCGAGCCGGCTACCGTCACCGACCGGGCCCGCGCCCTGCAGCGTGAATTGCACGCCGCCGGAGCGCATTCCGGCTACACCGGCCTCGAGGTGCTGCGCGACCTGGGCCGGCTGCGCGGCGAACCGGTGCTGGCCCCGATCGTCTACACCAGCGCCATCAATCTCGGCGAACTCTTCGCCGACCAGGTCACCGCCACCTTCGGCGAGCCGGTCTGGATCATCTCCCAGGGCCCGCAGGTGCTGCTCGATGCCCAGGTCACCGAGGTCCGGGGCGGCCTGCTGCTGAACTGGGACGTCCGCGCCGACGCCTTCCCGCCCGCCATGGTCGAGACCATGTTCACCCGCTACATCGACGCCGTCCTGCGCCTGGCGGGCAGTGACGAGCCCGACGTCGAGGTCCGCGACGCGGGGTGGGATGCCGAGGCGGCGGTGCGAATTCCGGTGGAGCAGGCGGTGGTTCGCGCCCGGGTGAATGCCACCGATGGTCCGGTGAGCGGGCGGGCGCTGCACAGTGGGCTGTTCGAGTTCGCCGCCGCGAATCCGGATGCGCCCGCGGTCATCTGGGAGGACGACCTCGTGGATACGTCCGCCTCCGTGGCACGGGTGCTGGCCTATGGCGCGCTGGCCGGGCAGGCGCTCGCGGTGGCGGGTGCGTTGCGTGCGGCGGGGGTGCGGCCGGGTGATGCGGTCGCGGTGCAGTTGCCGAAGGGGCCCGATCAGATCCTGGCCAGCGCGGGTGTGCTCGCGGCCGGCGGCGTGTACGTGCCGATCGGGTTCGATCAGCCCGCGGCGCGCCGGGACGAGATCGTGCGGATCGGTGCCGTGGTGGCGGCGGTGACGGCCGGGGCGGAGGTCACCGGGGTGCCGACGCTGGCGCTGACCGAGGCGCGGCGGTATCCGGAACCGTTGGCCGAGGCCGTGATTCCGGATCCGGAGGCCATCGCGTATGTGCTGTTCACGTCGGGGTCGACGGGGCAGCCGAAGGGCGTGGAGGTGCCGCACCGGGCGGCGATGAACACCATCGACGACCTCAACGAGCGGTTCTGGATCGGCGCCGACGATCGGGCGCTCGCCCTGTCGGCGCTGGAGTTCGACCTGTCCGTCTACGACATCTTCGGCCTGCTGAGTGCCGGGGGTGCGGTCGTCGCGCTGGATGAGGGACAGCGCGGCGAGCCGGGACGGTGGGCCGAAATGATTCGGCGGCATCGGGTTTCGGTGGTCAACTGTGTCCCCAGCCTGCTGGACATGCTGCTCGAGGCGGCCGCCGGGAAGCCTGTGGACAGTGTGCGCATGGTCATTCTCGGCGGCGACTGGGTGGATGTGGCGCTGCCCGGACGGCTGGCCGCGGTGGCCCCGGACAGCCGGTTCGCCGGATTGGGCGGGGCCACCGAGACCGCCATCCACTCCACCATCTGTGAAGTGGTGAATGCCGAAGTGCCGCAGGAGTGGTCGGCCGTCCCGTACGGCACTCCGCTCCGCAATGTGCGATGCCGGGTGGTCGGGCCGTCGGGGCAGGACTGCCCGGACTGGGTCACCGGCGAGCTGTGGATCGGCGGGGCGGGCGTGGCCGCCGGATACCGTGGCGACGCCGAGCGGACCGCCGACCGGTTCGTCACCCACGAGGGCCTGAACTGGTACCGCACCGGCGATCTGGCGCGGTACCTGCCGGACGGCTGCCTGGAGTTCCTGGGCCGCGCCGACCATCAGGTCAAGATCCGCGGGTATCGGGTGGAACTCGGCGAGGTGGAGAGCGCCCTGCGCGCCCTGCCGGGCGTGCGGCACGCCATCGCGGCGGTGATCGGCACGGCCGCACCGAAACTCGCGGCGGTCGTGGTGGCGGGCGAGGGCGTCACCCTCGAGGCCCCGGCCCTGCTGGCGGCCGCGGCGGACCTGCTGCCCGCCTACATGATTCCGTCCCGGGTCGAACTGCTGGCCGAGCTGCCCTTCACCTCGAACGGCAAACCGGACCGCAAGGCCATCGCGACCCTGCTGGCCGCGGGCGAGCGGGACGGCGAATTCGTCGCTCCCCGAACCGATATCGAGCGCGCCGTGGCCGACATCGTCGCCACGGTGCTGGGCCGCGAGCGGGTCGGCGTGACCGACGACTTCTTCGCCCTCGGCGGCGATTCGGTGCTGGCGACCGCGGTCGTCGCGCGCGTGCGGGATTGGCTGGATTCCCCGGACACCGTGGTCGCCGACTTCTTCGCGGCCCGCACGGTCGCGGGACTGGCCCGCCGCCTGCGGGATCGTGAGGAGCGCGCCGGCGCGGCAGGCCGGCTGGACGAGGTGGCCCGCCTCTACCTGGAGGTGGCCGCCATGTCCGACGACGAGGTCCTCGCCCTGTCCTGACCGCCGGCCAGTACTGGATCCGACCCGGGAATCCGTCACCGCCGCTCTCGGTGACGGTGGTCTCGGTGTCCCTGGCGGTCACAATGTCAGATCGGCACCAGAATGTCGGATCGGCACCAGAACGCCCAGCAAACCCGGGAGTATCAGGGCGTCCATGGTCGCGGACGCTACCGCTCGGGCAGGTCGCAGGGTTCGACGGCGAGGCGGACGTGACGCGCCGGAGCACCCTCGGCAGGCGTCGGCAAATTCCGAATCCGGGAGCGGTTCGCGCCGAGATCAGACGAGCACGCCGCCGCGCCCCTAGACTCGACCCCGTGAGTGGTTGGGACATCTCCGACATCCCCGATCAGGCGGGCCGGACGGTCATCGTGACCGGCGCCAACAGCGGGCTGGGCGCGGTCACCGCGCGTGCGCTCGCCGGCGCCGGGGCGCGCGTGATCATGGCGTGCCGCAATGAGGTCAAGGCGCGGGCCGTCGCCGACGAGATCGGCCCCAATGCCCAGGTGCGCCGGCTGGATCTGGCCGACCTGACCTCGATCCACGAGTTCGCCGACTCCGTCGACGGCGCCGACGTACTGATCAACAATGCGGGCGTGATGGCGGTGCCGTTCAAGCGCACCGCCGACGGCTTCGAAATGCAGATCGGCACAAACCATCTCGGTCATTTCGCGTTGACCGGGCTGCTGCTGGACAAGATTCGCGACCGGGTGGTCACGCTCTCCAGCGGCATGCACGCCATCGGCCGCATCGACCTCGAGGATCTCAACTGGGAGCGGCGCTCCTATCAGCGCTGGGCCGCCTACGGGCAGTCCAAGCTGGCCAATCTCATGTTCGCGCGGGAACTGCAGCGCCGCCTGACGGCCGCCGGATCCACCAAGGTGTCGGTGGCCGCGCATCCCGGCTACGCCGCCACCGAGCTGCAGGGACACACCGAATCCCTGTACGACACGCTCATGTCCATCGGCAACCGGCTGTTCGCGCAGAGCGCCGAAATGGGCGCGCTGCCAACGCTGTTCGCCGCCACCTCGGAGGTCGAGCCGGGTGGCTTCTACGGCCCGACCGGGCTGCGCGGCATGCGCGGCTACCCCGGGCCCAGCACCTCCACCGCCGCCTCCAAGGACGAGGTGATGGCGCGGCGGCTGTGGGAGCTGTCCGAGCAACTGACCAAGGTCACCTATCCGTTCGTTCGCCGCTGATCCGGAGGCCGGAGCACCGATGAGCATTCCATTCGACCGGCGGGACCAGCTCGACAAGATCCAGCAGGGACTGCTGCCGGGTGAACAGATCCTGGCCGTGTACGACGCCATCGGGGTGGGCACCGGATTCCTGGGGATCACCGACCGGCGGGTCGTCATCCAGGACAACTCGTTCGTCGGGAAGAAGATCGCCATCACGAGCATCCCGTACGCGCGGATCTCGAGCGTCAGCATCCTGACCAACAAGTCGTTCGCGGGACAGTTCTTCTCCTCCGGGCACATCGCCATCAGCACCGGGCACCACACCTACGAGGTGGAGTTCCGGGGCGACGAGAAGACCCGCCACGTGCACGATGTGATCCTGCACTACATCCTGCGCTGACCTGGACCGTCCCATTCTGTGAGATCCCGGTCCCATCGATGGTGTTCCACGCCACAGGCACGATACGAGATCTCTGGTACAGTCCGGTGCATGCAGCGTGTGTATTTCTGGTTTAGCCAGCCGGCCCCGGGTGGGTCGCGCGGCGTGAACCTGCGCTGACATCCTCCACCCCGAGCCGGACGAAAACAGACCGGCTCGAAGGGGTTTCGAACAACTCTCCGTGGGTCGGCCTGGGACAGGAAACCAACCCATGACTACCACCGCCGATCTCGAACGGCATGCCGATCTGGACGATCAGCGCACGCTCAGTGTGAGCCCGCTGCGGTCGCCCCGTGAGATCCGTGCCGCCCACCCGATCGACGACACCCTCGCCGACACCGTGCGCGCCGGCCGCAAGGCCACCGTCGACGTGCTCAACGGCTCCGATGACCGCCTGATGGTGATCGTCGGCCCGTGCTCGGTGCACGATCCGGACGCCGCCATGGACTACGCTCGCCGGCTCGCCGCCAAGGCCGCCGAGCTGGACGACCGGCTGCACGTGGTGATGCGCGTCTACTTCGAGAAGCCGCGCACCACGCTGGGCTGGAAGGGTCTCATCAACGACCCGCACCTGGACGGCAGCTTCGACATCAACACCGGCCTGGACCTGGGCCGTCGCCTGCTGGTCGACATCACCGCGCTGGGGCTGCCGGTGGCGTGCGAGTTCCTGGACCCGATCACCCCGCAGTACATCGCGGACCTGGTCGCCTACGGCGCGATCGGCGCGCGGACCGCGGCCAGCCAGGTGCACCGGCAGCTGTCCTCGGCGCTGTCCATGCCGGTCGGCATCAAGAACGGCACCGACGGCGACGTGCAGGTCGCGGTGGACGGCGTGCGCGCCGCGGCCGCCTCGCACGTCTTCCCCGGCACCGACCTGGACGGGCGTTCCGCGCTCATCCGCACCGCGGGCAACCCGGACTGCCACGTCATCCTGCGCGGCGGCAGCAACGGCCCCAACTTCGACGCCGCCTCCTGCGCGGAAGCCCTGCTGCGCCTGGAGAAGTCGTCGCTGCCGCAGCGGCTGGTCGTGGACGCCTCGCACGGCAACTCCAACAAGGACCACAACAAGCAGATCGACGTCGTCACCGATCTCGCCGAGCGCATCGCGGCGGGCGAGCACACCGTGGTCGGTCTCATGATGGAGTCCTTCATCGTGGCGGGCCGCCAGGACCTCACCCTCGGCCACCCGGAGGCGCTCACCTACGGGCAGTCCATCACCGACGCCTGCATCGACTGGGACACCACCGCAGCCCAGCTCGACCGGCTCGCCGACGCCGTCACCCGCCGCCGCGAGGCCCGCGGCTAGCCGGCCCGGCCATCCGACCAGCACCCGCTCGTCGCGAGTTCACCTCGCACGGAACGAGTCCGGCGTGCACACTGTGTTCGGCGCACACCCAGTCCGGCGGGTGTGCGCCGAACCTGTTTCCGGGTGTGTCAGACACCCTCGGGCCAGTGCGGGCCGGGCGTCGCGGGGTCGTCGCGCAGGCGGCCCGCCACCCAGGTGTCGCGGCGGACGCCGCGCTGGAGCGAGCCGCCGCGCAGCAGTCCCTCGTAGTGGTAGCCGGCGCGGCGGGCCACCGCCGCGGAGGCGTGATTGCCGACGAAGGCGCGCCACTCCAGCCGCTCGAAGGCCAGCCCGGCGGGATCCAGACCCGCCGCGGTGACCAGGAGCGCGGCCCTGGTCATCAGGCCCTCGCCGCGGGCGGCGGGGGTGAGCCAGAAGCCGATCTCGGCGGTGTCCTCGTCCCGGCGGCGATTGGGCACGGTCAGGCCGATCATGCCGACCACCGGCCCGTCCGCGGCGCGGCGCAGCGCCCAGGTGGGGCTGCGGGTGGCCCAGCCCGGGCCGACGATGTCGTAGATGAACTTCTCCGCGTCGGCGCGGTGATAGGGAACCGGCATGGTGGTCCAGGCGCCGATGGACGGTTCCTGACACAGGGCCGTGATGGCGTCGATGTCGGAAACTGCGGGCGGCGACAGCCGGACCACGCCGTCGGAGAGGAATTCCGCGTCCATGCGGTCATGCTGTCACGGAAACGTGCGCGGGCACAGCGCGTTCTGGCCACCGGGGCGGTGCGGAGGCTGTCGGAGCCCGGCCGTAGGATCGATCCGATGGTTGCCGCTCTCCTTGCCGACTTGTTCGAAACGCATCGGCCGCATCTGCTCTCGGTGGCCTATCGGCTCACCGGCAGCGTCAGCGACGCCGAGGACGCGGTACAGGAGAGCTGGCTGCGGCTCGCGGTGGCCCGCCAATCCGAGATCGAGGATCTGCGCGCCTGGCTCACCACGGTGGTCGGCCGCATCTGCCTGGACCGGCTGCGCAGCGCCGCGGTCCGGCGGGAAAAGTATGTGGGGCAATGGCTCCCGGAGCCGGTGGTCAGCGCGGTGACGCCCTCCAGCACCCCGGACCCGCTGGCGGCCGTGGTGCGCAAACAGGAATTCCGCTTCGCCGCCCTCGTGGTGCTGGACACGCTGACCCCGCCGCAGCGCGTGGCATTCGTGCTGCACGACGGCTTCTCGGTGCCGTTCAGCGAAATCGCCGACATCCTGGGCATTTCCGTGGACTCCGCGCGACAGCTGGCCACCCGGGCCCGCAAGGCGGTGGCGGCCGCGCCCGCCCCGGTCACCGACGACGAGCACAATGCCGCGGTGCAGCGACTGCTCGCCGCGCTGGGCAGCGGCGACGTCGACGCCATCGTGGCCGCGCTGCACCCGGACGTGCGTACCGTGGGCGACGGCGGCGGCGCCGTGTCCACCGCCATCAATGTGGTTGCGGGCGTGGACAAGAACGTCCGCCTCTGGCTGGGCCTGTGGCGCCGATTCGGGCTCTTCGACGCCGAGCACATCGGACCCGCCCGGCAGCTCGAACCGGTGCTGGTCAACGGGCAGTGGGGAATCCTCGCGCACACGATCCCGGCCGAGAACGGGTCCGCCGGGAACCCGCAGCGCGTGTACGCCTTCACCGTGCGCGAGGGCCGGGTGTGGGGCGTCTACGACGTGGTGAACCCCGCCAAGCTGACGGGTATCCGGCTGCCGCAGTGAACCGCGGCCCGTCGCTGTGAGGCAACTCACCGTCGCGGGCCGTTTTCGCCGATGGATTAGGCTCCGGACATGCCGCGCATTCCCACCGTCGCCCGACTGCAGCCCTTCGCGTCGACGATCTTCGCCGAGATGACCGAGCTCGCCGTGCGCCACGGCGCGGTCAACCTCGGTCAGGGTTTCCCGGACAGCGACGGCCCCGCGGGCATGCTCGAGGTGGCGCGGCAGGCCATCGCCGACGGGTTCAACCAGTACCCGCCCGGCCGCGGCGTGCCCGTCCTGCGGCAGGCCATCGCCGCCGACCGGGCCCGCCGCTACGGCACCCACTACGACCCGGACACCCAGGTGCTGGTCACCGTCGGCGCCACCGAGGCCATCGCGGCCACCGTGCTCGGACTGGTCGAACCCGGCGAGGACGTGGTGCTCATCGAGCCCTACTACGACTCCTACGCCGCCGCCATCGCGCTGGCCGGGGCGCGGCGCCGCACCGCGCGGCTGGTGCCCGACGGCGACGGCTTCGCCCTCGACCTGGACAGCCTGCGCGCCGCCATCACCCCGAAAACCCGGCTGCTGCTGCTGAATTCGCCGCACAACCCGACCGGGACCGTGCTCTCGCGCGCCGACCTCACCGCCATCGCGGACATCGCCATCGAACACGACCTGTACGTCATGTCGGACGAGGCGTACGAGCACCTCTACTACGACGGGCACGAGCACATCAGCCTGTCCACGCTGCCCGGCATGTTCGAGCGCACCATCGTGATCTCCAGCGCCGCCAAGACATTCAGCGTCACCGGCTGGAAGATCGGCTGGGCCTGCGCGCCCGCGCCGCTGCTGGACGCGGTGCTCGCCGCCAAGCAGTTCCTCACCTTCGTCGGCGGCGGTCCGTTCCAGCCCGCGGTCGCGCATGCACTGAACACCGAGCAGCAGTGGGTGGCCGCGCTGCGGGACACGCTGTCGGAGAAGCGACTTCGGCTCTCGGCCGCGCTCGCCGACGCCGGGTTCGGGGTGAAGCGCAGTGACGGCACCTATTTCGTGTGCGCCGACATCACGCCGCTGGCCGCGACCGACGCCTATGCCTTCTGCAAGGAGCTGCCCGAACGCCTCGGCGTGGCCGCGGTGCCGGTGAGCGTCTTCGCCGACGACAAGGCCGCCTGGAACCACCTGGTGCGCTTCACCTTCTGCAAGAAGGAGGAGACCATCGCCGAGGGTGTCCGCCGTCTGCGCGCGGGCCACACCGCCGACGTCGTCCGCTGACGCCGGACTTCGGAACGCCGTTCTCACCCTCGGGAACCGACGCCGCCGATCCGGCCGGGCCGGATGGCTCTGGGTTCGGGGTCCAGATGGTGGTGAGTGGACCGCGACAGCGGGTGGGTGCGGCTCGGAGAATGGGCCGGGTGATCGAGACGAGTGCGGTGCTGGGGGTGGCCGCGGCGGCGCTGGGGCTGGTGCTCACGCCGGGGCCGAACATGATGTATCTGGTGTCGCGGACCGTGTCGCAGGGGCGGCGGGCCGGGCTGGTGTCGCTCGCGGGAGTGGCGGTCGGGTTCGGGGTGTATCTGGCGGCGGCGACCGCGGGGATCACCGCGGTGTTCGCCATGGTGCCGGCGCTGTACCTGACGCTGAAGGTGGCGGGGGCGGTGTACCTGCTCCATCTGGCGTGGAAGACGTTCCGGCCCGGCGGGGTTTCGCTGTTCACGCCGACGGAGCTGCCCGCGGATCCGACGCGGCGACTGTTCACCATGGGTCTCGTCACCAATCTGCTGAATCCGAAGATCGCCATCCTGTACATGGCGCTCATTCCACAGTTCGTGGTGCCCGCGCACGGGCGGGTGTGGCTGCAGAGCCTCTGCCTGGGCGCGGTGCAGATCAGCATCGCCATCACCGTGAACGGGTTGATCGTGCTCAGCGCGGGCGCCATCTCGACCTTCCTGGCGCGGCGGCCGCTCTGGCTGCGGGCCCAGCGGTTCGTCACCGGCTCGGTGCTCGGCGCCATGGCCGCGCTGGTGCTGTCGGACCGTACCCGCCCGCTTCCGGCCTGACCGGATCACGGTCGCCGCTGCGGTGGCCCGCCGCGAATTCCGGTGGCGGGCAACGTCTCACGCGCGCAGGCTGCCGGGGTAGAGGAACTCGTCGGCGGGGCGGTCGGTGCGGTCGAGCCAGGCGGTGAAGAAGCCCGTCAGATCGCGAGGTGTGCGGGTCTGCATGAACGCGCGGAACTCGGACATGGAGGCATTCCCGTACTTGTGTCCCATGACGAAGTCGCGGACCGCCGGGAAGAAGGCGTCATCACCCATGGTGCGGCGCAGCGCGTGCAGGAACAGCGGGCCGCGGTAGTAGACCGAGGTGAATTCGCTGCCCTTGCCGGGGTTCTGGAGCGGGATCTCCCAGAACTTCTGATCGTCATGGTATTTCGCGATGGTGTCCCGGTACGCGGCGTCGACGTCCTTGCCGTCCTTGCGTTCCGGCCACAGGTAGTCGGCAGTGTAGCTGGCGAAGCACTCGTTCAGGCAGACGTCCGACCACTGCTTCACCGACATGGAGTCGCCCCACCACTGATGGGTGATCTCGTGCACCACGGTGTCCAGATCGGTCCAGGGCGCGTAGATGGGCCGGGTCTGGGTCTCCAGCGAGAACTGCAGATCGGTGTCGACGTAGATGCCGCCCCCGGTGTCGAACGGGTAGGGCCCGTACAGCTGCTCCTGGAAGTCCAGGATCTCCGGCAGCCGTGACTCCACCTCCCTGGCCTTCAACGCGTCCGGCGCGAACGCGCTCAGCAGTGGAGTTCCATTGGCGCGCCGCTGTTCCAGGAACTGGAACCGGTCGATGGCGATGGTGGTCAGATAGCCGACCACCGGCTGGCGCATCTCCCAGGAGACGGTGCGGTCCGCGCCCTGCACGGTGTCGGACACCTTGTCGCCGTTGGACATCACCTCCCACTCCTGTGGCACGGTGGCGTGCAGCGTGAAAGTCGCCTTGTCCAACGGCGTGTCGTTGAGCGGGTACCAGGCGCTCGCCGAATGCGGTTCGCCCGCAACGAAAGCCCCGCCACTGGGCGAGAACCACCACCCGTCGCCATCGGTGCTGGTGGCGGCGCCCGCATACTGCACCTGCGCGGTGAACGGCAGGCCGGGCAGCAGCGGGATCAGGGGCGTGACGACCAGTTCGTGCTCATCGGTGCGGTCGAACCAGGCCGGCAGCCCGTTGACCGTCACCTTGGAGATCTCCGGCCCGCTGTAATCCAGGTTGAACGTGCGCAGCGCCTGCGTGGCCACCGCGTCGATCCGGGTCGACCCGGTCAGCTGATGGGACGGCGGATCGTAGGAGATGGTGACGTCGTAGTGGTCGGCGTGATAGCCGCCATTGCCGTCCATCGGATAGTAGGGATCGCCCAGCCCGGGCGAGCCCGCGAGCGCGTCACTCGAATCCGCCTGTGCGGGAGCCGCATTCGCGCCCGCCAGCAGTACCGCCCCCACCGCCAGGTACCGCCAGTTCCGCCTCATGCGCTGCACCGACCCCTTTCCGTGATCGACCGCCGACCAGCCCGATGCTAATCGGCGCACCCCTCAGTTACCGCTGCCCGACACGGCGACGCTCGCGCCCAGTCCGATGATCATCACGCCGCCCGCGCCGCCGATCACCTCCAGTCGCTTGGGCGACCGGGCGAACCAGTTCCGCGCGGTACCCGCCAGCAGGGCGTAGACCGAGTCCGAGATCAGCGCGACCACCAGGAACAGCCCGCCCAGGATCAGCATCTGCACCGGGACCGCGCCCGCCTTCGGGGCCACGAACTGCGGCAGCACCGCGGAGAAGAAGATGATGGCCTTCGGATTGGTCAGCCCGACCAGTACCGCCTGGCGCAGCACCCGGCCGTTCTCCATGGGCTCGACCTTCGCTTCGAAGGCCTCGCGCAGCGAACGCCGTTCCCGGACGGCCTGGATGCCCAGGTAGATCAGGTACAGCGCGCCGGCCAGCTTCACGATCGAGAGCGCGATGGCCGAGGCGGCGAGAATGGCGCCGAGCCCGGCGGCCACCATGCCCAGGACCACCATGACGCCGGCCGAGTGGCCCAGCACCGACAGCAGTGCCGCGCGCCGCCCGTAGGTCAGCGCCCGGCCGATCACGAAAAGCACACCGGGACCAGGGATTATGACAATGACGATGGATGCGACGAGAAACGCCAGCATATTCGCGGCGGGAATCATCCGATCATTCTATTTTCGGCGGCCGCGCCTGTCGCCCTTATTGTTGCCTGTCGCCCGGATTGTTCAGCCGCGCAGTTCCTCCGGCAGCTGCTGCGGGTCCAGCAGCAGGCGCTTGGCGTCCGCGCCCCGCACCTTGGTGGCCAGGTCCAGATTGTCGGTGAGCAGCTTCCACTCCACCTCGTTGATGGCCCCGCGGGCGCGCTCGATGATGTTCAGATCCCGGGTGCCCCAGGCAATGGGCATGGCGCTCACCGACTGCCACAGATCCCCGACCGGGCCGGGCGCGCGGTCCACCCGCACGGTCACCGCGGGCACGCGCTCCCCGGCCCGGGCCCGATGCCCGGGTAGTGAGCGCACCGTGCGGGTCACCAGCGCGTAGCGCGGCCCCGCGGTATTCGGTTTGGCCAGATCGACCAGGGCCAGCAGGGTGGCCCCGGTCCCGTGCGTTTCCGACACCACCGCGGGCACCAGATCGCCGGCGGCGTACAGCTTGTCCACCCGGCCCCGATGCGGCGTCCAGTACCCGATGAACAGCGCGGTCACCGCGGCGAGCAGGAACGCCACCGCCAGCAGCCAGGACCAGGGGTGGTTCACCCAGACCAGGAATGCCGTGCCCAGTCCCAGCCCGATGGCCGCGCTGTACGCCCAGATGCGAAGCCGCCGCAGGTACGCGACGACCTCGTTGACCGCCCGGGCATGGTCGCGATCCACCGCGAATTCGAAGCGCCGCACGTGCGTCCCTCCCGCCTTATGGAGGCTCTTCCTCCACTTATCCTATCGTCGGCCCCAGCAGGTCGTCCGCATCGGTGATGCGATAGGCATACCCCTGCTCCGCCAGGAAACGCTGCCGGTGCGCGGCATACTCGGCGTCCAGCGTGTCACGTGCGACCACGGAATAGAAGTGAGCTTGGCCGCCATCGTGTTTGGGGCGCAACAGCCGCCCGAGCCGCTGCGCCTCCTCCTGCCGCGACCCGAACGTGCCCGAAACCTGCACCGCCACCGAGGCTTCCGGTAGGTCGATGGAGAAATTGGCCACCTTCGACACCACCAGCACCGGGATCTCGCCGCGGCGGAAGGCGTCGAAGAGCTCCTCGCGCTCCCTGGTGCGGGTGGAACCCTGGATGACCGGGGCGTTCAGATGCTCGCCCAGTTCGTCCAGCTGATCCAGGTAGGCGCCGATCACCAGGCTCGGCGCGTCCTGGTGCCGGGCCAGGATCGATTCCACCACAGGCAGTTTCGTGCGCGCGGTGGAGCACAGCTTGTAGCGCTCCTCCGGCTCGGCGGTCGCGTAGGCCATGCGCTCGGCGTCGGTCAGGGTGACCCGCACCTCGATGCAGTCCGCGGGCGCGATCCAGCCCTGCGACTCGATGTCCTTCCACGGCGCGTCGTAGCGCTTGGGGCCGATCAGCGAGAACACATCGCCCTCGCGGCCGTCCTCACGGACCAGGGTGGCGGTCAGCCCGAGCCGGCGGCGCGACTGCAGGTCCGCGGTCATGCGGAAGACGGGGGCGGGCAGCAGGTGCACCTCGTCGTAGATGACCAGGCCCCAGTCCCGGCTGTCGAAGAGCTCGAGATGCCGGTACTCGCCCTTGGTCTTGCGGGTGATGACCTGGTACGTGGCAATGGTGACCGGACGGATCTCCTTGCGCTCACCGGAGTATTCGCCGATCTCGTCCTCGGTCAGCGAGGTGCGGGCCAGCAGTTCGCGCCGCCACTGCCGCCCGGCCACGGTATTGGTGACCAGGATCAGCGTGGTGGCCTTGGCCTTGGCCATGGCCGCCGCGCCCACCATGGTCTTGCCCGCGCCACAGGGCAGCACGACCACGCCGGACCCGCCCGCCCAGAAGGATTCCGCGGCCATCTCCTGGTAGTCGCGCAGATGCCAGTCGCTGGATTCGTAGTCCAGGTTGATCTCGTGGGCCTCGCCGTCCACGTATCCGGCGAGATCCTCGGCGGGCCAGCCGATCTTGAGCAGCATCTGCTTGATGCGCCCGCGCTCGGACGGATGCACGACCACCGTGTCGTCGTCGAGGCGCGCGCCCAGCATGGGCTGAATCTTCTTGTGCCGCAGCACTTCTTCCAGCACCGCGCGATCCAGGCTGACCAGCACCAGCCCGTGCGCGGGATGCTTGACCAGCTGCAGCCGCCCGTAGCGGGCCATGGTGTCGACGATGTCCACCAGCAGTGGCTGCGGCACCGCATACCGGCTGTGGCTGACCAGCGCGTCCACCACCTGCTCGGCGTCGTGCCCGGCCGCGCGGGCGTTCCACAGCGCGAGCGGTGTCACCCGATAGGTGTGCACATGCTCGGGCGCGCGCTCCAGTTCCGCGAACGGCGCGATGGCCTGCCGCGCCGCATCGGCCGACTCGTGGTCGACCTCCAGCAGCAGCGTCTTGTCGCTCTGCACGATGAGTGGACCGTCGGTCACGACACCTCCTGGCTTTGTCCGAGCCCGAATGGGCCTGGTCCATTCTCCAGGAAGCCACCGACAATGCCACGTGACCTGCGTCCTTTTCGCTCATAGCGCACGTGACCGGCCCGGAAGCGGCCGATCGATCTCGCGAAAACGGTCAAGACCCGAGTTTCGATGGCTACGATCACTCCAAACTTGGACGGATGTCCATTTGGACGATTGACCTGAAAGAACTGAACAGCGATGCCGATACACAGGACCACCACGGCCCGGATCGGGCGCGGGCGCGCCGGACGCTGGATCCGCGGACTGCTCACCGCGGCACTGGCGGGTGCGCTGATCGCGCCCGCCGCCGTCGCCCAGGCCGCGCCCGCGGGCTCGGCGCTCGCGCGGCTCCACACCGACGGCGTGCGGTTCGTCGACGACAGCGGCCGCGTCGTCCTGCTGCACGGCGTCAACAATGTCGACAAGGAGCCGCCCTTCCTCGAACCCGGCGACGGCCTCACCGTCACCGCCGACGATGCGGCGCTGCTCGCGCGGCACGGCTTCGACACCGTGCGCCTCGGCGTCTCCTTCGACGCGCTCATGCCGACCAAGGGCGTGGTCGACACCGCCTACCTCGATCGCGTCGCCGGCGTGGTGGACACCTTGGCGCAGTATGGGATTCACACCCTGCTCGACAACCACCAGGACGGGCTCTCGAGCATCTGGGGCGGCAACGGCTTTCCCGAATGGGCCATCCACGCGCGGCCCAGCGGCCTGGAGCCCAATGTCGGCTTCCCGTTCTACTACCTGATGCCCAGCATGAACTCCGGCTGGGACGAGGTCTGGAACAACACCTACGGAGTGCTCGACTACCTGGGTGACGCGCTCGGGGCGCTCGCGGCGCGGGTGAGCGGACACCCGGGCGCGTTCGGCATCGAGCTGCTGAACGAGCCGTGGCCGGGTTCGGCCTTCCTGTCCTGTTTCCCGAACGGCTGTCCGGGCTTCGACGTCAAATACCAGGCGGCCATGCAGAAGCTGACCGATGCCGTGCGCGGCCGCAATGGCGACCTCATGGTGCTGTGGGAACCCAATGTCACCTGGAACGAGACCATGCCCACGAATCTGGGCAAGAATCCGCCGATCAGCGCGCCCGACATCGCCTTCGCGCCACACGACTACTGCATCCCGAGTCAGCTCGCCATCTATTCGGGGCTGCCCACCTTCCTGCGCGGTTTGTGCCCGGTGCAGCAGGCCAAGACCTGGAGCAATATCGACGCCTTCACCGCCCGCACCCAGTTGCCCACCCTGGTCACCGAATTCGGTGACGGCGACGCGTCCGTGCTGAGCAATACCCTCAGCCGCGCCGACGAGCGCTTCGTCAGCTGGCAGTACTGGACCTACACCTCGCGGTTCGGCGCGGGCGGGCCGAAGCCGGACCCGTTCCTCGGGGATGTCGGCAAGCAGCTGGTGCGGACCTATCCGCAGGCCACTGCGGGCACGCCGGGGCGGATGATCTTCGATCCCGACACCGGTGACTTCGCCTACCGGTACACCCCGCGCCCGGCGAGTGGGCCGACCGAGATCTATGTGTCGGATGTGCACTATCCGGACGGGTACGCGGTACGGGTCGACGGCGGCCATGTCACCTCCGCGGCGGGTGCCCGGGTGGTGACGGTGGAGGCGGACGCGTCGACGCCGGTGACCGTCTACGTCAACCGGCCGGGGTCGAAGGGTGCGACCGTGCCCAGCGGTCCGATCGGGACGGGTTCGGCGGACAGCGGTTCGGCGAGCGGCTCGGCCGACAGCGGTTCGGCGAGCGGCTCGGCCGACAGTGGTTCCGCGAGCGGCTCGGCCGACAGTGGTTCGGCCAGTGGCTCGGCGGGCACCGGATCGGGGACCGGTTCGGCACGCTGATGCGCGAAACCCGTTGATGTGCTTATGTAACGAGTCGAGGGTGGGGAGCGACACAGGGCGCAGGGACAATGTTGGACCTGCGCCCAGTTTGATCCGATCGAGAGGTATAGACCGTGAACGCCTTCAGCCTGCAATTGCTCAGTGCCCTCCCGACCATCCTCGTGAACCTCTCGTGGCTGGGCATGCGCGGGCTGTCCATGCTGCACTGAGAAATTCATGCGGTTCTGATATAACCCCCATGTCGGATGCGCGTGCGGGCCGCACACAGGTATTCTCACCGCGTTCACAGCCGTGAATTGTTCGGTGAGAAAGGTTTTCGCTAGTGAAGTTCGCAGGAACGAGGACGCTGGTGCGCCTCGTACTCGCCCTCGTGGCGGTGGCCGTGGCCGTGCTGGCCGTTTCCGGCTGTTCGATGCTGAAGGACGCCAGTAAGTCCGACACCGCCAAGTCCAAGGTGGGTGACTGCATCAACGTCATCGAAGGCTCGGCCACCGACTCGAAGACGGCACCCGTCGACTGCTCCGACCAGAAGGCGGTGTACAAGGTCGCGGCGGTCTACGACAAGAAGACCGACTGCAAGGAAGAGGAGACCTCTTACGAGGAGACTCTCAATGGCGGCACCACCGCGTTCCTGTGCCTGAGCCCGAACTTCAAGGAGGGCGCCTGCTACAACGAGAGCCCGTCCACCGGCTACAAGTACGTGGCGTGCACGGCTCCCGAGGCATCCTTCAAGGTGCTCAAGCGGATCGAAGGCCAGGACGACGAATTCGCCTGTGACGCCAACACCGCCACCAGCTTCCGCATCATTCACGACCCGAAGACCACGTTCTGCCTGGGTAACCCGAAGGGATAGCCAGGCGCTCGGGACGTGCGGCCCGGTACGCGGACGACCTGACGAATGTCGTTCGGGTACCGGGCTTTTCCTGTTCCAGGGCGACCGAGCGGCTAGTCGACCAGGGCGACCGACGCGATGCGGTGCAGCGTGAAGTGGCGGACCGCGCCGGTGACCGGATCCAGCGCATCGAGCTGGCCGCCGCCGACCTTGAGGGGTTCGACCACGCGCTGGGTGGCGACGCCCTGGGCGTCCACGTAACCGATGTGGACGGGGCGGCGGGTGCGGGCGGCCAGCTGTAGCAGGTTGAGGGTGGCGGCGGTGCTGGTGCGGGAGCCGTCGGAGCGCACCGCCTGGCCGGGGCGGACATTGGCGGCGCGTTCGCCCGCGCGGAGTTCGGCGACCAGGGATTCGAGCTGTTCGGTGCTCGGCGGGTTGGGCCGCCAGTTCGGGCGCTGCCGGCCTCGCGCGGACAGCCGGGCCCCGCGGGGTCGCAGGTCGACGATGGCGCCGGACGAATCCTCGCCCGCCGGGCTGAAACCGGCGGCGCGCAGCCGCTCCAGCACCTCGCCCAGCGGCGCCTGCGAGATGGCGACGGTCGGGGCCACCGCGCGCAGGGCGAGTTCGCCGGCCACGGGCGCGGCCAGCACCTCCGCCAGCAGCGTCGGGTCCTCACTGCGCACGAAGCTCTGTGCCATGCCCGCGCGCAGGCGTCCGTGGCGGCGGGCCACATCGTCGATGAGATAGGTCAGCGACTGGGGGACCGGGGTGCGGGAGTGCGTGGTGAACAGGTTGTGCAGTTCCGCGGCCGTCGCACCCGCGTCCAGCGCCCGGCGCACCGAGGTATCGCTGATGCGGTAAACCGTTGCGGCGCCCGCGGATTCGACATCGGCGACCAGGGCGACCCGGTCCTGGAGTTCCGGGGTGAGCGGACCGGGCGCGATGACCGTCAGATCCGCCTGCACCAGGACGTGGTCCACCGGCTCCGGCAGCGCGATCGCCATCTCCGATTCGGCGTCCTCCGGACTGCCGTGCAGCAGGGCCCAGCCCGCCGAGCTGATGGCGCCGCGCGCCACCAGCCCGAGCGCCTCGGCCTCGGCCAGCGTGTTCGCCACCGCCTCCAGCCGGTAGTGCCGTCGCCGGCGCGGTTGCCGCCAGGCCAGGATCCGGCCCAGGTCGGCGGCGGAGACCTCGGTGCCGGGCGGGAATTCGGACAGCGCGCCCAGCACGGCGCGCCGGTCGCGGACGGCGTGCACATACCGCAGCTCCGCCGACAGCGCGGCCAGGGGCTTGTCATTGGCGTCGCGCAGGCCGATCATCCACGGGAACCGGTCCAGGTCCAGCCAGGCCTGCGCCAGCACCGTCCAGCGCCGCGGCGGCACCACCGCGAGCCAGGCGTCGGCGGTGGTGGTGGGCGCCCAGTAGTCCTCGGCGCCGTCGCCGTCGGGCGCGGGCTCGGGAGTGCCCTTGTCGATCAGCCGGGCCTCGGTGAGGACCTCGGCCAGCAGGCCGACCCGGTTCTCGTCGATGCCGGTCTGCTTGGCGACGCGACGCAGCTCGCGGACGCCGAGACCACCGGAGCGCAGCACCGGGGCGGGCGACCCGCCCAGCGCCTCCAGCACGGCCGCGCTGTGCCGCAGCAGTTCTCCCACCTCGCCCGCGGCCACCGCATTGATGTCGGCGGGGGCGTGCTTGGTCGAATCCGGATGCGGCGGCACCAGCGCATGCGGATCACTGACGGGCTCGTTGCGCAGCACCTGCCCGACCGAGACCGGCAGCTCCACGGTCTCCTCGTCGATCCAGTTCAGCAGCCGGTGCGCCAGTAGCCGCTGCACCGGGCGCTCGGAGGGGGTGCCGGGCGCGGCATCGCGGGTGCGCCCGCGCGGGCCGGTGCCGGCCAGCTTCTCCAGCAGGGCCCGCTCCTGCGGGGTGGACGCGGCCAGGGCCGCGGTGATCTCGGGTTCGGTGAGCATGTCCGGCAGTTCGGTGGTGCTGCCCAACGGCCACGGCAGCGCCTCCTGGGCGGCGGGTGTCACGCGCAGGGCGGTATCCGGGCCCCAGACCAGGGCGCGGGCGCGCAGCTTCTGCAGCGCGGCATTGACGGTGGCCGCCGGAACCCGGTCCGACAGCAGCTTGCGCAGGGTCTTGGCGGGCAGCGGCACGGCGCGGCCGCCGTCTCCGGCCCCTTGTACCACCAGGGTTTCGATGACGGCGAAATCGAGGGTGTCCAGCTCGTCGCCCGCGCGCAGCACCGAGGCGCGCTGTTCGGTCCGCGCGGCCAGCACGGCCATCGAACCGGGCAGGGGGACCGCGAGATCGGGCCGCAACTGCAGCAGCGTCACGAGATCCGCGTCGCTGCGCTTGGAAAGCCATTCGGCCAGAGTCATATCCGCGCGGGCGGCGGATTTCGCGGACTTGGCGGGACGGGCGGCCGCGTCGGCGGTCGTGGCTGAGGTGGGGAGGTCGGTCACTTCACCCGATCCATCGGGCAGCCGGCATGCCGGGCAATGCGCGGGCGCGGTTCATCGGGCACGGTGCGGACGCGGTTCAGCGGCCGCCGCGGCGACCAGGCGGTAGGTGGGGCTGCTGGCACGGTGCCCGCCCCGCGGGCCTGGGGTCGTATGCGCGGCGGCCGCCCGGGAACGAGCGCCGTTAACCGCATGGTTGTCGGTCGTACGTCGGATCAGCGGTTGACGATGGTGTGCGGGTGCACGTAGGGCAGCTGATCGGCCGGCAGCGGGAACTCGGTGTCCTCACCGTACGGGGACAGGCCACCGGAGCGGGTCGAGGAGAGTTCGGTGACCGCGTGATCGCCATTGGCCATCTCCGGCCAGCCATTGTCGACATAGGGTTTGTTCGATTTGTTCACCACGCGCTCATTCTGGCATGCGGCCATCGGGACCGCCCCCTCCGGCACCCCGAAGTTTGCCCCCGCCACGGCGTTCCGCCGCCAACCCCGGAAATCGCGAATGCCCCGCATCGGCATTGATGCGGGGCATTCCGGAGAGGGAACGGGTGCTACTGCGGCAGCAGGCCCTTGTTCGCCTCGAAGAAGTTCACGATGCTGGGGTCCAGCTTGGTGCCGTTGGCCTTGGTGGCATTGAGGAAATCCAGTGCGGGCTGCGGGATCTGCACGCCCTGCGACTGGGCGACCGCGATGGCGCGGTCCACGGCCTGGAAGACTTCCTGGGTGCCGTCGCTGCCGGCGCCGGGGCCCGCCTGCTGCGGGTTCCACTGCGGGGTGTCCGAGGTCGCGGGCGCGGGGGCGGTCCGCGGCGTGGATCCGCTGGTCAGTCCGAGGCTCGAGGAGCAGGAGGGCCAGGCGCCCCAGCCCTGCGTGGCGAGCACCTTCTCGGCGACCGCGATCTGCTGCTCGCGGCTGGCCTGGTTGGCGGTCGGGGCGTATTCGCCGCCGCCCGCTGCGTTCCAGGTGCCGGGCGAGAACTGCAGCCCACCCTGGAAACCGTTGCCGGTGTTGATGCCCCAGTTGCCGCCGGCTTCGCACTGTGCGAGGCGATCCCAGTCGGAGTCGGGTGCCGCGCTGGCGTTACCCGCCATGGCCACTCCGGCGCCGCCGAGAGCGATGCCCGTCAGGGCAACCTTGGCGACAGTGCGGCCGGTGTTGGTCGGCTTGCGATGGCGTCCACTCATTTTCGGGTCTTTCCTCTCGTACGCGCCTGCGAGGCCGACTACCGGGGTCGAACTGAGAGGTCGTCCGGCCCGGCGCACTGGATGTGCGCTGTTCCTCGTCTTCGCCCCTTTTCTCCAGTTGGGGGTCCGGTACCCGCGGGGCGAAGTTCGGTGCGGCGGGCCGGTGGCGCCGGGCTGACCCGGCGAGGAAGACACTACGACGACCGCCGCCAAAAATCACCATTTGGTAACCGACGTGTCTGTCCGGGTCACTAACCGGCGCAAGGTGTTCCGGATGGCTTCTGTGCAGGTGGTCACGGCGAGTCCCCGCCGATAGGGGTCTGTCACCGCTCCGTGACCTTCTCGTTATGTGACGAAGATCACACGCATGCTCGGGTAACGAACTGGGCAATCTCCGTGTCGTCGCCCGCGTGTCGGCAGAGTCCTGATCCCGACCCGGACGGTCAGCGGGACCGGCGGCCCGACCACAGCGCGTAGACCACCGAGAGCAGGAAACCCAGCGGCGCGCACATGGCGAGCAGATACAGCCACAGACCCGGCTTCGCATCGGTGAGCAGATGCACGCCGAAGATCGCGAACACGGCCAGCAATCCAATCGCGAACAGGCCCAAGGCGATATACAGCAGCCAGCTCGCGGAACCGCGAGGGGCCTGCTTGGAAGAAGTGTCGGACACCTCTGAACCGTAAAACTGATGTGCTTGCGCTATTCGCACCGGGGTAGACTCGGTGTCAGTCGCGTCCTGCATAGCTGTGTGGGGCGCGTTCTTTTCGCAAACGGAAAGGTCGCCGGCGCATGCGTCCGGCGACCACGAATGTGCCCGGCTGCCCGGGCTTGAATGACGAACGGGTGAGCGCAGTGCCGACCGGCAAGGTGAAGTGGTACGACGTCGAAAAGGGCTTCGGCTTCCTTTCCCAGGATGAGGGCGAGGACGTCTATGTTCGATCGTCGGCGCTGCCCGATGGCGTGGAGGCCCTCAAACCGGGCCAGCGCGTCGAATTCGGAATGGCGGCGGGTCGCCGTGGCCCGCAGGCGCTTTCGCTGAAGCTGCTGGAGACCCCGTCCCTGCGCGAGGAGCGCGGCGGCCGTGGCGAGCGCGGCGACCGTCGCGGCGGCGGGCGCAATGACGCCCCCATCAATCGCAAGAGCCCCGACGAGCTGCACGGCCTCATCGAGGACATGATCACGCTGCTGGAGACCAAGGTGCAGCCGGATCTGCGCCGCGGCAAGTACCCCGACCGCAAGACCGCCCAGCGCATCGCCGAAGTGGTGCGCGGCGTGGCGCGGGAGCTCGACCACTAGGTCGCGCCGAGAAGCCAACGGGCCCCGGTGATTCCATCACCGGGGCCCGTTCCGTTGTTGCGGCAGGCGGGATCTCAGCTGAAGAGCACGGGATCGAACGCGGGGGTGTGCAGCGCCCAGATCCCGCGGGAGATGACACCCTCGTTACCGTTCTCGTCACGGGCGGGTATCGGCAGGTGCAGTTCCATGATGGCCAGGCGCACGTGCTCGGTCGGCGGGGTCTTGATGGTCAGGGTGAGCGGCTTGTCGTATTTGGGATCCTTATCCCGCTCCGGCTTGCCCGACAGCCGCCAGGGCTGCTTGTAGGTCAGGATCTCCGCGTCGGCCTTGTTGTTCGGCAGGCGGTAGCCGATCAGCAGCTCCCACGGCGCGTCGGCGACCTCCTTGGGCAGCGAGATCTGCACCGTCGAACCCGGGGGCACATCGAGATCGGAGACGGACTGGGTGGAGTTGCACTTGCCGATCGCCAGCCGGTCCTTCGACACCTCGAGGTCGCAGTACAGGAATGGATTCACCGACACCGACTTCCCGTGCGCGTACGCGGTGATCTGCGGATCCGGCTTGGTGGTGTGGCGGGCGACGACCACGATCGCGGCGAAATAGGCCACTGCCACCACGACTAGAACCGCCAGCAGAGCGATGATCGTGCGGGCTTTGGGTTGGTTCACCGGGGCTTCCTGTCCGTCACTGGGTGGGTTCCCCCGCGCCGTGCGCGGCGGGGATCTCCTGCTTGGCGTGCTGAGGTCGGTTACCGCCCAAACCGGGCAGCAGCGAATGACCACGGTAGCTGACCACGGTCTGGATCAAGCCCAGCGCCATCACCGACGCGACCACGGTGAAACCGATCCACCAGGTCGGCGGCAGCATCACGCCCATCGCACCGCCGATCACCCAGGACAGCTGCAGCACGGTCTCGGAGCGGCCGAAACCGGAGGCGATGGATTCGGGTGGGAGATCGTCCTGGATGGAGGCGTCGAGCGAGACCTTGGCCAGGGCACTCGCGCCCGAGGCGATCAGGGTGGCGATCGCGGCGCCCATCAGGTTGCCCATCACCGCCGCCACGACCGCGACGCCGACGCACGCGGCGGTGCAACTGACCACGATCAACTGCGGGCGACCGAGTTTCATGCGCGCGCCGGAGGCATTGCCCGCGAAATTGCCGACACCCGCGGCCACGACGATGACGCCCAGCATCGCCACCTGTTGCACGGCCCGATGCTCGGTGGACTTGGCGACGAAGGCGCCGTAGAAGGTGAGGAAGCCGGTCAGGATTCGTACGGTGCTGTTGCCCCACAGCCCGGTCACCACCGAACGGCCCAGGGGCTGACGGCGTTTGCTCGGCTGCACCGTCTCGGCTCGGCTCGGGTCCAGCACCTCGGTGCGGGCGTCGTTGCCGTGGTAGCCGAGGGTGGCCGGGACCTCGCCCTCGGTGACCTCCACCCAGGATGGGATGCGCAGACTCAGGATCATGCCCGCCGCCGCCAGCGCCGCGGCGAGCAGCAGCGCACCCGTGGAGCCCGCGATCTTGGCGCACAGGGCGGCCACCGCGCCGGCGCCCATGGTGCCGCCGACGAGACCGAACACGGTGAGCCGGGAGTTGGTGCGCACCAGGTCGATTCCCGGTGGCAGCACGCGCGGGGTGACCGCGGACTTCAGCACCGAGAACGACTTGCTGAGGATCATCATGCACAGGGCGAGCGGGTACAGCGCCCAGTTGTCGATATTGAAGATGAGCAGCCCGGCGATGAACACACGCAGCGCGAACGAGCCCGCCAGCGCGACCCGGCGACCGCGTTGCAGCCGGTCCAGCATGGGGCCGATGACCGGCGCGATCACCGCGAACGGGGCGATCGTGATCAAGAGGTACAGCGCCACCTTGGTTTTGGACTCCGCCGTGGCGCTCGCGAAGAACAGCGTGTTGGCCAGGGCCACCGCGATCGCGGCGTCGGTGGCGAAGTTGGCCATGGTCGCGTAGATGAGCGCGGTGAGACCCGACTCCTCCGCACCGTCGGCCTTGGCGGCGCGCTGGAAGGTCGCGAAGCCGCTCTGCGTCAGCTCGATGCTGCGGCGTGCCGCGACCCGGGTGACGGTCAGCTTGCGGGGCGGCTTGTGCAGCCCGCCGCTGTCCTGGGCATCCGGGTCGGCTTCGCGCGAAAACGATTGCGTGCGATCCGTTTCCGGGTGCGGCGGTTCGGTGTGCGGGTGCCGCGTGTGGTCGGGGCGCGTCGGATAACCCTGATCGCGGTGCGCGGGCGGCGCGGATTCCGGGTCGTAGCGCACCCGCCGCGTGGTGCCGAAGTCGTGCGGCTGCCGCCACGCTTCCGGCTCGTTCGCGGTTCCCTCGGGCGGCTGGGTCTCGTACGGCCGGGTCGGCGGGTTGTCCTCGGCCCTGTCGTGCGTTTCGGCCTTGTCGTGGCGGCGGCGCGCCCAGCGCGACGTACGGCCCTCCGGATCGCCGCCTGGGCTGCGCGGAGATTCGCCGCGCGACCTCGACGGCGGGTCGGTGGGACGCGCGGACATACGCCGGGCCAGGAATTCCGGCACTTCGGTCTCGTCGCCCGGCGGGACGGGTCGGCGGCCCGCGCGGTTGGCGGGCGGATAGCGGTCGTACCCCGGGTGCCGTTCGATCATGGGAGAGTCCTCGTCGCCCCAGCGACCTGGGTCGGCACCGGGGTCACGGGGAGGAGTCACGCACCCAATTCTTGCAGTGCCGTCGGCCGGTGGCTGCACTACGGCCGGTGTGGGCCACCACAAGTTCGGAGCGACCGGTCGCGATGGACCAGATCAGGCGGGGACGAAACGCACTTCATAGGACGTCGGCCACTTCTTGCCGGTGAGGAGGAAGTGGTCGGTGCCGGGGAGGTGGGCGATGCCGTTGAGCACATCGGTGTCGGGGGTGCGGGCGCTGCGGGGGAGCAGGCCGGAGGCGTCGATCGCGGCGAGGACCTCGCCGGTGCCCGGATCGATGCGCAGGATGGTGTTCGTCGGCCAGGTGTTGGCGTAGACGGAACCGTCGGGGGCGCAATCCAGTTCGTTGAGCTCGGCGTCCTTGTGGCTGGTCAGCGCCACGCTCCCGGTGATCGCGAAGGTCTGTGGATCGCGGAAGGTGAGGGTCGAGCTGCCATTGCTCATGAGCACGCGATCGTCCCGGGTGCACAGGCCCCAGCCCTCGCCGTCGAAATGCCTGGTGCGCAGTTCCGCGAGAGTGCCCGGGTCGCGGGCGATGGCCACGCCGTTCTTGTAGGTGAGCTGCCACAGCACGTCGCCGGCCCGGGTGATGCCCTCGCCGAACAGGGGCGCGGGCAGATCGGCGCGGGCGAGTTCGGCGCCGGTGTTCAGGTCGGTGGCCCGGATCGAGGAATTGCCGGCGAGTCCGGTGCTCTCGTAGAGAACCAACCCGTCGACCTCCAAGCCCTCGGTGAACGCGCCCGGGTCGTGCGGCCGGGTGGCGACCACCTCGACCCGCAGCTTCGGCGTGTTGTCGCTGCTGGTGCAGCCGGTCGCGGTCGCGGCCAGGGCCAGGGCCGTGGACAGCGTGATCGTGGCGGCCGCTACCGGTGCACGGCGTTTGCGCTCCATACGGCAAAATGTAGGGCGTGAGCGCGGTTGGAGTTTCGGAGTCCGGTATGCGGCCGATCCTGGCGGAGGCGGTCGAGCTGGCCCGCCGTGCGCTCCTGGACCTGGAACCGGTCGGGGTGGGCGCGCATCTGGGCGTGACCGGCGAGGACGAATCCTCGGCCACCCATCACTTCGAGGCGACGCTGCCCGGCTATCGCGGCTGGCAGTGGGCGGTCGTGGTGGCCGCGCCGCCGGGGGCGACCACCGCCACGGTGAGCGAGTCGGCACTGCTGCCCGGGCCGGACGCACTGGTGGCGCCCGACTTCATCCCGTGGGATCAGCGCATCCGCCCCGGCGATCTCGCGCCCGGCGATCTGCTGGCCCCGCCGCCCGGCGACCCGCGCCTGGTGCCCGGCTATGTCGCCTCCGGTGACCCGGCCGTCGACGAGGTCGCCCTCGAGATCGGGCTCGGCCGCACCCAGGTGCTCTCCCGCGAGGGTCGCGAGGAGGCCGCCTACCGCTGGTTCTCCGAATACGGCCCCGACACCGACATGGCCCGCGCCGCCCCGTCCACCTGCGCCCGCTGCGCCTTCTTCGTTCCCATGGCCGGCGCCCTGGGCGCTGCCTTCGGCGTCTGCACCAATGCCATGGGCGCCGACGGCCACGTGGTCCACGTCGCCTACGGCTGTGGCGCCCACTCCGACGTCGAACTCCCCACCGGCAGCGGCTCTCCCCTCTACGAGGCATACGACGACGCCGCCGTGGACCTGTTCCCCACCGCCGACCTCCGCATCGAAACCGGTGCGCTGGAAGCGGAATCCGCCAAGAACGGCGAAGTGGACGAATCCGGCACGGTAGCGGGTGCGGAAGCGCCTGCTAGCGAGACCGATTCGACGCCCACCGTGACGGACGCCGACGCGACCGCTGATGCCGCCGCTGAGCCTGCCGCGACTGCTGACGCTGCCACGACGACCGAGGCCGCGGAAGCCGAACTTGCCGCTGTGGCCGGGTTGGAATCGGGCGAGAAGGACGAAACTGGCGCGGGTCGGACTGTGGAGACCGACACGGTCGCCGCGGACACGAGCGTTGCGGCTGAGGCCGATTCGGCGACGGGCCTGGCTGATGCCGCGGATGTGCGGGCGGGTGTGGTCGATCCGGACGCCGAGGTCGCCGCTGTGTCGGCGGTGCCCGAGAGTGGCGAGGCGGCAGGACCGACCGAGAACGGCGAGGCGGGACCGTCCGAGAAGTCGGTGGCCGCGGACGATTCCGGCACGGCCGGGTTGTTCGAGGTGGGCGATCCGGATGCGGTGTACGACGATGCGTGGGCCGTGAATGCGGTGCGGGTGGAGCCCGAGACCGGTTCGGCCGAGTCGCGCTGAGGCGCTCGCCCGGATAGGTTGTAGCGCCGCCGGATTCCCGGCGGCGGGTGCGGTTTTCGATGGATCGCGCCGGAGTTCTGTGAGATACCCGGATGCTTGGCTCTGGCGTGCCATCAACGGTTGTGCGGAAGGGGTGTAGGGCGTGGTCGCGACCGATGCGGGGGATCCGTTCGGGACGGCGGAACTGCGGGCCGGGGTGGTGGCCGCCTGGCGCGGGTCGCCCACCCGGTTGCGGGAGGACGCCGCCACGGAGGCGGACCTGGTCCGGGCCGGATACCGGGACCGGTTGCTGACCGAGCTGGCGCAGAACGCCGCCGACGCGGCCGCCAAGGCGGGCGTCGACGGGCGGATCGCGGTGTGGCTGGACGGCCGCACCCTGCATGTGGCCAATACCGGTGCGCCGCTGGATGTTTCGGGCGTGCACGCGCTCACCGCACTGCGGGCCTCGGGGAAGACCGACGCCGCGGCCGTCGGGCAGTTCGGGGTGGGCTTCACCGCCGTGCTGACGGTGTCGGACGAGGTGGAATTCCGTTCGACCGGCGGCTCGGTGCGGTTCTCACGGGCCGAGACCTGGGCGCTGCTCGGCGCGCAGGGCATCGAGATCCCGCAGACGCCGGACGATTTCGAGCCGCCCGCGCTGCGACTGGCCTGGGCCACCGCGGAGCAGCCCGGGAACGGGTTCGACAGTGAGATCGTGCTGCGGTTGCGCGAGCACGTGGACACCGTCGCCCTGCTCACGGAGATGCGGTCGGAGGCGGCCGATCTGCTGCTGGAACTGCCCGCGCTGCACGCCATCCGGATCGGTGACGACGAGATCGCCAGTACCGAGCGGGAACTCGGTGACGGCCTCACGGAACTGCGGGTCACCGGCCCGAATTCCGATGAGCGCGTGTGGTGGCAGTACCGCACCGAGCGTGTCCGCTGGCTGCTGCCCGTGCGCGACGGCCGCCCGATCGCCACCCGCCCCGATGTGCTGCGCGCACCCACCCGCTCCGACGAGGAGCTGTCCATTCCGGCTCTGCTCATCGCCGACATCCCCATGCAGCCGGACCGCCGCCGCCTGCTCCCCGGCGCGCACCTGACCGCGCTGGCGGCCGGTTACGCCGCGTTCGCGCGCGCCCTGCCGCCGCGCGACCGCCTGGTCCTGGTCCCCACTCCCGGCTTCGCCCGCAGCGAGGCCGACGGCCTGCTCCGCGAGGCCCTGATCGCCGAGCTCCGCGACAACGAGTGGCTTCCGGTCCTCACCGGCCGTCCGGAACGCGCTGCCGAATATGCCCCGGCGCCGGCAGAATTCGACGCCGCGTTCGGCGAGACGGCAGCCGGCGGTGATACCGAGGCCGATGAGGTGCGGGCATCGGGCGATCCCGATACCGCGGCCGCGCTCGAACTGGCCGCCGCGCCGGACGTGGACTCGGCCGCCGCGCCGGCCGCCAAGGCGAGCGCGGCATGGGAGCAGGAAACCCTGCCGCTGTGGGATCTTCCGGCCCAGGACGAAGCGCCCGGCGACACGGTCGAACCCCACGACGCCATCGGACCGCACGATGTGGTCGCGACCTTCGACTCGACCGGGTTCGAGGAACCATCCCCAGTGGACCTGGGGATGGTTGTGAATGAACCGGCGACCACCGAAACCCCGGGCGCGGATTCGCGGGCGAATGTCGCCTCGCCGCGGCGGGCCACCGTATTCACCGGTGCGACCGTGGAATTGGCCGATCTGCTGGCGGACATGGTCGGCCCGCTGGTGATTCCGGAGCTGTCGGGCCGCATGTACGCCGATGCCCTCGCCGTACTGGATGTGCACCGGATCGGCCTGGCGCGGATCGCCGAGCTGTCGAGCAGCCTGGAACGTGGACCGCAGTGGTGGTATTCGCTCTACGACGCCCTGGAGCCGTTCGCGGTGGATCCGCTGGCGGTGGAGGAACTGGGCGCGCTGGCGGTGCCGCTGACCGACGGCCGCCTGGTGACCGGCCCGCGCACGGTGGTGCTGGATGACCGTCTGGAACAGGCGATTCCGGTGCACTGGGCGCGTCTGGTGCACCCGGAGGCGGCCCACGAGCTGCTGGGCCGGCTGGGTACGCGCCCGGCCACGCCGGAGGATCTGCTCAATGACGCCGGGCTGCAGGCGGTGCTGGAGGACGATCCGAGCGATCCGGACACCGTCGACGCGGTGCTGAAGCTGGCGGCCACCACCCTGGCCGCGCCGGGTGTCCTCCCGTCCTGGCTGGGCCTGGTCGAATTGCCGGATGTCGACGGCGAATCGACGCCGGCCGACGAACTGCTGCTGCCCGATGCGCCGCTGGCCCGCGTGCTCGTCGAGGATTCGCCCTTCACCACCGTGGATGCCGGCGTGCTCGAGCGCTACGGCCCGGAGGCCCTGCGCGCCATCGGCGTCGGCTGGAGCTTCACGCTGGTCGCCGAGTCGGATCCGACCGGCCCGGACCACCACCTCGACGACGAGGAGACCTGGTGGGAGGGTCTGGCCGAGGATCCGGCCGAACTGGTGGCGGTCCGCGATCTGGACCTGGTGGACGACGCCGAATGGCCGGAGGCGCTGCGGCTGTTGCTGTCCGATGAGACGACTCGCCGGCTGCTCGCGGACCGCGACGGCTACACCGCCTGGTGGCTGCGCCATCACGCCTACATCGACGGCATTCCGCTCGGCCTGCTGCGCCACCCGGACGACACTCTGTTCGCGGGTCTGCTCCCGCAGCTGCCGGGCTTCGACGCGAACGATCTGGCGGTGCTGCGCGGCGTGCTCGCCGACCCGGAGGTGCTCACCCCCGCGCTGGCCGAGGAACTCCTCGACGCCCTCGCCGATCCGGCGAGAATGCCCACCCCGGAATCGATTTCACAGACGTACCGGTATCTGGCCGAGGCGCTCGACGCGGGCCGCCTGGACACCGAGGATCTGGTGCTGCCGGGTCAGGTGCGCGCCCTCACCGGGGAGGTGATCCCGGCCGCGGACGCCCTGGTGCTGGATCGCCCGTGGCTGGGCCCGGCGCTGCCCGCCGACCGGCTGGTCGTGGGTGACCTGGCGTCGGCGCGCCCGCTGGCCACGCTGCTGGATCTGCCGCTGGCCTCCGAGGCGGTGACGGCGGAGGTGGTGAGCACCGGCCGGGAGACCAGCTGGACCGCCGAGCCGCTGGGTGTGCTGCTGCGCCTGCAGTTCGACTTGCCGCTGCCCGCAGGCGATCTCGTGGTGCACGACGAACTCCGGGTCCGGCTGACGGGTGCGTTCGAGGCCACGGTGACGGTCGCGTGGTGGCGGGAGGGCGATATCACCCACGTGCAGGCGCAGCCGCAGAACTTCTCGCGCCGCTGAGGACGCGTGCGGGCCCGAATGGCCGTGCGTGGGCCCGGCCTGGACGAGATACACAGGCGGGCAGGCGAATTCGGGTCCGGCGCGGGCGCTGCTGCACAGTGCCCGCGCCGGAGCGGGGGAGGCCCGGGTCAGGCCGCGTGGGCTGCCACGGTGGTGGCGAGGACGTCCAATTGCTGACGGACAGCGGCGCTGTCGTTGTCAACCAGCCAGCGCAGCACGATGCCGTCGATGGCCGCCAGTATGAAACGGGACAGCGTGTCGACGGGAACGGTCCAGGAGGTGCCGGTGGCTTCGCGCGCGTGTTCGATGACGTCGGCGACCGTGGAGTCGTTGAAGGTGTACTGCTCGCGTGCGATGGCGAGTTTCGCGGGGGTCTGCTCGCCTTCGCGTAGGGCGTAGGTGGTGGTTTCGTAGGTGAGTAGTTGGCGCTCCGGAGTGGCTTCGATGTTGAGCCACATGAGTTCCAGACCGGCGCGCACCAATTGTTGCAGCGCTTCTTTTCCGGTTCCGACGTCCTGCCATACCGTTTCGTTGGCATCGACGGAATCGCGCAATTCCATCGAGAGTGCCTTGACCAGCTCGGTCATCAGCTGATCTTTGTTTTCGAAACAGTAATGCACCACACCGAGGGAAACACCGGCTGCCTGGGCAACATCGCGCGTGGTAACTCCTGCCACGCCCTTTTTTTCGGCAAGGCCGATGGCTGCCTCGATAAGGTGGGCCCGTCGTTCTTCGACGCTCAATCGGGAGGACACTCCAGGGAGTTAAGCCTCCGAGGCGCGTGCAGTCAATTCGCACGGTCCGCAAGTTCGTTTTGTCAGACCCGTCTGGACGGCCGACCAGTCGCTTTTAGTGCTAATCCGGGCCCGGGGCCCGCTAATCCAGACCGAGCTGTGCGCCTTTGTCCCCGCGCCGCGCGCTCCGGCGCTGGATCGCGAAGATCGTGTAGCCGAGCAGGCCCACCGCCAGACCCATCAGGCAGACCGGACGCGCGGTCGCCCACGCGTCGTTCGCCCACACCGCCACCGTCGCGATCAGGAAACCGAGGCTGCCCACGGCCAGTACCGGGCGCGGATCGGTGAAGCGCGGGGGAATCTCCGGAACGGGCGGCGTGGTCACCCCACCAGACTAGAGGGCGGGGCCGGTCCGGGTGGCGCGCCGGGGCGGCCGGCCCCCACGCACCGGAACAGCCGACTCCCGCGCGGGCGGTCCCGTATCGTTTGCCTCTGTGACAACGCCTTCCGACATTCGAGCGCTCGCCGGTGAACTTTCGCTGGCGGTGGTGCGCTTGACTCGGCATCTGCGAGGCCGGCGGGCCGATGCCCAGATTTCGCTGACCCAGCTGTCCGCGCTCGCCACGCTGAATCGGGAGGGCGCCATGACGCCGGGCACGCTGGCCGCCAAGGAGCGGGTGCAGCCGCCGTCGATGACCCGGGTCATCGCCTCGCTGTCGGAAATGGATCTGGTGGAACGCAATCCGCACCCCACCGACGGGCGGCAGATCATCGTGTCGCTGTCCGACGCCGGGCGCGCCCTGATCGCCGACGAGAACCAGGCCCGCGAGGCCTGGATGACCGATCAGCTGTCCCGGCTGTCCCCCGCCCAGGTCGGCGTGCTCGCCGAGGCGGTCGGGATCATGAAGCAGATCGTCGACGAATCCGAGTGATTCAGTAGCCGAAACGCCGGTCGCTGTCGACGATTTCGCGGCCCAGGGGGAACAGGGAGATCGGGATCAGCTTGAGATTGGCCCAGGCGAACGGGATCCCGATGATGGTGACGGCGAGGGCGATGCTGGTCATCAGGTGGCCCAGCGCCAGCCACCAGCCCGCCACGATGATCCAGATGATGTTGCCGAGCATGGAGCCCACGCCCGCGCTCGGCTTCTCCACCGCTTCCCGGCCGAAGGGCCAGAGCACGAAGTTGGCGATGCGGAAGGACGCGACGCCCCACGGGATGGTCACGATCAGCACGCAGCAGATCAGCCCGGCGATGACATAGCCGATGGCCATCCAGAATCCGACCAGCACGAGCCACAGGACGTTGAGTATCAACTGGATGGGTTTCACGTATCCCAGCATGCCAGCGTCCGGTGCTCACCCACCACCGGGAAAACCCTGAACTCGCCAGGGGTGCCCCTCGCCCGAATCGGGTGAAATGCCCCAAAAGGTGGGTTGAATCATTGACAACTGTTAATGACGAGCTATCTCGGCTTATGCAGCTCTACACATTTTTCTGGCATGGAAAGAATCTAGAGCGCATTTCTAGCAAAGAAATACCCCGGTTCCAACGCCGTGCCGGATCCGGCAGCCGTTTTCGTCTGCCGACTCAGAAGAACCAGCCGAGCTCGGCGTCGCATTCGGCGGCGAACGCCTCGTCGAATGCGCGGAGCACGGCCGCGTCCTTGGCCTGGATCCGGTTGGCGGCCGCGAAGACCCGGGCCCGGTACGCGCCGAAGTAGAGGCTGCCGAGTACCTCGATGCCGAGTTCCAGATCCGGGGTGCGGCCGGTCGGTGCGCACTCGGCGATGCCGTCGCGCACCCGCAGCGCGAAGCTGCCGCCCGCGTCACGGAACGGATCGTGCACGGACAGCACGATATCCAGATCCCGCTGGTAGGTGCGGGCGGTGAGAGCGGCTGGGACGTCCATCACCCGGGTCCACAGCGCGTCGTGGCGGCCGGTGACGCGCACCAGACGCGGATTCGTGACCAGGTAGGGGAGTGGATCGTTATCGCTCAGCGTCGCCTCGACCGTGTCCACCAGATCCAGGCTCAGCAGCACCCGCCACAGCGCGACATGGGCTTCCGCTGTGACAGCCCGCAGCTCGCGGACCGTGGCGGTGTTCTTGTCCTCGTGCCAGGCGCGCCGCAGGATGGCGTAGCCGTCCGGATGGATCAGGAAGAACTGCGGTGAGCTCTCCTCGCTCTGTACCGCGTCGGCGAAGAACCGCTGCTGCCAGCGGGCTGCGGGCCGGGCCTGCGCGCCCGGGACCAGCCGCCGCCAGCGGTCGTAGATCGCGGGCAACCGGAGCTTCGCCTCTTCCCGGTCGGCGACCTGCACCCCTCCGGGATCCGGTGTGGTGGAACGGAATTCGGCGGTGCGCCCGCGCACGGAGATCTCGTTCTCGACAATGGACGGGCCGTAGCCGAAGCGGCCGTAGATGGTGCCCTCGCTGGCGGTGAAGATGGTGAGCGGTATGCCCTCGGCCTCGGCGCGCCGATGCTGCTCGGTGTAGAGCGCCCGCAGAATGCCGCGCCGCCGATGGGTGGGCGCCACCACGACGCTGCTGACGCCGCAGGCCTGCACGGTGCGCGCGCCGGGCACGGTGACGGTCATGGTGCGGTCGTTGGTGTGCCCGACGATGCGATCGCCGTCCACGGCCACCAGGGCCCGCTCGATCGGAAAGACGTCGCCGCCGTATTCCAGATCGGCCGGGCCGACCCGCATCCCGAAGCAGATCTCCGAGAGCCGGATGATCTCCGCCCGCTCGTCCGCTCGCGCCGAACGCACGGTAATGCCATTCGTCGATGCCATACCCCGAACATCCCACGTATTACCGGGCCGCGCACCCGATTTTCTCCGGTGTCACCTGCCGCCCCCGCCGCGGCAGGTGGCACCGGAGCTGAGATCGTTTCCATCTCACGGGAACAAGATTGCCGTCGCACCCCAGCGAGATTCTCAACAAGACCTTGTGAACGAAAAACCCCGCCGCAACGATGCGTTGCGGCGGGGTTCGCCGAAAACCCTTCGGGCACAGGGCCCGTCGGGTCAGCGACCGTTGATCTGCATGTAGTCGCGCTCGCCGTAGCCGGTATAGATCTGGCGCGGACGGCCGATCTTCAGCGGCTCGCTGTGCATTTCGCGCCAGTGGGCGATCCAGCCCGGCAGACGGCCCATGGCGAAGAGCACGGTGAACATGCGGGTCGGGAAGCCCATGGCCCGGTAGATGACGCCGGTGTAGAAGTCGACGTTCGGGTACAGGCGGCGCTCGATGAAGTACTCATCGGTGAGGGCGGCCTCTTCGAGGGACTTGGCGATGTCGAGCAGCTGGTCGTCGCCGCCGATCTTGGCCAGGATGTTGTCCGCGACCTGCTTGACCAGGGTGGCGCGCGGGTCGTAGTTGCGGTAGACGCGGTGCCCGAAGCCCATGAGCTTCACGCCGTCTTCCTTGTTCTTGACCTTGCGGACGAACTCCTTGACGTCGCCGCCGCTGGCCTTGATGTCGTCCAGCATCTCCAGCACGGCCTGGTTGGCGCCGCCGTGCAGCGGGCCCCACAGCGCGTTGATGCCGCCGGAGACGGAGGTGAACAGGTTGGCGTCGGACGAACCCACCAGGCGCACAGTCGAAGTCGAGCAGTTCTGCTCGTGGTCGGCGTGCAGGATGAGCAGCATGTCCAGCGCCGCGGCGATCTCCGGGTCGACCTCGTAGGGCTCGGCCGGGAAGCCGAAGGTCATCCGCAGGAAGTTCTCCACCAGCGACAGCGAGTTGTCCGGGTACAGGAACGGCTGGCCGACCGACTTCTTGTACGCGTAGGCCGCGATGGTCGGCAGCTTGGCGAGCAGTCGGATGGTGGACAGCTCGACCTGCTCGGGGTCGCGCGGGTCCAGCGAGTCCTGGTAGTAGGCCGACAGCGCGTTGACCGCGGAGGACAGCACCGGCATCGGGTGCGCGTTGCGCGGGAAGCCGTCGAAGAACCGCTTCAGGTCCTCGTGCAGCAGGGTGTGCCGGCGGATCCGGTCGGTGAAGTCGTCGAGCTGGGCCTGGGTCGGCAGCTCGCCGTAGATCAGCAGGTAGCTGACCTCGATGAAGGTCGACTTACCGGCCAGCTGCTCGATCGGGTACCCGCGGTAGCGCAGGATGCCAGCCTCGCCGTCGATATAGGTGATGGCCGACTTGGTCGAGGCGGTGTTCATGAAACCGGGGTCATAGGTGACGTACCCGGTGCTGGCGAGCAGCTTGCCCAGGTCGATTCCGTCATTGCCCTCGACAGCCTTGGCGACGGTCATCGGGTACTCGCCGCCCGGGTATTGCAGTACCGGCTTGGCGTCGTCGTCGACGTTGATGATGTTCTCAGCGGGCACGGAAGGATCCCTCTCAGGCTTGTAACCGTAGGCATCGGACACGGTCGGCGTGCGATGCGCTCGAGTCAACGCTAGCCGCTGTCCACTACGCCCGACCAATGAGGGTGGCTCTTTGCTACCTCACAGTCACATCGTTCGCAGGTGAGGAGAGCGGCGGTCATGTGCTATGAGCATGAACCCCGTGACATCACGCGAGCTGCACCTCCGAATACGCGCGTGCCACCCGGTATCGGACGAACGCCGGAAACGCCACGGCCGCGATCATCATGCCGATCACGACCAGGACGCCACCACCGGCCGCAGCCGTGGCGGTACCCACCGCCGCGGCCGCGAAACCGTGCGCAACATCACCGATGCGCGGTCCACCTGCCACGACGACGATGAAGACCCCTTGCAGTCGTCCGCGCATCTCGTCGGTCGCCACCGACTGCAGCATGGTAGTGCGCAGGGCCGCGGAGAACATGTCCACCGCGCCGCCGAAAGCCAGGCAGGCCAGCGCGATCCAGAGTGCGAGCGTCACGCTCAGCCCGTGCCCGACCAGGCCCACGGCCAGGCCGAACCCGACCATGCCCAGCCCCCACAGCACGATGCAGACCACCACGGCCAGACCCTGCCGCCGCACCCGCGACAGCCACCCGGAGAACACCCCGCCCAGCACCGCGCCCACCGACATGGCCGCGAACAGCAGGCCCAGTGCCGTTCCGCCGGAAGCGGTGTCGCCGAAGCTGTCCTGGGCGATCTGCGGGAACAGGGCGCGCGGCATGCCGAACACCATGGCCACCACGTCGACCGCGAACGAGGCCAGCAGGATGCGCTGGGTGGCCAGGTAGGCGAAACCGTCGAACACCTCGCGCAGGCCCGCGCGCCGGGTCTCGCCGTGCGGCGGGATGGGCGGCAGCTTCCAGGTGGCCCACAGCGTGGCCAGCAGCGCGATGGAGTCGATCAGGTACAGCGTGGCCAGGCCCGCGAACGGAATCAGCATGCCCGCCAGCACCGGACCGGCGATGGCGCCGAACTGCATGACCGTCATGCTCAGCGAATTGGCCGCGGGCAGCTGCTCGGGCGGCAGCAGCCGCGGGTAGATGGCGCTGCGCGCGGGCTGGTTCATGGCGAAGAACGCCTGCTGCACCGAGAACAGGATCAGGACCAGCCAGGCACTGTTCAGCCCGGCGGCGGCCTGCGCCCAGAAGGCCAGCGAGGTCAGGCCGGTGCCCGCACTGGTGACGAGCAGCATCTTGCGGCGGTCCATGGCGTCGGCGAGCGCGCCGCCCCAGAGGCCGAAGACGATCAGCGGGATGAGGCCGAACAGCCCGGCCAGGCCGACATACGAAGAGCTGTGGGTGATGTCGTAGAGCTGCTTGGGGACGGCTACGACGGACAGCTGTGCGCCGATCACGGTGACGATGCCGGTGGTCCAGAGCCTCCGGTAGTCGGGATTCCGTAATGGAGTTATGTCGGCGAGCAGCTTCACCGGCCCAACCTAGCGACGCCGACGAGCGGTTGGGAAGGCATTTTGGGCCGATCATCCCATCATTTGAACGTGAGATATCCAACTCTTTCGGGCCGACGAGAGTCGGTCAGGGTTGCAGGCGTTCGACTTTCATGACCGACACGTCGGTATTGCCCGGTTCGACGGTGACCCGGATGCGGTTGTGCATGCGGCTGCGGCGGCCCTGCCAGAACTCCACCGTCTCCGGCTGAATCTGGAAGCCGCCCCAGAACGGCGGCACCGGGATGTCGCCGACCTCGGCGAACCGGGCGGCCGTCGCATCCATCTGCCGGTCCAGCTCGGCGCGGGAGGCGATGGGCCGCGACTGCTCCGAGGCCCACGCGCCCAGCCGGGAACCGCGCGGACGGGACTGCCAGTACAGCTCGGTGGCTTCGGCCGGGACCCGCCGCACCGGCCCGCGCACGGTGACCTGCCGGCCCATGGCGGGCCACACGAAAGTGGCCGAGGCGTACGGGGTTCGGGTCAGCTGGCGGCCCTTGAACGATTCGTAATTCGTGTAAAAAGTCACACCTTCGGGAGAAAGCCCCTTGCACAGGACAGTTCGCGACGCGGGCCGCGGACCGGTTTCGGTGATCTCGACGGTGCTCAGCACCATCGAGTTCGAATCGGTCATGCCCGCGCTGGTCGCGTCCTCGATCCAGTTGCGCAGCAACGGCTCCCAGCCGTCGGACAGCCAGGTCTCGTCGAGGTCGGTTTCCGGGCCCGGATGGTTGTCGCCCTGATCGACTCCGTACTCGACCCGCAGGGCAGCCATGTCGACGTCGGGCGTGGCGAATTTCTCCTGGTCAACCATGGGGCAGACGTTACTCCGGAGTAATGCGGGGGTTAAGCTCCAGTTGATCGGCGTGGCTGCCCAAAGATCGGGCGCCCGACTTTGCAAGGAGAGTCACAACATGACTGCCAGCGCTGCGGTACCAAGCTCGGTCGTCCCCGACGGCTTCGTGAGCGGTCTCGAGGGAGTGGTGGCCTTCACCACCGATATCGCCGAACCCGACAAGGACGGCGGCGCCCTCCGGTACCGCGGCGTCGACATCGAGGACCTCGTCGGCAACTCGGTCACCTTCGGCGACGTGTGGGCCCTGCTGGTCGACGGCGAATTCGGCCGCGGCCTACCGCCCGCCGAGCCGTTCCCGCTCCCCATCCACACCGGCGACGTGCGCGTCGACGTGCAGGCCGGCCTGGCCATGCTGGCCCCGATCTGGGGCTACGAGCCGCTGCTCGACATCGACGACGACACCGCCCGCGAGAACCTCGCCCGGGCCTCGGTCATGGCGCTGTCCTACGTCGCCCAGTCGGCGCGCGGCATCTACCAGCCGGCCGTGCCGCAGGCGAAGATCGACGAATCGGCCACCATTACCGAGCGGTTCATGACCCGCTGGAAGGGTGACCCGGACCCGCGCCACATCGAGGCCATCGACGCCTACTGGGTCTCGGCCGCCGAGCACGGCATGAACGCCTCCACCTTCACCGCCCGCGTCATCGCCTCCACCGGCGCCGACGTGGCGGCCTCGCTGTCCGGCGCCATCGGCGCCATGTCCGGCCCGCTGCACGGCGGCGCCCCGGCCCGCGTGCTGCCCATGATCGAAGCCGTCGAGAAGACCGGCGACGCACGGGCCCTGGTCAAGGGCATCCTGGACCGCAAGGAGAAGCTGATGGGCTTCGGCCACCGGGTCTACCGGGCCGAGGACCCGCGCGCCCGCGTGCTGCGCGCCACCGCCAAGCGCCTCGACGCCCCGCGCTACGAGGTCGCCGCCGCCCTGGAGCAGGCCGCCCTGGCCGAGCTGCGCGAGCGCCGCCCCGACCGCGCCATCGAGACCAATGTCGAGTTCTGGGCCGCCGTGATCCTGGACTTCGCCGAGGTCCCGGCGCACATGATGCCCGCCATGTTCACCTGCGGCCGCACCGCCGGCTGGTGTGCCCACATCCTGGAGCAGAAGAAGCTGGGCAAGCTGGTCCGCCCGGCCGCCATCTACACCGGCCCGGCCCCGCGCACGCCCGACGCCGTCCCGGGCTGGGATCTGGTGTCGCACAAGTAATCCGGTTCGAACACGACGGTGGCCCGCAGCGAGAATCGCTGCGGGCCACCGTTTTTCACATCCGTCCCCGGGTCACCCCCCAGCCCCGGGAAGCTCTCAGCCCTTCACGACGATGGTGCTGACGATCTTGTCGGCGAAGGTCTGCTTCTTGGCGTCCCAGGCGGGCCACAGGAAGCCGAGGTAGCAGGGGAGGGCGTCGATGAAGTGCAGCAGGCGGCGGCCGATGGCGAGACCGAAACCGACCGGCTGGCCGGTGGATTCGCGGACCAACCGGATACCGACCACGCGCTTGCCCGGGGTCTGGCCGGTGGTGCCCTCCTGGTGGCTGATGAACAGCAGGCCCGCGAGGCCGACCACGAAGGCGAGCAGCAGGCAGATGATTCCCACCGCGTTCATCCCACCGCCCGTGCAGGACGTGTGGTAGGTGCCGGGCGTGACGCTGCACTGCACCTTGGACGTGCCGGCGGTGACCGCGATGGTCCGCAGGATCGTGCCGGGCAGAACCCAGATCGCGCCGTCGATCAAGTACGCGCCCACGCGCGCGCCCCAGCTCGCATACTGTGCCCCGTACCCTCCGAACGGAGCATAGCCGGGCTGCGGCGCACCGTACGCGGGTTGCGCTGCGCCGTAAGCAGGTTGAGGCGCGCCGTACGCGGGCTGCTGCGGAGCGCCGTAGGGGGACTGGGCGTCATAGCCGGGCTGCGGAGCCCCGTACGCGGGTTGCGGCGTGCCGTACGCGGGCTGGGGCGTGCCGTACGCGGGCTGGGGCGCACCGTAACCGGGTTGGGGCGCGCCGTAGGCGGGCTGCTGCGGAGCACCGTAGCCGGGCTGGGGAGCGCCGTAGCCCGGGGCGGGCTGATCGGCGGGCGGGTAGCCGTATCCGGGCTGCTGCTGCGGGTACGGGTTGTTCGGATATGTCAATGCGTTTCCTTGCAAAGGGATTGTTTCGGTCGGGCAGGCTACAGTCTGGAGCAATCCGGCCTTCGGGATGAACTGGAAATCCGACACGCCGTGAGCGCTGCGCGATTGCTGATCCGCCCACCAGCGGCGGCGTCCCGAGGTGCTCGTATACGGGCTGCTGCGTCGAATCCTGCAGTGGAACAATGGATTACATCTGCACCAACGGCGGTGGCGAGTTGGTTGCCGGACCGCAACGGTTTGAACAATCATGATCGTGGTTCTGGCTACTGCGACCGGATTCACATAACCTGCACCGGTGCTCGACGCAGGACTGTCCAGGCGCGGCTTCTTCGCCGCGGGCGCGGCGCTCGCCGCAGGCCTCGTCACCGCCGGATGCGGTGTGGCGAACGGCAATTCGTCCGACCGCATCCTCGATCCGCACGCCGGGGCCGATCCGGCCACCGCGCCGGCGCGGCTCCCCGCCGCCACGGTGTCGCCCGACGCCGTGGCCGCGAAGTATGCCGGTCGGCAGCCGCAGGGCTGGGGCATGGACCTCGACGGCATCGTGACCGGGTTCAATGCCACGGGCAAGCAGTTCGCGGTCACCTTCGACGCCTGCGGCGGCCCCGGCAACAACGACATCGACGAGAACCTGCTGGCCTTCCTGCAGGCCCAGCAGATTCCGGCCACCTTATTTCTGAACAAGCGCTGGATCGACGCGAATCCCGGTCGCGCCGGGCAGCTGGCCGCCAACCCGCTCTTCGAGATCGGCAATCACGGCACCGCGCACTGCCCGCTGTCGGTGAACGGCCGCGCCGCCTACGAGATCAAGGGCACCGCCTCCCCGCAGGCGGCCGTGGACGAGGTGTGGGGCAACCACCAGCGCATCACCGCCCTGACCGGTCACGCGCCCCGCTTCTTCCGCGCGGGCACCGCACATTACGACGACGTGGCCGTGGCGATCGTGAAGGACCTGGGCGAGACCCCGGTCGGCTTCTCGGTCAACGCCGATTTCGGTGCCACCGCGACCGCCGCCCAGGTCCAGAACAACATGACGGCCGCCAAGACCGGCGGCATCTCCCTGGCGCACATGCACCGCCCCAAGTCGGGCACCGGCGCGGGCATGCTCGCCGCCCTGCCGGCCCTGAAGTCCAACGGCTTCCAATTCGTGCACCTGCCATAGCCTTTCGAGCACGTGTCACAGCCTTTCGGGCCCGGCGGTCAGTCGGCCAGCGAGGCCGCCCAGTCCACCGCGACGGATTCGCCGCGGTCGACGGTGAAGAAGGCGACCTTCAGATGCCGGCCCAGATCCACCAATTCCAGGGCGGACAGCGGGACCGGCTGCACCACCCGCACGCGCCACGGCCCCGGCTCGTCCCAGGCATGCAGTTCCAGATCCAGCCGCAGCACCGGATCGTCTCTGCCGCTGTAGTCGGCCGCGACCGGTGTCGCGGCCAGCACGGTGGCGCGGGCGCGGCGGCCATCGGCCAGGATCTTGGCGATATTGGTGCGCGAGGTCTCCTCGGACGCGGGCAGATACAGCGCCACCCGGTCGTCATCGCCCGGATCGACTCGGCAGCAGACCACATCGCCGGGCTGCATCCACTGCCGATCGGCCGCGCTCACCCGTTGCCGGACCCGCGCCTCGTAGGCATGCCGGCCCTCGAGCTGGACCCGCACCCAGAACTCCGGTCCCGGCTCGGCCTCGGCGGTGCCGTGCACACCGAGCACGGTCGCGGCGCCCTCGACGCCGTGCAACAGCAGTTCGCGCCGCGCGGCGTCGTCGAGAGTGAGCCCGCGGCGGGCGAGGCCGCGGGAACCGAATTGCGAGGACAGCCGGGCGAGCAGGCCGATGCGCGGGGCGGGCGCGAGTTGCGCACCGCGGCGCCGCCGACCGGAATTCGGGGGCGCGCCGGGTCCGGAATCGGGCGGCTGGTCGGAAGCGCTGCGCGGTCGCTCGTGTGCGGCCATGTCCATGGCGGTACACCGTAATCGCTGTGTGGTGCCCGACACAGCGATACCCGAGGTTTGCCGAACCCGCTCGTGGGAATGTTTTTCCGACCGGACCCGGGCGTGAGCGCGGGTGATAGCACCTCTACCCTTGTCGCCATGACCTCTGCGTTCCCGACCATCCCCGACGATCTCAAGCCCGCCGACGGACGGTTCGGTTGCGGCCCCTCCAAGGTCCGCCCCGAGCAGCTGCAGTCCCTGGTGGATACCGGCGCCTCGGTGTTCGGTACCTCGCATCGGCAGAAGCCGGTCAAGGACGTGGTGGCGCGGGTGCGCTCCGGTCTGCGCGACCTGTTCTCGCTGCCCGACGGTTACGAGGTCGTGCTGGGCAACGGTGGCACCACCGCGTTCTGGGACGCCGCCGCCTTCGGCCTGATCCGCGAGAAGTCGCTGCACCTGAGCAATGGCGAGTTCTCCTCGAAGTTCGCCTCCGTCGCCAAGGGCAACCCGTTCATCGGTGACCCGATCGTGGTGAAGTCGGAGCCGGGCGACGCTCCCGAGCCGACCTCCGACCCGTCGGCGGACCTGATCGGCTGGGCCCACAACGAGACCTCCACCGGTGTCGCCATCCCGGTGTCACGCCCGGCCGGCTCCGAGCACGCGCTGGTCGCCATCGACGCCACCTCCGGCGCGGGCGGTCTGCCGGTGAACATCGCCGACACCGACGTCTACTACTTCGCCCCGCAGAAGTGCTTCGCCTCCGACGGCGGCCTGTGGATCGCGCTCATGAGCCCCAAGGCGCTCGAGCGGGTGGAGGAAATCAAGAACTCGGGTCGCTGGACCCCCGAATTCCTCTCGCTGCCGATCGCGATCGACAACTCCACCAAGGACCAGACCTACAACACCCCGGCGCTTGCCACCCTGTTGCTGTTCGCCAACCAGATCGAGTGGCTGAATGGCAACGGCGGCCTGGACTGGGCCGTGAAGCGCACCGCCGACTCGTCCTCGCGCCTGTACTCGTGGGCCGAGACCAGCGCGTACGCAACGCCGTTCGTGCAGAACCCGGCGCTGCGCTCGCAGGTCGTCGGCACCATCGACTTCGCCGACACCGTGGACGCCGCGCAGGTGGCGAAGGTGCTGCGCGCCAATGGAATCGTGGACACCGAGCCGTACCGGAAGCTGGGCCGTAACCAGCTGCGCATCGGCATGTTCCCGGCCATCGACCCCGACGATGTCTCGCAGCTGACCCGCTGCGTCGACTGGGTCGTCGAAAAGCTGGCCTGAGCAGTAACAACGACATCGGTTCACGGTTCTCTCACGCTCTTCGGGAGATCATGAAACCGGTTTCGCCGCTGAGGCGAATCGATCACACTAATGCGGCGCGGAAGTCTGGGAACAGATTTCCGCGCCGCGTGTCTTGCCCCATGATTCTCAGAAGTGCACTACTGTTCCAGAACGTGGGCGGTGTCGCGAGCCTAGCTATAGCTGTGAGTTGCGCAGCGAACAGGAGGTAACGGTGCGTGAACTTCGAGTAATCGGATTGACGCCCGATTCCACGCACATCGTGTGCATCGATACCGAGAGCGGCCAGAAGTACCGGCTCGCCGCCGACGATAAACTGCGCGCCGCGGCCCGCGGAGATCTTGCCCGATTCGGCCAAATCGAGATCGAAACGGAAGCCACGATGCGTCCTCGCGATATCCAGGCCCGCATCCGTGCCGGCGCGTCGGTGGAGCAGGTCACCGAAGAATCGGGTATGCCGCTGTCGCGGGTGGAGCGTTTCGCGTATCCCGTTCTGCTGGAACGCGCCCGGGCCGCCGAGCTGGCGCAGAAGGCACACCCGGTCCGCAACGACGGTCCCGCCGTGGAGACCCTCATCGAGATCGTGTCGGCCGCCTTCGCCGAGCGCGGCCACAATATCGAGGTCGCCGAATGGGATGCCTGGAAGGACGAGAAGGGCTACTGGGTGGCCCAATTGCAGTGGCAGGCGGGCCGTTCCGTGATCGCCGCGCACTGGCGCTACCAGCCGGACGCGCACGGCGGCTCGGTGGTGCCGCTCGATGATCCGGCCTCGGACCTGATCGATCCCGATTTCGGCCGGGCGCTGCGCGGCCTGGCGACCATCCTGCCGGACCAGACCGACCCGGTGGTGGACGAGGTGCCGGCGCCCGCGCCCGCACCGCGCGAGGAGCGGACCCCCGACTACGAGTCCGCGCCGGCGCGAGTCGCCAAGCAGCAGAACGTGGACGACTACTTCGAGCAGCGCGCCGCGGTCGGCGACGGCACCGTGCCGGTGACCACCGCCGCCGCCCCGGCGCCGGCCCCCGCTCCGGCGGCGAAGGAGCAGCCCGCTCCGGCGCTCCCGGCTGCCCCGGCACCCGCTCCGGCCCCGGCTGCCGCCGAGCCCGCGGAACCGGTTCCCGCCCCGGCGCAGCCGGCCGCGAAGGCCAACGCGCAGAAGCCGAATCGCAAGCCCGGGGAGGCGGGGCGCAAGCGGGGTGGCAAGGCGCCGATGCCGTCCTGGGAGGATGTACTCCTAGGCGTGCGGTCCTCCGGTCACTGAGTCCTGCCGGGTAGGCCGCTCGAACTTCTCGGATGCTAGTGGGTTGCTGAATCCGCGGGCCGTCCGCTCTGCGCCGCGCCGCGCCGCGAAACAAGGTTCGCAACGGCGATATTTCGGCCCTCGCGGGGGTAGATTCATTGAGTCGGCGGTCAGCGCCGGGTCGATCCACGTCGATGCCAGTGATCGGCCGCCGAATGTTTGCTCCAAAGTAGCCAGCCTGTGTGCAGTGACTGAGGGGAGGTGACGTCGGTGCCATCAACGGTCTATTCCCTGTGGTATGTCGACGCCCCCGATCCGGTGGCCGTGCTGCGTGCGCACCCGGGACCCGACCCGGACGCCGCCTTCGCACTCGCCAAACAGCTCAACCCGGACCGTGATGTGGTGCCCGCCGCCTCGGGCACCATGAAGGTGTGGGCGGGGCCGGATCGCGAATCCGTCTATATCGGTTGCTATCCCGGCGTCACGGTCGTCTGCTCCACCCAGGCCGCGTTGGCGCGCCCGACCAGACTGCCGGAGCTGCTGGTCCGTCCGCTCGCCTCAGAGCAGACCTACCTGATCTCCTACGACCTGTCCCTGGGCTGGGGCGCGTTCGCGCACTGGGAACGCGGCGAATTCCGCCGCTCCTTCAGCGCGACCCGGGTCAATATCCTCGAGGACGAGGGCATGCCGCGGGTGTGGGAGCGGCCCTACTGGGCGGGTGACCATCCCATCCACCTCGCGCCCGGCGAACTGCCCGACCCGCAGCTACTGCCCTTCGACCCGCCGGACTTCGCCGACGCCGCCAATCAGCAGTGGCTCGGCTTCCGGTATCGCGGCCGGGATCCCGAGCAGGCGCTGACCGCCGACGAGATCGAGGTGTGCGGCTTCTCGCTGTTCCCCAGGGGCGAGGCGCCGATGGTGGTGGAGGTCGTGCCGGAGGCGCCCATCGAGCACAACGGCAGCAAACGCGGACTGCTGGGCTGGCTGCGCGGCCGCGACCCGGTCGCCTGATTCAGAGCAGCAGCAGGCCCAGCCAGGCCAGCAGGACGCCCGCGCCCAGGCCCGCGATCACCCAGCGGGTCACCGGGGCGTAGCGCCAGCGCCAGGCGGTCGGCGCGGCCCCGCCCACCGCGATCAGGTTGACCGCCACCGACAGCACCGGATGGATCTGGGCCAGCGCCGCGCCGAAGGCGTAGACGCCGACGGCGGTCAGCGCGGCCACCGTGACGACCACGGCGATGCCGCTGGCCCACGGGGTGGGTTCGGAATAGCCGTATCCATACGGTCCGTCGGGCGGATGGCTCACTGGGCACGCACTCTCTCGTAGAAGGCCATGGCGGCTGCGGTCGCCACATTAAGCGAATCGGTGCCCGCCGTCATGGGGATGCGGGCACGAATGTCGCTGGCCCGCATGGTCTCCTCGGTGAGGCCGGGGCCCTCCGCGCCGAGCAGCAGGGCCACCTTCTCGCCGGTCATGGCGGTGGCGAGGGTGTCGGCCTTCGGGTTCGGGGTCAGGGCGATGATCTGGAAGCCGTTGTCGCGCAGCACGTCCAGCCCCGCCGGGAAGGGCGGCAGCTGGGCGAAGGGGACCCGCAGCACATGGCCCATGGAGACCCGCACGGCCCGCCGGTACAGCGGATCCGAGCAGCGGTCGCCGAACAGCACGGCGTCCGCACCCAATCCGGCGGCATTGCGGAAGATCGACCCGATGTTCTCGTGGTCGTTCACGCCCTCGAGCACCGCCACCGTGCGCGCGCCCGCGAGCAGCTCGCCGGCGGTGAGTTCACGCGGCCGATAGGCGCCCGCGAGGACGCCGCGATTCAAATGAAATCCGACGACCTGCGCCATCACCTCGGCGCTGGTCCGGTAATACGGAATTTCCACTCCGGTCAGCTCCTCGGCGAGCTGTTCGTATCTCTTCGCGACACCGAACAATGCGAAGGGCGTGAATCGCGAGGCCAGCATGCGCTGCACGACCACCACACCCTCGGCGATCACCAATCCCTTGCCGCCGGGCAGGTCGGGGCGTCGATCGGCATTGTTGAGGTCGCGGAATTCGGCGACCCGCGGATCGTCCGGGTCGTCGATATCGATCACTTCGGCCACCGGGACATTTTCGCCTCCGCTGCCGGCGGGCGAATGCGCGGGGCATAAGGTGATCAAGACCCGATTCCGATCTATCGAAGAGGACAGCCCATGAGCAGCAAGCCGGAAATCGAGTTCCAGGATGGTCCCGCCCCCGCTGAACTCGTGATCAAGGACCTCGTTGTGGGTGACGGCGCCGAAGCCAAGCCCGGCGACACCGTCGATGTCCACTACGTGGGCGTCGAGTACGACTCCGGCGAGCAGTTCGACGCCTCCTGGGACCGTGGTGAGTCCATCGTCTTCCCGCTGCGCGGCCTGATCCAGGGCTGGCAGGACGGCATCCCGGGCATGAAGGTGGGCGGCCGCCGCCAGCTGACCATCCCGCCGAAGCTGGCCTACGGCGAGGCGGGTGGCCACCATCTGGCCGGCAAGACCCTCGTCTTCATCATCGACCTCCTGGACGTCGTGAACTGACGACTCCCGGTCGGCGAAAAACCCGTGCCCGCCGTGCTTTTCAGCGCGGCGGGCACGGTTGTCTGCGCTGCCGGAACTCACACCTTCACGACGATGCTGCTGATGATCTTGTCGGCGAAGGTCTGCTTCTTGGCGTCCCAGAGCGGCCAGAGCCAGCCGAGGTAGCAGGGGAGGGTATCGACGATGTGGCAGATCTGCCGGACGAAGGCCATGCCGAAGCCCAGGGGCTGCCCGTCGGCCTCGCGGATCAGCTTGATGCCCAGCAGCCTCTTACCGGGGGTCTGGCCGCTGGTGCCCTCCATATAGATGAGGTACAGGCCGCCGATGATCGCGATGGCCGCGCCGATGAGCACCAGCACGATCCCGCCCGCGGACAGCCCGCCCGAGCAGGAGGTGCTGTAGGAGGAGTCGGTCGAGTCGGTGGTGCAGTTCATGTCCTTGGACCCGACCGCGAAGCCGATGCCGTAGAAGATGCCCGCGGGCACGCCGATGATCAGCCGGTCGATGAGGTACGCCCCGACCCGCGCGCCCCAACTGGCATAGGGCGCTTGGGGATACGCGGCGTAGCCGGGTCCCGGCGGATAGCCTCCGGGCTGACCGGGGTAGCCGCCCACCGGCTGCCCGTACCCGGGCTGTGGCTGTCCCCCGTACCCGGGTGGTGGCTGCTGCCCGTAGCCGGGCGGTGGCTGCTGGCCGAACCCGGGCTGCTGCCCGAATCCGGGCTGTTGCGGCTGCTGAGAGTAGGGATCGTTGCCGTAGGTCATCGGTTCCTCCCCAGAGGGAATGCGGGGGCTGGGCCCCCGCATTGTCTCCCGAATCCCTAGCCGACGATGGCGTTCATGATTGTTCCGGCGCTCGTCGCGGTCGCGCCGCCGATCATGGCGTTGGCGACCATCTTGGGGGAGGCCGAGCCGCCGCCCCACTTCTCCCACGCGAAGCGCCCGCCGCCGTAGGTGATGGCCGCGACGCCCGACATCTGGGTGAACCAGGTGAAGTAGCGGAACATCTTCATCATCTTGTCGGCCATGGGCGGGGTTTCCGCGGTGGGGTTGCCCAACTGGGCGAGAACCGTGCCGTACACGTCATGCGCGGCCATCAGCATGCTCACGATCGTTCCTCTCCGGTACCGGGGCGCTAGGTGGAGCCAGGGTCGGTAGAGCTGTGGAGCTTCCGAAACGGGTCGATTAGAGCAATCCGGGCAGAGTCTATCCGGGCGAATCGCCGAATGTTGCTGATTGTTTGCGAACGTTATTTCCGAACGATGTCGACCGGGTCGGTGAGGGCGGCCGCGATGGCCGTTTGCTGCGGCACCCCGAGCTGCGGGAGCGCGCCCATCGCCTGACCGGCCTGATTGCCCAATGTTTTGGTCACAGCCTGCAATTGGGTGACGCCGCCGGTCAGCGCCTGCATGGCCGCCACCAGCTGGGTACCCGCCTGATCGGCGATGGCCGGAATGCTCTGTGCCAGCGACGCGCCCTGATTCAGCTGCGTGCTCGCGTCGTTCAGCCGGCCGGCCGCGTCGCGCAGTAGTTGCCCGACCTTGGTATCCGGAGTGACTTGCGTGCCGGTCAGCTTGGCGAAGCCGCTGAGCTGGGTGTTGGCCTGATTCGCCACGTTCTGCAGACCCTGCAGCTGGGTGATGACATTCGCCAGCTGCGGATCATTGGCGAACGGCAGCGCCTGCAGCAGCGGCACCACGAAGTCGAGTCCGTCGGACAGCGTGCTCGCTGCCTGGGAGACCTGCCCCATGGTGACGCCGGTCGAATCCAGCTCCGCCGCAAGCTGATTCGCCTGCGTGGTGGCGGCGCTCAGGGTGGAGTTCAGCGCGTCGATGCCGGAGGTCAGCTGTCCCGCACCGGATTTCGCCTGATTCAGGAAGTCCATCATCTGGTCGGCGCCGCCGGAGAACTGCTGCGCCCCGTCGGCGGCCGCCTGCACGCCCGCGCTGAGCAGCTGCGAGGTGCCCGCGATCTGCGACACCTGCAGGCGCGCGGTGTTCATGGTCGCGAACAGGGTGTCCAGCCCGGCGGCGCTGATCTTCTTGGTCACCTCGGTCACCGCGTCGTTGACCAGGTTCGGGTCGGCGCGATCGTGGGTGGTGACGGTGACCTGCGCCCGCTGCGGCTTGTCGGTGAGCAGGGAGGTGATATCGGTGCTGAGGTCGGTGGGCAGCGTGACCACCGCGGCGTAGTCCTTGGTGCTCGCCTCGTCGACCACGTCCCAGTGCCGGGTTCCGCTGCCCTGTAGCTCCTTTGCGATGCGCGCGCCCAGCGGCCCGGTATCGCCGTTGATGAGCGCGACCGCGGTGGGCGCGGAGCGCAGCCGCAGGACGCTGATCGTGCCCGCGGTGACCGCGGCGGCGAGCAGCAGGACGATCAGGACCCAGCGGGCGCGTTTTCCGAACACCATTCAGACCGTAGAGGGGTGGTGTGCCCCGAGCTCTGATGGTTGTCTGAGAGTTCGGTAAAGACCGGTACGTTCACCCGCGGCCGGGCGATTGCCCCGGCGGCGCATCGCGGTCCGGAAGTTCCAGTACCAGACGCACCCCGCCCAGCATGCCGTCGTCGAAATAGGCTCGGCCACCATGCAATTGGGCCTGCTGCGCGACCAGCGCCAGCCCCAGCCCGGACCCGCCCTTGGCGGCGTGGCTACCCCGGAAGAACCGTTCGAACACCGCCTCGCGCTCCGCGGGCGGCAGTCCGCGCCCGTTGTCGTCGATGGAGATGACGATGCGCCCGCTCGCCGCCCGGTGCGCCGACACCAGCGCCTCGGTGGCCCCGCCGTGCCGGGCCGAATTGGTGAGCGCGTTGTCCACGGCCAGCCGCAGCCCGGTGGGCAGGCCCCGGGTGACGAGTTCGGCGTCGGTGTCGATGCGCACCTTCAGCTGCGGGAAGTGCCGCATGGCGTCGTGCGCGGCGGCGTCGCAGAGCTCGGCCACATCGGTGACCACGTGGTCGCGTTCATTGGTGAGGTCACCGGCGGCCAGCCGTTCCAGTGCCGCGAGGGTGGTCTCCACCCGGTTCTGGCCGCGTTGCAGGTCGCCGAGGATCTCCCGGCGCTGGTCCTCGCTGAGGTCGAGGGTGCGCAGCACCTCCAGATCGGTGCGCATGGCGGTGAGCGGGGTGCGCAGTTCGTGCGCGGACACCGCGGCGAAGTCGCGCGCGGTCTCCAGCGCCGCGGCGATCTCGGCCTGCGCCCGGTCCAGCCGCTCCAGCATGGTGTTGACGGCCTCGCCCAGCTTGTCGGCCTCCCTGACCCCCGAACCGTCCACGGGCAGTTGCGCATTCGGGCCGCCGGTGGGGCCGCGCTGATCGACCGCCTCGGTGAGCCGGACGATGGGCCGCACCGCGCGGCCGCCGAACAGCCAGCCCAGCCCGGCCGACGCCGCCACCGCGGCCAGCGCCGCGAAGAATACGAACCGCCGCTGCTCCGCGGTCGCGTGCTCGGTCTCCGTGGTCGGAATGCCCAGGGAGACAACGCGTCCCGGGGGCTGGTTCTCGGTGGTGGTGAGCACCCGGTAGGGATTGCCGTCCACCGTGACGGTGTGATTACCCACCGACAGGGCGGGCAGCTGTACGGAGGTGCTGGTCATGGAGCCGTCGGCATTGCGCACGGTGAGCGCCAGCTGGTTGGTGGGGCCGAGCACGTCGAGGACGGTCACCGCGAGTTGTGGCTCGATGAGCACGATCCGCGAGGACAGCGCCAGCTGCTGATCGGCCTGACTGAGATTGTTGCGCTCGATGGCGGTGACGGTCACCCAGCTGAGCACCGCCACGATGATGGTGGCGCCCAAAGCCGCGGCCGCCGCGACCCGGAAGCGCAGCGAATAGGAGTGGCGGCGCCGGCGCGGTGGCGCGGAATCGGGTGCGGGCCGGTTCATTTGGGTGCGCGTAAGACGAATCCCACCCCGCGAATGGTGTGCAGCAGGCGCGGGGTGCCGTCGACCTCGAGTTTGCGGCGCAGGTAGCCGACGAAGACGTCCACCACATTGGTGTCGGCCGCGAAGTCGTAGCCCCACACCAGTTCCAGCAGCCGCTCCCGGCTCAGCACCACGCCGGCGCTGCGCGCCAGCGTGGACAGCAGCTCGAATTCCCTTTTGGTGAGTTCGATCTCGGTGCCGTGCAGCAGCGCCCGGTAGCCGGCGACGTCGACTTCCAAAGGGCCCACGGTGATCGCGCCCGGGATGGCGGAGGCGGGTACGTCGCTGCGCCGCCGCAGCAGCGCCTTGATACGGGCGACCAGTTCGGCGAGCACGAACGGCTTCACCAGATAGTCGTCGGCCCCGGACTCCAGCCCGGCGATCCGGTCGTCGACCGAACTGCGCGCCGACAGCACGCAGATCGGCACCTCGTTGCCCATGGCGCGCAGGGCGGTGACCACGCCCGCGCCGTCCAGCACCGGCATGTTCATATCGAGCACGACGGCATCGGGGGCAGATTCGTTGACACTGCGCAGTGCCGCCGCGCCGTCCCGGGCGATGACCACCCGGAACCCCGACAGCCGGAGCCCGCGCTCGACCGATGCGAGCACATCCTCGTCGTCGTCGACGACCAGGACAGTGGGTACTGGGTCCAATTTGCCCTCCGCTTCGCTCCGGGCGGGTTCGCGGCCCTGGAGGTCTCGTTCTTCCCTCCCTCCGCTCCTCCGCTTCGCTCCCCCGCTCCAAGGCGGAGGTCGATCAAGCCGCAGTCCAGAACGAGACGGGCCGCGAACCTGATGGTGTGCCACCCCCCCAGCGGCACACCACACCAGTATTGCCCGGCAGAGGTCAATAGTTGTGGCAGGAGTCGGCGACCTGCTGGATCGCCGCGGCGATTCCACCGGCTCGCGGGTCGGCCGCGGCCTGGTCGGCGGCGTCCGGGTTGTCCTTCAGGTACTGGTCGAGTTCGGCCTGACGCTGCTCGGGCGACAGCGCGAACTTGGCCTGCAACTCGGACTTATAGCCCGGGTTCTGGTCCAGGAACGAGGCCAGGGCCGGAGCCTTGTCGTGCAGGGCCGCGTCCACCTGGGTGAAGGTGCAGGTCGAGTTCAGTAGCGGCGCAACCAGATCCGCGGGGGAGGCCGAGGCGGTGGCGGGCGCGAGGGCGAGGGCCACGGCGGCGACCGCGCCGGCTCCGAGGAGCGCACCGACGCGGCTATTACGGACGAAGCTCATGCATCGACCTTTCTTGTTCGACAGGCACAGCGAAAGTGGCGCGCGAATCCCGCGATTCGCGCCCGCCCGACGCTAAACCACCCACATGGGAGGCCGATGAGCGAAGTATGAAAACTCTCTGAGGCTAGCCCGAGACGGCCGAATCCCCGGCCTGAGCGGCCGGATCCACCCCGGACGCGCCCGCATCTAGGGCGGCCGGATCGACCCGGTTGATCGGGGAGGTGGCGACCGCGGCATCGGCGGCGGCGATGCGCTCCTTGTCCTCCATGAGGGTGACCGCGTCGCGGATCTGCTTCTCCAGGGTGGGCAGCATGGCGGCGTCGTCGATGGTGGGCGGCACCTCGAAGGTTTCACCCGCCGCGATCTGACGCATGGTGCGGCGCAGGATCTTTCCGGATCGGGTCTTGGGCAGCGCGGTCACCGCGACCACGTCGTAGAGGGTGGCGATGGCGCCGACCCGCTCGCGCACCCGCTCGATGACCTCGGCGCGCAGCCGCTCGGACTCGATGTCGATGCCGGTCTTGAGCACCACGTACCCGATCGGCCGCTGCCCCTTCAGCTCGTCCGGGATACCGACCACCGCGGTCTCGGCCACGGCCGGATGCCCGGAGATGGCCGCCTCGATACCGCCCGCCGAGAGCCGGTGCCCGGCCATATTGATGACGTCGTCACTGCGGCCCAGGACGTACAGGTAACCGTCCTCGTCGAAGAAGCCGGAGTCCCCGGTCAGATAGTGGCCGGGATACGCGGAGAGATAGGAGCGCTCGTAGCGGGCGTCGTCGCGCCACAGCGTGGTCAGCGTGCCGGGCGGCAGCGGCAGCCCGATGACGATGTTTCCTTCTGTATTGGGTGGGACCGCATTGCCTTCGGAATCCAGCACCCGCAGCCGGTACCCGGGCACCGGCACCGAGGCCGAACCGGGTTTGATCGGCAGCTGCTGCAGCCCGAGCGGATTGGCGCAGATGGGCCAGCCGGTCTCGGTCTGCCACCAGTGGTCCACGACCGGGCAGTCGGGCCGGTCCGCGAGCAGGGTCTCCACCGCCCACTCGTAGGTGGCGGGGTCCAGCCGCTCGCCGGCGCAGAACAGCGCCCGCAGCCGGGTCAGATCGTGCCGATGCGCGAGTGCGGCGTCCGGATCGGCGCGGCGAATGGCCCGCAGCGCTGTCGGTGCGGTGAACATCACGTCCACCTGGTACTCGTCCACCAGTCGCCAGAAGGTCCCGGCGTCCGGGGTCCCGATCGGCTTGCCCTCGTAGAGGATGGTCGTCGCCCCGACCAGCAGCGGCGCGTACACGATGTAGGAGTGCCCGACCACCCAGCCGATATCGGAGGTGGTGAGCATGGTCTGACCGGGGCCGACCTCGTAGATATTGCGCATGGACCAGGCCAGCGCGACCGCGTGCCCGCCGTTGTCGCGCACCACGCCCTTGGGCTTCCCGGTGGTCCCGGAGGTATAGAGGATATAGAGGGGATCGGTCGCGGCCACCGAGACCGGATCGGCCGGTTCCGCGCCGATCTGCGCCTCGTCCCAGTCCAGCCAGCGGGCGGCGACGGTGTCGGAGGAGGCGGGCAGATGTTCGGTGGCGGCCTGCTCGGCGGGAAAACGAATGGTGGGGAAGCCGTCCCGCTGCTTGACCAGCACCGTGCGCGGCGCGGTGGTCGCCGCGAGGTCGAGGGCGGCCAGCACGATCGGCGGGTACTCGATGCGGCGGCCGGGTTCCAGCCCGCCGGAGGCCGTGATAATCAGCACAGGCTCGGCGTCGTCGATGCGGGCCGCGAGTTCGTGAGCGGCGAATCCGCCGAAGACCACCGAGTGCACCGCGCCGATGCGGGCGCAGGCGAGCATCGCCACCACGGCTTCCGGAATCATCGGCATATAGATGACGACACGATCACCGGTCTTGACGCCCAATCGGAGCATGGATCCGGCAAATCGGGCGACTTCGTCCAGCAGCTCCCGATATGTGTAGATCCTTCTGGACCCGGTCATAGCGGAGTCGTATATTAGGGCCGGTTGTTCAGCGCGACCCCCCACCTGACCGCCGGTCGGGCCCTCCGGGGATGTGATATCGCGCACATGCCGGTCCAGGGCGTTGTAGGAGGTGTTGAGGCGAGCGTCGGGAAACCAGCGCGCCGTCGGACGGGCCGCGGTCTCGAGAATCTGAGTGGGAGGAATATCCCAGCTGATGGCTTCGGCCGCGTCGCACCAGAACTCCGAGGGATCGACCAGGCTCAGCTGATACGCCGGTCGGTACTCCTGCTTCGCGTTCAACCCGGTGACTCCCTAGCTCCGCCATGTGTCCTTGAGATGCGCTGAGATGCCCGCCTCGATAGATCCAGCTGATTGTGGCAGACTTCACGCGACGTCCGGGCGGACGCCGCGACCTTTGATTTTGCCTGCAAATGGCAGGTCAGAGACCGGTGGTTGCCAAGAGGTCACACAAGAAGTTATTGATCCGTTAGAATCGCATGTCACATATTTCGGCCGTCATGGACGCAATTTCTCGGCCAGCCGCAGTTCTCGGCCAGCTGTGCCAGTCGAGCCCAGCGTGCGATCGCGGAGGCTCGCTGATGGCGCGTGGCTGGGGCCAGTTTGGAAAGTGAGTGGGAGATGCGTGACGCCGCTAGGTCCGGCAGCAATAAGCGCTGGGCGCTGAGCAACTGGGACCTGCGATGGAAGGTCACGGCGGTGCTCGCCGTGCCGCTGTTGGTTGCTGTTGTGCTGGGAGCGTCCAGGATCTCGGCGGAGTTCGCCGACTCCAGCCGGCTCTCGACGGCGACCGATCATGTCGGGGTCATCCCGGCGATCACCGGTCTCAGTGCTGATGCGGCGCAGGTCGCCAGTGGTCAGATGGTCATGCTGGGCCCGACCCAGTCGCTGACCTCGGATCCGGAGCTTGCGCAGTTGGATACGGCCATCGCGTTCGCCGAGAAGGCCGCCGCGCGCTTGAGCGATATGCCCAGCGCCCGCTCGGCGCTGGACGAGATGATCGTGGGCGCCAAGGCGATCCGGGCCCAGGGCCTCGCGCCGTCGAAGTCGATTCCGGACACCGTCACCGCGGTCGAACGGATCCGTGGCGACAGCGTGCGCACGGTGGAGAACATCGTGTCCAGCGTCGCCGACAAGAACGTGGACCAGTCCAAGCTGCGCCTGGTCGACTCGCTGAACAGCCGTTGGATGCTGTTCAACGAGGTCGCCGGTATGGCCGAGGCGCTGCGCAACAACCCCAAGGATGGCCTCAAGGACATCCAGATCGGCGTCAATACCGAGCGGCAGATGCTGGCCGTGCTCGCGCACCGCTTCCCGGACGGCGACGCCACCATCGCGGAGCTCGATCGGCAGGCCGACACCCGCGTGCAGCTGGTCAACGGCCCGCAGGCGCTGGCCGGGCAGCTGCCCGTCGCCGAGCTGAAGGATTCGCTGGTCGCCAGCATCAACGGCTACCAGTCCATCGCGACCGCCTCCACCAAGGACATCGTGTCCCGGGTGGACGATCTGGCCGCGGCGGCCCGCTCGGGCGCCATCCGCTACTCGATCATCGTCATCGCCACCATCCTCGGCGCCCTCGCGCTGGCCGTGCTGATCGCGCGCGCGATGATCGTCCCGCTGCGCCGGCTGCGCCTGGCCGCCCTGCGCGTCGCCGAATACGACCTCGGCCAGGAAGTTACCTCGCTGCGTGACGGTGCGGATCCCGAAGACGTTCCGCTGGAACCGATGCCGGTGCACACCGACGAGGAGATCGGCCAGCTGGCCCGCGCCGTCGACGACATCCACGGTCAGGCGCTGCGCCTGGCCGCCGACCAGGCCGCCATGCGTACCCAGGTCAACGACATGTTCGAGACCCTGGCCCGCCGCTCCAAGTCCCTTGTCGATCACCAGCTCTCGCTCATCGAGGCGATGGAGTACGACGAGAAGGACCCGCGCCTGCTCGAAAACCTCTTCCGCCTCGACCACCTCGCCGCCCGTATGCGGCGAAACGGCGACAACCTGCTGATTCTGGCCGGTACCAAGCAGCGCCGGACCAAGTCCGCGCCCGTCGAGATCGCCGACGTGCTGCGCGCCGCCATCTCCGAGGTGGAGGACTACGAACGCGTCAAGCTGGGCGCCACCCCGCGGGGTGCGCTCGTCGAGCCCGCCGCCTCCGACCTCGCGCACCTGTTCGCCGAGCTCCTGGACAACGCGCTGCGCGCCTCGCCCCCGGAGACGGACGTCAAGTTCACCTTCGCGCAGGCACACGATCAGGGTCTGCTGATCGAGGTCGCCGACCGCGGTATCGGTATGCCCCCGGCCGAAATGGCCGAGATCAACCGGCGACTGGAGGCCGTGGCCGAGGTCGGTCCGGACACCGCCCGCCACATGGGTCTGTTCGTGGTCGGCCGCCTGGCCGAGCGCCACGGCCTGACCGTGCGGCTGCGCCCGACCTTCGACATCGCCCGGGACCCGGGCGTGACGGTCACCGTGCACGTGCCCAAGCCGCTGATCGTCTCGGCGGGCGGGCCGATCTCGGTGCCGCCGCAGCAGGGTCAGACGCCGCCGTCGGCTCCCACGCCGTCCGTGCAGCCGCAGGGTGCGGGCAACCAGGCCGGTGCGCCGTCCTCCATGCAGATGCGCGCGGTCACCCGCACGGCGACCGGCAATGTGATGGTCACCGTGGATCCGGGTGTGAGCGGGCCGATTCCGGCTCCGGCGGGACAGACGCCGGGCGCTGCCCCGGCCCCCGCCGCCGCCAGCGCCTCGACCGGACTGCCCACGCGGCAGCCGGGTGCCCAGGTGCCGGGCGGTCTGCCGACCCGGCAGCCCGGTGTGAACGGGCCCACCGTCAAGCACACGCTGGCGGCTCCGGGCGGGTCGAAGCCCGCCGGCCTACCCCAGCGTGATCCGGGTGCGCACGGTCCGTCCGCGCCCTCGGCCCAGCCGGGCGCCAATCTGCCGCAGCGCGGCCAGAGCCCCGAGAGCCCGTCGCAGCCGCGGGGCGGTCTCGCCGCCAATATGCTCAAGCGTCAAGGCGCCCCGGGCGGCATGCCGCCGCGACCGGGCGAGCCGGGGGCCGCGCCGGGCGGTCCGGGCCAGAGCGGTTTGCTGCAGCCGGGTCAGTCCGGTGCGATGCCGCAGCGCAATCCCTCCGTCGGCCTACCGCCGCGCGATGCCGCGCCGGGTGGAGCTCCATCGGGACCGGGTGGTCTGCCGCAGCGTCAGCCGGGCACCAACGGTGCGCCGGGCCGCGAGGCCGGCCTCGGCCAGCCGCCGCGCCCCGCGCCGGGCGGCCTGCCCCAGCGCGATCCGGGTAGCAATGGTGCGCCGCAGCAAGCGCGCGGAGCGGATTCGGGTCCGACCCGTCGTGAGCCCGCCGCTGGTGGTCTCCCGCAGCGTGACTCGGCCGCCGGTGGTCTGCCGCCGCGTGATCCTTCGGCCGGTGGTCTGCCGCAGCGTGACCCTTCGGCCGGTGGTCTGCCGCCGCGTGATCCTTCGGCCGGTGGTCTGCCGCAGCGTGATAGCGCTGCCGGTGGTCTGCCGCGTCGGGAGCCGGGCGCCAATGGCGCTCCGCCGCAGCGTGGTCCGGGTGCTCCGGGCCAGGGGCTGCCGCAGCGGGGTGCCGCGCCGCAGCGGGACGTGGGCAATGGCCTCGCCGCCGCTCAGGATTCGGACGTGCCGGGTCTGCCCAAGCGGGATGGCCTCGCGCCGCGCGACGGCGGCCTGCCGCAGCGTGGTGCGGCGGCCGGCGGCCTGCCCCAGCGCGACGCGGGCAAGGGTCTTCCTCAGCGCGACGCGGGCAACGGTCTGCCGCAGCGTGACGCCGGTAGTGGTCTGCCGCAGCGTGGTGCCGCCGGTGCTGATCCGTTGTCGGGTGGTCTGACTCAGCGTGATCCGCTGGGTGGGTCTCTGCCACAACGTGATTCCGCTGCCGGTGGTCTGCCCCAGCGCGGTGGCAACGGCCTGCCGCAGCGGGACGCGGGCAATGGTCTGCCGCAGCGTGACGCGGGCAATGGTCTGCCGCAGCGTGGTGCCGCCGGTGCTGATCCGTTGTCGGGTGGTCTGACTCAGCGTGATCCGCTGAGCGGTCCACTGCCGCAGCGTGATCCGCTGAGTGGTCCACTGCCGCAGCGTGATCCGGGTGCGGGTCTCCCGCAGCGGGGCGCGACCGGTCTGCCGCAGCGTGATCCGGGTGCGGTGCTGCCGCAGCGCCCGAGCCCGATTCCGGGTGTGGGCCTGCCGCAGAACGGCCCCGACGCTGTCAAGGAGCCGGGACGGCACAGCTTCCGCTCGAATCCGCAGAAGGCGGCGTCGTTCTTCCAGACCCGTTTGCAGCCAGCCGATTCCGGTGGCGATGCGATCATGGGCGGCACGCCGATCTTCGCGGAGATGATGTCGGCGTGGCTGTCGGATCCGAATGCCGACCGGTCCCAGGTGGCGTCGTCCTTCGAATCACCGGGTGACGAGGGCTGGCAGGCTGCTCGCCGCGTCAACGAGTCCTCGGCGGACAAGCGGACCGCCGCGGGTCTGCCGCAGCGTGATCCCGGTAACCGACTTGTGCCCGGTGGTGTCACCGGAAACGCTGACAAGGCGGCCCATCGGGACCCAGAATCCATCAGGTCAAGTCTGAGTCGTCACCAGCAGGGCGTCCGGGATGGCCGCGCGATGAAAGCTATGAACCTAACCGGAGATAAAGGAGACCGATGAACCCCGATCTAGGTGGTACGAAGCGTCAGCTGGATTGGCTGGTTTCGAATTTCGCCAATGAGGTTCCCGGCGTTGCGCACGCGGTCCTGGTGTCGGCTGACGGCCTGCTGATGGCCGCGAGTGCGCAGCTGCCCGTGGACCGTGCCGAACAGCTGTCAGCGGTGACCGCGGGGCTCGCGAGCCTCTCGGTGGGTGTGTCGAACTTGTTCGAGGGCGGCACCGTGTTGCAGTCGGTGGTCGAGATGGAACACGGCTACCTGCTGCTCATGGCGGTCGGCGACGGCTCGTACCTGGCTGTGCTGACGAATACGTCCTGTGACATCGGCCAGGTGGGATACGAGATGGCCTTGTTGGTCGAGCGAGTGGGCCAGACGGTTCAGGCCACACCTCGCGTCACGATGGGTTCCTGATGGCGGGATGGACATAGACAACGAACGCGTTGGGAGCGCCGAACCGAGCCTGGTTCGCCCTTATTCACTGACGGCCGGTCGCACCCGGCCGAAGGTGGAGCTCGCCCTGGAGGCGCTCGTCGCATCGCATCCGGTCGCCCTCGAGCGGCAGTTCGAACTCACCAATATCGAGACGTCAATCGTGGAGTTGTGCAGAGAATCGCCGTCGGTTGCCGAGGTAGCCGCGCGTCTGGGCATCCCGCTCGGGGTCGCGCGGGTGCTGGTCGCCGACCTCATCGATGCCGGCCATGTGCGGGTATCGGCGACATTGAAAGACGATTCCAGCGACGATGAACGTCGCGAGCTGATCGAAAGGGTTCTCAGTGGACTCCGGCGTATTTGATTCGACGACACAGGTCGACACGCGCACCAGCAAGCCCACGTCGGCCAAGATCGTCGTGGCCGGTGGTTTCGGTGTCGGCAAGACCACCCTGGTCGGTGCCGTGTCGGAGATCGTTCCGCTGCGCACCGAGGCTTTGGTGACCAATGCCAGTGTCGGCGTGGACTCCCTGACCGGGGTCCCGTCCAAGGCCACCACCACGGTGGCCATGGACTTCGGCCGCATCAGCCTGGCCGATGACCTGGTGCTGTACCTGTTCGGCACGCCCGGCCAGTACCGCTTCTGGTTCATGTGGGACGACCTGATCAAGGGCGCCATCGGCGCGGTGGTGCTGGTCGACACCCGCCGGCTGGAGGACAGTTTCGCCGCCGTCGACTACTTCGAGGCGCGGAACCTACCCTTCCTGGTGGCCATCAACGAATTCGATGATGCGCCACGGTATCCGGTCGAGGACATTCGCCAGGCCCTGGCGGTGCCCGCGGACGTGCCGATCCTCTCGATCGACGCCCGTCGCCGGGAGCCGGTGAAGCAGGCTCTGGTCGCGGTCACCGAGTACGCACTGCGCAAGGTCGTGCAGGGGTACTGAGTTGAATTGCGGCGGCTCCGCCGCCGCGGTTCGCGGCCCAGGGCGCAGGCCTATTGGAGCCGGTACCTCGGCCTTCCCTCCTCCGCTCCTCCGCTTCGCTCCCCCGGCTCCAAGGCGGGGGTCGATCAAGCCGCAGTCCAGGCCGAGGCGGGCCGCGAACTGAGGGTGTGCCATTTGTAGCTACTCTCATGCCTCATGAAGATCTCGGCGCGGGAATTGCTCGGCGCATTGCTCGATCCCGGTTCCTTCGTGAGCTGGGATCGGCCACCCGTTGCGGTGGCGGCATCGGCCGGGTATCGCGAGGAAATGCTGGCTGCTGCGGCAACGGCGGGCACCGATGAGGCGGTGCTCACCGGGGAGGGGTTGCTGCGCGGGCGGCGGGTCGCCGTGCTCGCGTGTGAGTTCGGGTTTCTCGCGGGGTCCATCGGGGTGGCCGCGGCCGAGCGCATCGTGTCGGCGGTGGAGCGTGCCACCGAGCTGGGACTGCCGCTGCTCGCCTCGCCGACCTCCGGCGGTACCCGAATGCAGGAGGGCACAGTCGCTTTCGTGCAGATGGTGAAAGTCGCCGGGGCCCTGGCCGCGCACAAGGCGGCGGGGCATCCGTATCTGGTGTATCTGCGCGACCCGACCATGGGTGGGGTGTTCGCCTCGTGGGGATCGTTGGGGCACATGACATTTGCCGAGGCGGGCGCGCTGGTCGGTTTTCTCGGGCCGCGGGTTTACAAGGCGCTGTACGGGAAACAGTTCCCCGAGGGCGTGCAGACGGCCGAAAACCTTTATCACAATGGCGTTATCGACGGAGTCGTACCGGTGCCGGTTTTCCGCCGGATCGCACACCGCGCGCTGAACGTCCTGTGCGACGGACCGCTGCCGCTGCCCGAAAGGGACAGCGGCCCAAGCCGTTCCGAGGAGGGCGTCGATTCCTTCCAGGCGGGTGCGGCGGAGCGGCGCGGCTCGGCGCTGCTCGATACCGGCGACGTCGACGGCTGGCAGTCGGTGCTCATCTCGCGGCGGGCCGATCGGCCGGGAATCCGGGAGTTGCTGCGCCACGCCACTGATCGAGTTCCGTTGTCCGGCACCGGACAGGGCGAGCTGGATCGCACCGTCGTGCACGCGCTCGCCCGTTTCCGCGGTCAGCCCTGCATCGTCTTCGGTCACGATCGCGCGGGGCAGTCGCCCGAGAACACCATGGGTCCGGCGGCATTGCGCGAGGCCCGGCGCAGCATGCATCTGGCCGCCGAACTTCACGTCCCCCTGGTCCTGGTCATCGATACCGCGGGCGCCGCGTTGTCCCGTGAGGCGGAGGAGCGTGGCCTGGCGCCCGAAATCGCCCGCTGCATAGCCGATCTCGTCACCCTCGATACGCCGACGGTGTCGGTGCTGCTCGGCCAGGGCACCGGCGGTGGCGCGCTGGCCCTGCTGCCGGCGGACCGGGTGCTGGCGGCCGCGAACGGCTGGCTGGCTCCGCTCCCGCCGGAGGGCGCGAGCGAGATCGTCTACCGCGATATCGGGCACGCCCCGGAACTGGCTGCCGCCCAGCGGATTCGCGCACAGGATCTGCGGGCCGACGGGATCGTGGACCGCATCGTGCCCGAGTATCCCGATGCCGCGGACGAGCCGGTGGATTTCGCGCTGCGCATGGTGGCGGCCATTGCCGACGAACTGGCCGACCTCACCAGTCGGTCCGCCGCGGATCTGCCGGCCGCACGGCAGTTGCGATACCGTCGCCTGGGTCTCGGGTCGTAGTTCTCCTCACACCCCACCAGGGCGACGCTGAGAAGTTGCCAGTGTGCGGATCCAATCCGGCTGCTTCCCTATCGTGTGTTCGGTTGACGGGGTGGAACGGCGCTTCTACCTTCGGAACGGTGACTTATCGGTTCGAGGCCAGCGACATCCCAGCGATAGTGCTCAATGATGGCCAGGTCATGCCGAAGCTAGGGTTCGGTGTGTACAACGTCGTCGGCGACGAGGCGGTCGGCACCCTTACGACGGCCCTCGAGCTCGGCTACCGGAGCATCGACACCGCCGCCTTCTACGGCAATGAGGAGGAGGTCGGCCGCGCGGTCCGCGAATCGGGCCTACCGCGGGACGAGGTGTGCGTCACCACCAAGCTGTGGAACGCCGACCACGGCTACGACGCCGCCATGCGCGCCTTCGACGCCAGCGTCAAGCGACTGGGCCTGGACACCATCGACCTCTTCCTGATCCACTGGCCGCTGCCCGCGGCCGATCTGTACGTCGACACCTTCCGCGCGCTGCAGACGCTCAAGCGGCAGGGCCGGGTGGTCTCGGTCGGCGTCTCCAACTTCACCAGGGCGCACCTGGAACGGGTGATGGGTGAGACCGGTGAGGTGCCGGCCATCAATCAGGTTGAGCTGCATCCGTATTACGCGCAGTCGGAGCTGCGGGCTTTTCACGCCGCGCACGGCATCGTGACCGAGGCATGGAGTCCGCTGGGGCGCGGGGCGGAGTTCAACGACTCGGTCATCATCGCGCTGGCGGACAAGCTCGGCCGGACGCCCGCGCAGATCATCCTGCGCTGGCACATGCAGCTGGGGAATGTGGCCATTCCGAAGTCCACGATGCCGTCGAGGATGGCGGAGAACCTGGCGGTCTTCGATTTCGAGCTGTCCGGCCGGGAGATGACGCAGATCGCCGGTATCGACAAGGGCGCGCGGCAGGGCGCGGATCCGGACATTTTCGATATGGACGCCCCCGCCTGAGCTCAGGGCTCGTGCTGGGTGGGAATGCCCAGGTACGAGGTCAATTCGACGGCGGCGGCCCGGCCCGCGCGATTCGCGCCGATGGTGCTGGCGGACGGGCCGTAGCCGATCAGGTGGATGCGCGGATCGGCCTCGACCCGGGTGGCGAGCCGACCGCCCATGGTGATGCCGCCGCCGGGACCACGCAGCCGGAGCGGGGCCAGATGGTCGAGGGCGCTGCGGAATCCGGTGGCCCACAGGATCACGTCGGCGTGCTGGAAAGTGCCGTCGGCCCAGCGGATTCCGCCGGCTTCGAGGTGGTCGAACATGGGCCGCCGGTCCAGCACGCCGCGCTCGCGCATGGCCCGCACCCGCGCGTCCTCGGGCAGGCCGGTGACCGAAACCACCGAGCCGGGCGGGAGTCCGCGCCGCACACGGTCCTCCACCATGGCCACCGCCGCCCGTCCGTCCTCGGGTGCGAATTGCCCTGAGCGGAACACGGGTTCGCGCCGGGTCACCCACGTGGTGCCGGTGACCTGCGAGATCTCGTCCAGCAGTTGGACGGCGGTGATCCCGCCGCCCACCACGACCACGTGCTTGCCCGCGAATTCCGTTGCGGTGCGGTAATCGTGGGCGTGCAGCTGACGCCCCGCGAAGGTGTCCGCGCCCCGGTAGTAGGGAATGAACGGCTTGTCCCAGGTGCCGGTCGCATTCACCAGCCCGCGCACCCGCAGCGTCGCGTCCGGTGTCAGCTCCGCGTGCAGCAGCCCGTCGACCTCCTGATCCGGGCAGGTGGCCGCGGTGGCCCGGTCGCACACCAGGCCGACCGACACCGGCCGGTGCACCCGCAGATCGAAGCGCTTCTCGTAGAGCTCGAAGTAGTGCGGCACGGCCGTGGCCGCCTGCGCGTTCTCCGAGCCCTCGGGCAGCGTCTCCGCGAACGACATGCCCGGAAGATCGTGCACCCGATTGACGTTGCTCAATGTCAGTGACGGCCATCGGAACTGCCACGCCCCGCCGGGCGCGGGAGCGTGGTCGACAATGAGAAAGTCCTGTTCCGGCCGCAAACCGAGCCGTCGCAGGTGATATCCGACCGATAAACCGGCCTGACCGGCGCCGATTACGAGGATGTCGACATCGGGTGTTGCGATCACCGGCCCGACGGTACGCGCACTTAGAGTGAAAGCCGATCATGGGTCGAAAGCGCAGGTGAGTTGGACAGTGGGAAAGAGACAGATGCTCGGAGTCAGCCGCGATGGCGAGGTAGTGACCATCGAACTGCAGCGTCCGGATCGCCGGAACGCCCTGAACGAGGAGCTGATCGGGCAGCTGCACGCGGCGCTCGAGGAGGCCGCGACCTCGGCCCGCGTGATCGTGCTGACCGGCCAGGGGCCGATCTTCAGCGCGGGCGCGGATCTGGACGGTGTGTATTCGGACAGGTTCCTGACGGGGCTGCTCGGCATGCTGCGCACCATCGAGACGATCCCGGTGCCGGTGATCGCGGCCATCAACGGCGGGGCGCTGGGCGCGGGCGTGCAGCTGGCCCTGGCGTCGGACCTTCGGGTCATGACGCCGGACTCCTTCATCGCCGTGCCGGCGGCGAAACTCGGTATCTCCGTGGACCGTTGGACCGTGCGCCGGTTGTCCAACCTGATCGGGCCCGGCCCGGCGCGCACCATTCTGATGGGCGCCGAGCGGGTGCAGGCCGCGGACGCGTACCACTTCGGCTTCGCCAACCGGATCGGCACGCTGGCCGACGCGCAGGCCTGGGCCAAGCAGATCGCCGAACTCGCGCCGCTGTCGCTGCGGCATCTGAAACTGGTGTTCAACGACGACGACACCCGCGGTACCGACTCCCTCGAGCAGACCGCGGCGCTGGACGCGGCGTGGCAGAGTGCCGACGCACAGGAGGCGCGCGTGGCACGCCAGGAAAAGCGGCCCGCGAAGTTCGAGGGCAAGTGAAGGGGCAGCGCGCGACCGCGAATGCGCGGAAACTGGTGGGTATGTCTGCGGGTGCATTCGGTCTTTCCTGGTTGGTGCGGGCGGCGTGGGGGATTCCCTCCGCCATGGGCGCCTCCATGTCCGCCATCGCGACGACGGCGCGCGGGGCGACCACCTATCGGGATCGGCAGTTCCACAACACCGAACCGAGCAGCCAGATCATCGGTTCCCCGCTGGAGCTGCTGTATCAGCTGGCCACCCAGCGCAACCGGGGCCGCCCGGCCGGGACGATCCCGCTGGTGACGCCCGCGCTGCCGGAGCGGGCGGCGGACCTGGCCGTCACCTGGTACGGGCACGCCACCTGCCTGATCGAGGTGGACGGCTACCGGGTGCTGGCCGATCCGGTGTGGAGCGAGCGGGTCTCGCCGTCGCCGCTGGTGGGTCCGGCCCGGCTGCATCCGGTGCCGTCGCCGCTGTCGGCGCTGCCGGCGCTGGACGCGGTGCTCATCTCGCACGACCACTACGACCATCTGGATCGCGACACCGTGATCGAGCTGGTGGACAGTCAGGACTGCGTGTTCATCGTGCCGATCGGCATCGGCGCGCATCTGCGGCATTGGGCGGTGCCCGAGCATCGCATTGTCGAATTGGACTGGGCCGCTTCGGTTTCGCTGTCGGAGCTGCAGCGGGATCACGGTGACGGCACCGATCTGGTGATCACCTGCGCGGAGGCGCGGCACTTCTCCGGCCGCGGGCTGGTTCGCAACACCACGCTGTGGGCGTCCTGGTCGATCGCCGGTCCCACCCGCCGGGTCTACTTCGGCGGCGACACCGGCTACACCAAGGCCTTCGCGGAGGCGGGTACGCGGCTGGGCCCGTTCGACCTGACCCTGCTGCCCATCGGCGCCTACGACCGGCACTGGCCGGATGTGCACATGAACCCCGAGGAGGCGGTGCGCGCCCACGCCGATCTGTGTGTCGGCGATGCGGGTTACGGGCTGCTGGTGCCGATCCACTGGGCCACCTTCAATCTCGCCTTCCACGGCTGGTCGGAGCCGGTCCGCCGGTTGGTCGAGTCGGCGGAGGCGGCGGGGACACGTATCGCCGTGCCGAAGCCGGGCGAGCGGATCGACCCGATTGGCCTCCCACCACGGGATTCGTGGTGGGAAGATGTTCGCCAATAACGGACCGAGATTGAAGGAGCAGCGCTGTGAGTCTCATGGACACGCTCAAGGGCTTGGTCGGCAAGGGCAAAGAGGTGGCGGCCCAGAACGCCGAGAAGATCGAGCAGGCGGTCGATAAGGCCGGACATGTGATCGACGAGAAGACCGGGGGGAAGTTCTCCGCCCAGATCGACAAGGGCGCGGAGGCGGTCAAGTCGGCCATCAAGCCCGAGGCGGTCGCCGAGGCGCCGGCCGCGGCCCCCGCGGAGGCTCCCGCAGCCGAACCGGCCGCGGAGCCGGCACCCGCCGCGGCGGCGGCCGAACCGGCCCCGGAACCCGCTGCGGAGGCCGCGGAGGGCGAACAGCCCAAGGCGTAATCGTCGCGGCGTCGCGCAGTGGTCGCACCGGTCGTTCCACGGGCTGTTCGGGAGTGGCGGGGTCCCCGTCGCTGACCTGAACGGCCCGTTGGCATTTCACGGATGGCGCGAATTCCTCCGGGGCGCTTCGGGTTGCCGGTTTTTGCCGGGACCCGGACCTAAACTGCTGTCATGGGGTCCCGCAGGGATTTCGGGGGTATCGAGGTTGGGCTGACCAACCTCGACAAGGTGCTGTACCCGGCCACCGGGACCACCAAGGGGGAGGTCATCGACTATTTCACGGCCATCGCCCCGGCCCTGCTGCCGCATATCGCGCAGCGGCCGGTGACCCGCAAGCGGTGGCCGAACGGGGTGGACGAGCAGTCGTTCTTCGAGAAGAACCTGGCCGAGCACGCGCCGAAGTGGCTGGCGCGGCGGACGGTTCGGCATTCCGACCGGCCGGTCACGTACCCGCTCATCGACAATCTCGCGGGCATGGCCTGGCTCGGGCAGCAGGCGGCGCTGGAACTGCATGTGCCGCAATGGCGTTTCGACGGGGCCGAGGTCGGGGACATCACCCGCCTGGTGTTCGACCTGGATCCCGGGCCGGGGGCCGGGCTGGCGCAGTGCGCCGAGGTGGCGCTCATCCTGCGGGACGTGGTGCGCGAGGTGGGGCTGGAGGCATACCCGGTCACCAGCGGCTCCAAGGGAATTCACGTCTACGTGCCGCTGGACCGCAGACTCGGGCCGAACGGGGCGTCGGCGGTGGCCAAGCAGGTCGCCACCAACCTGCAGCAGCTGCGGCCGGAGCTGGTGACGGCCACCATGGCGAAATCGGCGCGCGGGGGCAAGGTATTCCTGGACTGGAGCCAGAACAATCCGGCCAAGACCACCATCGCGCCGTATTCGCTGCGCGGGCGCACCGAGCCGTGGGTGGCCGCGCCCCGGGCCTGGCCGGAGATCGAGAAGCCGAAGCGGCTGCGGCACTTGCGCTTCGACGAGGTGCTACGGCGCTGGCATGAGCAGGGGGATCTGCTCGAAGGATTGGACGAGCCACTGCCGGAACCGGTTCCGGACCGGCTCGACACCTACCGCTCCATGCGTGACCCGCGGCGCACACCCGAACCGGTCCCGCCGGGCCCGCCAGACGCCGGTCCGGGGAATCGGTTCGTGGTGCAGGAGCATCACGCCCGGCGGCTGCACTGGGATGTCCGGCTGGAACGCGAGGGCGTGCTGGTGTCCTGGGCGGTGCCCAAGGGCCCACCCACCGATACCGGCGAGAACCGCCTGGCCGTGCACACCGAGGACCATCCGATGGAGTACCTCACCTTTCACGGGACCATCCCCAAGGGCGAGTACGGCGGCGGCGAGATGACCATCTGGGATACCGGCACCTACGAGACCGAGAAGTGGCGTGACGACGAGGTCATCGTCTGGCTGCGCGGGCAGCGGCTGACGGGGCGGTACGCGCTGATCCAGACCAGCGGCAACCAGTGGCTCATGCACCTGATGAAGGATCAGACGCCGCCGGGGATGGAAGGCGATGGGGCGCAGCCGGTTCCGGCCGCGCCGCGCACCCCCGCGCCCATGCCGCGGGGGCTGAAACCCATGCTGGCCACGGCGGGTGATGTCGGGACCCTGGACGCCGAGCACTGGGCCTTCGAGACCAAGTGGGACGGGTTCCGGCTGATCGCCGAGATCGAGGACGGCGCGGTCACGCTGCGCAGCCGGGCCGGGCATATGGTCACCGGGAAATATCCGGGCCTGGCGGTGCTGGGTTCGGAACTGTCCGGGCACAGCGCGGTGCTCGACGGCGAGGCGGTGGTCTTCGACGATCACGGCGGCGCGAATCTCGGCCTGCTGCGGGAGGATTCGACGCGGGCGGTCTTCCTGGCCTTCGACCTGCTGTATCTGGACGGCACCTCGCTGATCCGCAAACGCTACGACGACCGGCGGCGGGTGCTGGAAGCCCTTGCCGGGCAGGCGCGTTCGCTGATCGTGCCGAGACAGCTGGGCGGGCCGGGTGCGGAAGCCCTGCGGTACAGCCAGGATCACGGCATGGAGGGCGTGGTCGCCAAGCGGCGGGACTCGGTATATCTGCCCGGGCGGCGCGGGCAGTCGTGGATCAAGACCCGGAACTGGCGGACGCTGTCGGTGGTGATCGGCGGCTACCGGAGATCGGAGGTGCGGCAGTTCGCTTCGCTGCTGGTCGGTGTTCCGCACGAGGGGGAGCTGTACTACCTGGGCCGGGTCGGCACCGGGTTCAGCGAGCAGGAGATGAGCGACCTCGCCGATCGGCTGCGCCGCCTGGCACGCAAGACCAGCCCGTTCGACAATGAACTCACCGCCGACGAGCGCAAGGACGCGGTGTGGGTGACGCCGAAACTCACCGGCACCGTGCGCTTCATGAACTGGACCGAGACCGGACGACTCTGGCATCCGGCCTGGATTCCCAGCTCCGACTGACCGTTTCGGCTAGCTCGACTTCTCGAGCAGCGGCACGATGGTGTCGATGTCGGTGACGATGGCGTGGCCCTGGAAGGCGAAATCGTCCCACGCGCGCTGCTGTCCGGGCTCGTCCCGCCCGCCGACGCCGTCCCGGATCACGACCGGGATGAAACCCAGATCGGTGGAGTGGCATACGGTCGGCGCGATGCCGATCTCGAGCGCGACGCCGACGATGGCGTACGCGCCGATCCCGAGGTCCCGCAGGGTGGAGGCCAGCGGGGTGCCCTCGAACGCCGACATCGAGGTCTTGTCGAAGACGGTCTCGCCCGCTTGCGGCCGAAGCTCCGGCACCAGCTCGAATCCCGGGGTGTCCCGCTGCAGCATCGGCACCACCTCGTCCGCGGAGTCCACGCCCTGCCAGGTCATGGCCATGCGCAATGCGAAGGTTCCCATGAGGCGCTTCGGCAGGAAGAAGTGCCGCAGGAAGATCACGGGGTAGCCGCCGCGCCGCGCGGCCTCGACGACCCGCGCGACCCGTTCGGTGATCGCCGGGCCGGCGTCGAGCTGCCCGAGCACCCCGACCTGCATGTCGTACACGACGACCGCCATCTTCTCCGGCGAGCACACGTCCTCGAGCGTCTCCGGAATCTCCAGCCCGTTCCCGCGCCGCATAAGCCCTCCGCAATCTCCCACTGCCCCACCCTCTTTCGCCACCCTACCCCGCCGGCGAACCATGATCGGGGACCTCGCGGTGCGGGGGAATCGGGCGACATCCCTCGGTGGAAGCTCCCTGACTCAGGCGGCGGAGCGGGCTGGGCGGGGCGCGGGCACCAGGCCGAAGTGGATGAGGCTCTCCGCGGTGTCGAGCAGGGAATCCGCCACGGGGCGCATGGTCCAGTTCAGGTCGTGCTCGGCCTTGGCGGCGCTCAGCTGTGCTGCGCGGCCGAGGAAGCGGACGGCGGTGCGGGCGTCGGGGTTGAACCGGGCGCTCAGGCGGACGAGCCAGTCGGGGAGCACGCGGGTCGCGACCCGATAGCGCTGGGCGAGGATCTGCGCCATCTGCGGGAAGGAGAGTTCCTCGCCCGCGCAGATGTAGCGATTGCCCGCGGCCTGCGGGGTTTCCATGGCGAGCCGATGCGCCACCGCGAGGTCGCGGACATCCACGGTCGCGAAGCTCAGCCGGGGGACGCCGGGCATGCCCCCGGCCAGCAGGACGCGAATGCCGTCCACCGAGGTGCCGGCCTCGGCGCGCAGGATGGGGCCGATGATCATGCCCGGATTGATCACGGCCAGTTCGAGATTCGGGTGCTGCGCGGCGAAGTCCCAGGCGGCGCGCTCGGCCAGGGTCTTGCTCTTCTGGTAGGCGTCGCACTGTTCGGTGTCGGACCAGTCCGCCTCGGTGAGCAGATGCCCTTCGTTGCCGACCTCGACCGCCGCGATGGAGGAGGTCACGACGACCCGTTCGACACCGCTCCCGGCGGCCGCCCGCAGCACCCGCAGCGTGCCGTCCACGGCGGGGCGGACGAGTTCGTCCTCGTGCTCGGGAACGCCGGAGGGGAAGGGTGAGGCGGTGTGCAGCACGTAGCGGCAACCCGCGACGGCCGTGGCCCAGCCCGCGTCCGAGCCCAGATCGGCCTCGGCCAGCTCGACGCCGGGCAGGAGTTCGGCCACCGCGGTGGCGCGGGCGGCCGAGCGCACGGTGCCGCGCACCCGATAGCCCTGGCCGAGCAGCTCCTGGATGACATGGCCCGCGACATAGCCGGAAGCGCCGGTGACGAGAACGAGATCGGACATTGCCTGACGCCGAAACCCTGGCCCTGGCCTGGTGGTCGCTGGCCCACGGCATGGCCGCCCTCACCGTCGACGGCAAATTCGGCCTCCGCGCAACCCAATCCGGCACCACCCCCGAAGCCCTCACGACCCGCATCACCCACATCTTCGCCAACCTCATCGACCAGCGTCCGGCCTAGCGGCCGGGAATGTGGGCCGATCTGCGGGAGGGTCGGCCATGCCATAGGGGCTGGTGTTTCCGCTGATCGACCGCCGATATTTGTGGCGGCACTGCCTGCAGTCTGTGGAGATGTTGAGAGGTCGCGGTGGGTTGGGGTGCGGACACGGCAGACTGGTAGGCGTGACCGATTCGTACCGGATTCGCGGCGGCCTGGCCGAGCAGGTTGGCGTGTCCCGCGCCGGGAGCAGCGCTGGGGCGACGCTTCCCACAGGGGCGTTGCGGCCCATCGAGCTGGCCGCGTCCGCCGTGCTGGGCGGGGCGACGGTGGGGCTGGTGACCCTCGGGTCGCTGGTGCCCTTCGCCGCGGCACTGCAGCTGGTGGCGGCGGTGCCCATGGGGATGCTGGCGCATCGGCACCGGTTCCGGGCGCAGCTGGCGACCACCATCGCGGGGGCGCTGGTGACGTTCGTCGCGGCGGGGCTGCTGCCCGCCGAGAACCTGGTCGGCGTCGCGGTGATCGGTGGGATCATCGGCACCGTCAAGCGCAGGCGAGGCGGTCTGCCCGCGGTGGTGGCGCTGTCGGCGGTGGCCGGATCCGCGATGGCCGCCCTGACGGTCGGCATGCTGCTGGTTTTCGCCCAGTCACGGCACCTGCTGTTCGACAGCATCCGCAACTCCGCGGCAGGCATCGAAAACCTTGCGTCGCGCCAGTCTTCGCTGGAACCGCTGGGCCGTGCCGTGTCCGACTACACCGACACCGTGCTGCACTGGTGGTGGGCCTTCGTGGGCGGCGGCATCATCGCCGCCATGGTGGTCAGCGGAGTGTTCTCCTGGTTCGTGCTCGGGCGGGTGCTGGATCGCCTGTCCTGGCTGCCGGGCCGCGACAGCCTGCTGGAAGCGCCCGCGGATCCGCGTCCGGTCGCGCCGCTGCCGGTCAGCTTGCGGGAGGTCGCGTTCCGATACGAGGGGGCGCAGACCGATGCCCTGCACGATATCGATCTGACCGTCGACGTCGGCGAATTCGTGGCGGTGGTCGGCCACAACGGGTCCGGAAAATCCACGCTCACCAGGATTCTCGCGGGTCGCCCGCCGACCGCGGGCACGGTCACCCGGCTGGGCGCGGCCGGTCTGGGCGTGCGCGGCGGCACCGCGATGGTGTTGCAGCGACCGGAGAGCCAGACGCTGGGCGTGCTCGTCGCGGATGACGTGGTGTGGGGCCTGCCCACCGCCGATGCCGCGGCCGTCGATATCGACGGATTGCTGTCCGAGGTCGGCCTGGCCGGGATGGGCGGCCGCGAAACCTCGACCCTGTCGGGTGGCCAGCAGCAGCGGCTCGCGGTGGCCGCTGCCCTGGCCCGGCAGCCCACGCTGCTCATCGCCGACGAGGCGACCTCGATGATCGACCCCGAGGGTCGTCGCGACCTGGTCGCACTGCTGGCCGACCTGCCGCGCCGGCATCCGATGGCCGTGGTCCTGGTGACCCATCACGAGGCGGACGCGGCTGCCGCGGACCGGGTCGTCCATCTGGAACAGGGCCGCTCGGTCGGCCATCTGCCCGCCTGGCCGCGCCCCGTTCGCGATCCACGCCGCCGGCCCATGGGCGACGCCGTCCTCGAATTGCGGGGCGTCGGCCACACCTACAACCGCGGCACCCCCTGGGAAGCGCCCGCCCTGCACGACATCGACCTGAGCGTCCGCCGCGGCGAAGCCCTGCTCATCGTGGGCGGCAACGGTTCCGGCAAGTCCACGCTGGCCTGGATCATGGCCGGGCTGACCACGCCCACCGCCGGCACCTGCGTGCTGCGCGAACCCATGGGCACCACCCGTCCGGTGCACAAGCGGATCGGGGCCGTGCAGCTGGCCTTCCAGCATTCCCGCCTGCAATTGCAGCGCCAGGACGTCGGCACCGAGATCGAGGACTGGGGTGGCCGCGGCAGTTACGCGGTCGCGCGTGCCCTCGACGCCGTGGGGCTGGATCGGGCGCTGGCCTCGCGCTCGGTCGAGGAGCTCAGTGGCGGGCAGGCCAAGCGGGTGGTGCTGGCGGCGATCGTGGCGAGCCATCCCCAGGTGGTGGTGCTCGACGAGCCGCTGGCCGGACTGGATCCGAAGGGCCGCGCCGGAGTGGTGGAACTGCTTGCCCGGCTCCGGGATTCGGGCCTGACCCTCATCGTCATCTCGCACGACGTGTCCGACATGGCCGCGGTGTGCGACCGCACCGTCCACCTGCGTGACGGCCGCCTCGTCGAGAACGGTGCCGCCGCAGTGCACGACAACCGGATTCAGGATTTCACCGGAGGTGTCCGATGAGCAGCGTCGTGCTCCGCGAGGTCCCCGTCGACAGCCCCGTGCATCGACTCTGGGCCGGTACCAAGATGATCGGCGTCTTCGCCGTCAGCGTGCTGCTCATGTTCATCCCGTCCTGGGCGCTGCTGGGTGTCGCGTCGCTGTTCCTGGTGGCGGTGTTCCTGCTGGCGAAGCTGCCGCTGGGCACGCTGCCCCGGCTCCCGTGGTGGATCTGGGCGGGCGTGCTGATCGGGGCGGCCATCAACGCGCCGGTCGGCGCGTCGGCGCTGCTGCGGTACGCGCAGGTGATCCTGTTCGGCTTCCTGCTGCTGGGTGCGTCGTTCCTGGTCGCCTGGACCACGCCGATGGGTGAGGTGGCGCCCGCGCTGGCCAGATTGGGTGCGCCGCTGAAGCGCATCGGCTGGACACGCCATGGGGTCCGGCACGCGATTCCGGTGGACGAGTGGGCGGTGGTGGTCGCGCTCACCCTGCGCGGCCTGCCGCTGCTGCTGGAAGAGATGCGCATCCTGCGCGCGGCTCGCAAACTGCGGCCCAAGGATTCGCTGCTGCATCGGGCGTCGGAGAACCCGCTGGTCGACATTCTGACCGCGAGCATGGCGGTCTCGAGCCGGCGGGCGGGCGAACTCGGCGAGGCCATCACCACCCGCGGCGGCACCGGCGAGCTGACCGCCCGCCCGGGATCGCCGGGGCGCGCGGACGTGGTGGCGCTGCTGGTGGTGGCTTTGGTGTGCGCCTTGGGAATCGGCATCGAACTGCTTTTTTAGCAACACTCGAGCGGAAAATAATTCGGGCTGTCGGTGCCGCGCGCTACCGTGTCTGCCAGTAGAACGCGTTGCCGATGCAGCACGGGCTCACAGTCGCAAAGGGGGGAATTCTTTCAACTGAGCCGTGTGTTGCCACAAACACCTGATCAAGATTGGAAGACCCATGATGCTGCGCAAGATCACCGCTGTCGCCGCGCCGGTTGTCACGGCAGTCGCCATCGCCGGAGCCGGTGTGGCACACGCGGATCCGGCGGTGCCGGACATCGGTTACCAGGCCCAACTGGTCGGCAATACCGTTGTCACCACCCTCACCAACGGCAGCTTCGAGCTGGCCGGGCGAGCGGTGAACATCAAGGACTCCGCGGGCGCGACCGTCCTCAGCCTGCCGCTGGCCTTCGAGCAGGACGGCCTGAGCTACCCGGTGCCGGGCACCGTCAGCGATGACGGCGCCACCCTGTCCCTGACCGCGGTCAAGGATGTGGCCGCGGCCACGCCGGCACTGCACCCGGTGGCCTCGACGAACGAGAATCAGCACGCGATGGAGGCGTTCAGCACCCAGTTCGGCATCGGCACGGCCATCGGCAGTTTCCTGGGCCTGGCGGTGGGCGCGGCGGTCGGCGCGATCGGATTCCTCGGTGGCGCTTTCGGTCTGGCGACGGTCCCGGTCGCCGCGGCGGTCGGCGCGGTCATCGGCACCCTGGTGGTCGGCGGGCCCGCCCTGCTCATCGCCGGCATCGACCTGATCAACACGCTGAACGCGGCGCCCGGCACCACCAAGTGGGCCCAGCCCGGCGACCAGTAACGCTCTGGCGCGGGTGCACCGGCCGCTGCGGACGATCGTCAGCGGACGGTGCACCCGGCGTCCACCGGGTCGCCATCGAAGCGATCGGACAGAAAGTTCATGGCCCCCAAGGCTTCTCCGGCAGCGGCCGGATTGTGGCCCGGTATCGCCGAGTGCACGGCGGTCAGGTTCGCGCCCAGCGCGCAGTAGCGGTCCACCAGCGCGCTGAAGCCCGCCGACGGAATCACGTCGTCGTTGTTGCTGTGGTACAGGTACAGCGGCACGTCGGGCGCCCAGCCGCCCAGCTCCTGATGGCTGGTGGCGGCCCGGAAGGCTTGGCTGTCAAGGATGTCCGGGACGCTCGAGTAGTCGTCGACGTGCCCGAAGAAGTGGCGGGCCACCAGATCGCCGCCGCAGGAGGTCGCCTCCTGCGCCAGCAGCGCCCGGCCGCTGTCATTGAGCGTGTCCGCCAGTCCGGAGCCGGAGTCGTTGCGGGCCAGAGCGAGCAGGATCAGCACCGCGAGCCCAGCCTGATAGCCGCCGTCCACGCCGCGCGCGATGGCGGGGATATCGGCGGGCACGCCACCGGAGGTCGCACCCGCGAACCAGATCTCGGGCGCATAGCTCGCCCGCAGCTGCATGGCCCACAGGGTGGCGAAGGCGCCGCCCGAGTAGCCCCAGGCTCCGAGCGGGCTGGAGTCCGTGGTACCGAGTGGGGCAAAGGATTTGGCGGCGCGCACGCCGTCCAGCACGGCCCGGCCGGAGTTCACGCCGTCGAAGAATCGGGACTGCGGGCCCTCGTAGTCCGACACCACCACGGCCCAGCCGCGGCGGAACGCCTCGGCCAGGAAGGGCACGTCCAGCAGGGTGGTGGCGATGGAGAAGTCGCGCCCGCCGCGCAGCGCGAACGATGGGGCGCAACGGGTTCCGAGGCTGTCCTCGGCGATCTGATACGACAGCAGCGGGCGATCGCCGGGACCGGTCCAAGGTGTGAGAGGCGTCATGACGGTGGCCACATCCGCGGCGGCTACCCCGGCGGAATCGGTGGTGCGGTACTGCACCTGCCAGCCCGCCACCGGGAGCGGCAGCCCGAAGACGGCGATGGGCCGGGAGTTGAGGATTGCCCCGTTGGCGAACTCTCCCAGGTCGATCGGCGCCGCGTAGAACGGATCATTGTCGGGATAGGGGATGTCGGCGCGAGTGCCGGGCACCGCGACCGCCGCCGCCAGCAGGGTCACCGCGCCGATCAGCCCGGCGCGCCACCAGTGCCGAACCTTATGTGAGCGCACCGTGAATTCGCGCGTGCGTACCCCGAACCCTGCGCCGTCCCGCCGCATAACGCCTCCAGCGTCGAACCATCCGACGCTCCAGACATCACGGACCCGCTGCTCGCGCCGACAAGAATTCCGGCGCATCGGAGAAACAAAATTACGTCGGGCCGGTCCTCGCGGTCAACGCGTCTCCGCGCGTCGTAACTACGGCGTTGCGCGGTTTCTTGTACGAAAAGATATATCCAGCTTGGTATCCAGATCTTTTCGACTGGCTCTACCGGTTACATGCCAGTTGTCGCCATGCTCGGTCAATGTTGTTGCGCCGCCTCATCGCCCTGTATGTCGGACTCTGGTTGTACGGCTTCTCCATGGCCGTGATGATCCGCGCCGCGCTCGGCCTGGATCCGTGGGATGTGTTCCACCAGGGCGTGGCCGATCAGGTGCCGCTGAGTTTCGGTACGGTCGTGGCGATTACGGGCGCGGCGGTACTGCTGGCCTGGATTCCCCTGCGGCAGCGGCCGGGTCTGGGCACGGTCAGCAATGTCGTGGTGATCGGCGTCTCGGTGGACGCGGGGCTGTGGTTGCTGCCGGAGTTGCACGCGTTGCCGATCCGGATCGCGGCCATGGCCGCGGCGGTGGTGCTCAATGCGATTGCGACAGTGCTCTATATCGGCGCGGGCATGGGGCCGGGTCCACGCGATGGCCTGATGACTGGCCTGGTTCGGCGTACGGGCAAGCCGGTGTGGGTCATCCGGACAGGGCTGGAGGCGACGGTATTGTCCGCCGGTTGGATCCTCGGCGGCAGCGTCGGAGTGGGCACGGTCGTGTACGCGTTCGCCATCGGACCGCTGATCCAGCTGATGATCCCGTACGTGGATCGGTTCCTGCCGGGCTTCCATCCCGCGGAACCGGCTGGTTCGCCCGCCGCGGAGGCGGAGCCGATGGCCGCCTGACCATCCGGGGTTGACGGGCTAACGGCGTTAGCCTAACGTGGTGGCTAACAACGTTAGCCCCAGTTAGAAGCCTCGGAGGGTCCGATGACCACCATCGCCGCCAACCTGCCGGCCACCACCGATCACCGCCTCCCGGCCCTGGTCCGCAAGGCCGGATGGATCTCCTGGACCGTCTTCCTCGCCGCCTTCGCCATCCTCGAGGGCGTCAACCACGGCACCGGCTCGTGGCTGGCCCTGACGGCCGGCCTCATCGCCCCCGACCTCACCTTCTTCGCCGCCATCGGCGCCAAAGACCCTGTGCAGCAGGGCCAATTGCCCCGCCGGGCCGTCCCCTTCTACAACACCGCCCACCGCACCTGGATCCCCCTGGCCCTGGCCGTCGCGTACACCTTTGCCCCCCTCCAGATCCCGGCCCTGTTCACCTTCCTGCTGGCCTGGATGCTGCACATCGGCATCGACCGCATGGCCGGCTACGGCCTCCGCACCGCGGACGGATTCCTCCGTGCCTGACCCGACCGGACCACTCACCGAGCGGCAGCGGCAGATCGCCGCCGCCGCTCGCACCCTCTTGGACACCCAGGGCCCCGAGGCCTTGACCATGCGAAACGTGGCCGAGGCCTTGGGTATCAAAGCCCCCTCCCTCTACAAACACGTCCCCGACAAGACCGCCCTCGAAACCCTGGTAGTGGCCCAGGCTTTCACCGAGGTGGCGCAGGCCCTGGAAACCGCCTCCGCCCGGGGCCTCCCGGGTGTGGCGCAGGCCTACCGCGACTACGCCCTGGCCCACCCGCACGTATACCGCCTCATGAACTACCGCCCACTCCGCCGCGACCTACTCCCGCCCGACCTGGAAGAGCGCACGGCACAACCACTCGTCACGGCCGTCGGCGGCGACCCGGCCCGTGCCCGCGCCCTCTGGGCTTTCGCCCACGGCATGGTGAGCCTCGAAATCGACGGCCGCTTCCCCAACAACGCCGACCTCGCGGCCGCCTGGCAATCCGGCCTCGCCGCCTTCGGCGAGTAGCGGCCGATCCTGCATGCACGCCTCAGCGCACGTCGCAGCCGGGGGACATCGGTTTGCCGGCGAAGCGGTCGGACAGGAAGTTCATGGCTCCCAGGGATTCCACGACTGCCGCTGGGTTGTGGCCGGGAATCTGTGAGTGGATGGCGGTCAGGTTTGCGCCGAGGGAGCAGTAGCGGTCGACGAGGGCGCTGAAGCCTCCCGCCGGGATCACGTCGTCGGCATTGCTGTGGTAGAGGTACAGCGGGGTATCGGGGGCCTGGGCGCCCAGTTCCTGACGGATGGCGGCGGCCTTGAACGCTTGGCTGCCGACGAGATTCGGTGCGGTCGAGTATTCGTCGAGGTGCCGCATGGCGTGGTGGACCACCAGGTCGCCGGCGCACGAGCTGGCCTCTCGGGCCATCAGCGTGCGGCCGTTGTCATTGAGGATCTTGGCCAGTCCGGTGCCGGAATCGTTGCGCGCCAGGGCGATCAGGATGAGCACGGCGAGCCCGGCCTGGAAACCGCCGTCCACCCCGCGCATCATGGAGGGGATGTCCACGGGCACGCCGCCGGAGGTCACGCCCGCGAACCGGAGCTCGGGTGCGTAGCTCGACCGCAGCTGCATGGCCCACAGGGTGGCGAAGGCGCCGCCCGAGTAACCCCACGCGCCGAGTGCGCTGTTGGTGGTAATGCCCAGCGGGGCAAAGGATTTGGCGGCGCGCACGCCGTCCAGCACGGCCCGGCCGGAGTTGACGCCGTCGAAGAAACGGGACTGCGGGCCCTGGTAGTCGGACACCACCACCGCCCAGCCGCGCCACAGCGCCTGCGCCAGGAACGGGACATCCAGCAGCGTGGTGATGATGGAGAAGCCGCGTCCGCCGCGCAGCGCGAACGATGGCGCGCACCGCGTTCCGAGACTGTCCTCGGCGACCTGGAACGCCAGCAGCGGGCGATCACCCGGCCCGTTCCACGGGGTATCGGGCTTCAAGACCGTGGCCATATCGGCGGCGGCCTCGCCATTGGAGCCGGTGGTCCGGTATTGGACCTGCCAGCCCGCTACCGGCAGCGACTGCCCGAACACCGAGATCGGCCGGGAGTTGAGAATCGACCCGTTCGCGAATTGTCCGAGGTTGGCAGGCGCCGCGTAGAACGGATCGTTGTCGGGGAAGGGGATATCGGCGCGGGCGCTGGGCACCGCGATCGCCGTCGTCAGCAGTGTGACTGCGCCGATCAGTCCGGCGCGCCACCAGTATCGAATTGTTCGCGATAGTTTGGTCGATCTATTCGTGCGTTTCCCGAACCGTGCGGCATCGAGCTTCAAAACGCCTCCAGTGTGTATCGGCCGACGCTCCAGATACCACGGACCACTGCTTGCGCCGCCAAGAATTCCGGCGCACGGGAGAACAAACTATGTGGCCTGGTACGCGCGGTCAACGACGACTCGCGCGTGGAGACAAAGGTGTTGTGCGGAGTCCAGCGCTCCGGCCCCCGATGCCCTCGGCTACCCTTCGGTCCGGCCCGGACGAGGGCCGGTTGTCATCCGCAGATCCAGCTACTACGAAAGGTTGGTCTCACATGAGGTTGATCAGTGCGCGGTACGCAGGCGTGATTGCAGTGACGATTGCCGGATTCGCCGCCGGTGCGGCGCTGTCCGGTGCGGGAGTGGCGGGCGCCGATCCGATGAGCGATCTCGAACCGTTGCTGAGCTCGAGTTGCTCGTTCGACCAGATCGACGCCGCCTTCCATCAGGTGGAACCCGAGGTCGCGGCGCAGCTCGATGCCGCACCCGCGCGCAAGGCCGCGTTCCGGATGGCCTACGACCAGCCGATGTGGCAGCGGCGCATCGCCTTCCAGGCCCTGCTCGTCGAACAGCAGCAGGTGGGCGCGCCCACCGACATCAACTCGGACTTCGGTCCGCACCTGCGCCAGGTCACCGACATTTGCCACCGGTACTGACCAACGGATTGCCCTTCTGATTCTCATTGAGCGGTGAAGCCGAGGAATCGGGAAGGTTCGGTGCTGGTGGAAGACGGCCGCAGCAGATCACTCGGTGTCCGCTGCCAGCACCGTGTTCCCCACCGAGGTTGAGATGACCTGGTGGGCAAGGAATTTCGCGTACCAGTTACCGATCAGCCCCGGATCGGGGTGAAGGTGTAGTCGGGGAGGCGCAGGGCGCGGGTGCGGCGGCGGTAGCGGTGGGTGGTGGCGGGCCAGTTGTTGGTGATGCGGCCCGAGGGCGTCCGATACCAGCTGGTGCAGAAGTTCCACGGGGTGCGGGCCAGGCGCTGCTGAAGGGCATCGTTGAAGGCCAGTTCGACCTCGGGTCGGACTTCCAGATAGGTGCGCGGTCGTTCGGCGAGGAGTTGCAGGGCGTGGCGGATGTAGCGCGCCTGGGATTCGATCATGTAAATGACGGATCCGACGCCCAGGTTGGTGTTGGGGCCGTAGACCATGAACATATTGGGGAATTCGGGGACCGTGATGCCCAGGTAGGCATGGGCGCCGCCGTCCCACACGTCGCTCAGGTTGCGGCCGCCGCGGCCCCGGATCTTCATGGGCCACAGGAATTCCGTGCCCTTGAAGCCGGTGCCGTAGATGATGACGTCGGCCTCGTGCAGCACGCCGTCGGCGGTGCGGACGCCCTCGGGGACGATTTCGCTGATGGCGGTGGTCTCCACGTGCACATTGGGCTGGGTGAGGGCCGGGAAGTAGTCGTTGGAGAACAGTCCGCGCTTGCAGCCGATGGGGTAGTCCGGGGTGAGCTTGGCGCGCAGCTCCGGATCGGCGACCTTCACCTCCAGATGTTTCTCCGCGATCCGCGCGATCGCGCGCACGATGCCGGGGAACTCGACCAGCCCCAGCGATATGAACTCGCCGAGCAGCCACCACGAAAGGCGTTCGGCCTTCGGCATTCCCGGAATCGAGATGAGGATCCGCTGATGCACCGGCTTGTAGTCGGTGTCGAATTTGGGCAGCACCCAGGCGGCGGTGCGCTGGAAGACGGTCAGATGAGTGGCCCGCGGCTGGATCTCGGGAATGTACTGGATCGCGCTGGCCCCGGTCCCGATGCAGGCCACCCGCTTGCCGGCCAGTTCGACCCCGTGATCCCACCGCGCCGAATGGAAGGATTCCCCGCCGAACACCTCGATGCCCGGAATCGGCGGCATGGCCGGGCGCGACAACTGCCCGACGGCCGGGACCAGCACGTCCGCGGTGCGCGTCACGCCGTCGGCGGTGCGCACCGTCCACTGCCCGGTCGTCTCGTCGAACTCCGCCTCGGTGACCTCGGTCCCGAACACGATGTGGTCCAGCAGCCGATGCCGCTCGGCGATCCCGCGCATGTACGCCCAGATGTCCTCGCGTGTCGAATACCGCTGCCGCCACTTCGGTCTGGGCTCGTGCGCGAACGAGTACAGCGGCGACGGCACATCGCAGGCCGCCCCGGGGTAGGTGTTCTCCCGCCACACCCCGCCCAGGCCGGCCGCCTTCTCCAGGATGGTGAACTCGCGGAAGCCATTGCGTTGCAACTCGATCGCCATGCCGAGCCCGCCGAATCCGGCGCCGATGATGATGACGGACGGCATTGTGGTGCTCCTCACATCGAAGACTCTTCTCACTGTAGGAGCGAGCGTTCGATTTGGTGGGCGACCGGATCGAGAATTTCGGCCATAATCAGGCTATGGGCACGGTGCAGGAGGCGGGGATTCGCGACTGGAATTTCCCGCGCGGCGTGGCGAGTGTCGCCCTCATGGTCGGATTCGCGCGCGAGCACGGTGTCCCGGCCGCCCGCATGCTGCAGGGCAGCGGATTGAACGAGAAGCAGCTGGCCAATCCGGACGAGCAGATCGACGCGCACACCGAACTGGCGGTGATCCGGAACCTGGTGCGCGAACTGGGCGCCCGCCCCGACCTCGGGCTGGAGGTGGGCCGGCGGTACCGCATCACCACCTTCGGCATCTTCGGCTTCGCCTGCGTCAGCAGTCCCACCCTCGGTGAGGCCATCTCCCTCGCCCTGCGCTACCTGGAGCTCAGCTTCACCTTCTGCATTCCGGCGGCCCGCTGGCGGCCGGGTGAATTCATGGCCCGCATCCACGACGAGCGGGTGCCCGCCGACGTCCGCCGCTTCCTGGTGGAACGCGACGTCACCGCCATGTTCCAGATGCTGTCGGACCTGATGGGTCACCGCGTCGAACTGCTGCGCGCCGACTTCGATTTCGAGCCGCCGCCCGACCTCCGCCTCTACACCGAAATCTACGGACTGACACCGAATTTCGAGGCCGAGCACAATGTGTTCACTATGGATCCGGCGATCCTGGAGCAGCCGCTGCCGCAGGCCAACGAGCACACCTGGGCCATGTGCCTGGCGCAGTGCACCGAACTGGTCTCCCGCCGCCGCGCCCGCACCGGCATCGCCGCCGAGGTGCGGGCGCTGCTGGTGCCGCGCGGCGGCCTGGACGGTTTCGCGGTGCCGCCCGGAATCGATTCGGTGGCAAGGGATCTCAATATGAGCACCCGCACCCTGCGCCGCCACCTGGACGCGGCGGGTACCAGCTACCGGCAGCTGCTGGACGAGGTGCGGCGCGCGCTGGCCGAGGAAATGCTCACGGCCACACCGCTGTCGGTGAGCGATGTGGCGATCCGGCTCGGCTACGCGGAGGCGTCCACCTTCATTCACGCCTTCAAACGCTGGACCGGCACCACGCCCTCGGCCTACCGGCGCGGCGCGCTCACTCCGTCGGTTCGCTGAGCCAGCCGCCCATGGCGATGGGCCGGAACATCGACAGCAGCCGGCCGTCGGTAATGGAGTGGAAGATCATCGACGGGTCGGGCGCGAAATCGATCGGCACGTGCCCCGGTGCGGCCGTTTCCCATTCGCAGCCGATGGTGGAGGAGACGCTGGGCGCCACGATCAGCGGCTTGCCCGCGAACTGGGTCATGAGCCCGGCGTGCACGTGCCCGGTGAGGACGGCGGCGATGCGGCCGTCGCCCGCCACGATCTCGGCCAGGCGCTCCGGATTGGTGAGCCGGATGGGATCCACGACGGTGGACTGCACCGGCACCGGCGGATGATGCATGGCCACCAGCACCACCTCATCGGCGGGGGCGGCTGCTAGGACCTCGGTGAGGAAGTCGTAGGTCTCGTCCTCGAGCAGGCCCTCCGGTTTGCCGGGGATGCTGGAGTCCAGCAGGGCCAGGGTCACGCCGTCGATCCGATAGGACTGATTGATGGGTCCGGTGCCCGAGGTGGCGGGGAAGAGCACGCTGCGCATATTGGCGCGGTCGTCGTGATTGCCGGGCAGGATCAGCACGGGCAGATCGGCGGTCAGGGCCGCGCGCGCCTGCTGGTACTCCTCCACATCGCCCTCGTCGGCGATGTCGCCGGTGACGATGATGACGTCGGGTCGCTGCGGCAGCTCGGCGAGAAAGGCCATCACCCGTTCGGCGCGTTCGACATTGCGGGCGCCCATATTGAAATGGGTGTCACTGAGCTGAGCCAGCAGAACCATCGGCGTTCGCTTTCTGTGAAGGGCAGCATCATTGCGCCCGGCTGTGCCGCCGCACCGCGGTCACCCCATTCAGGCTAATTGACCTGCCCTGATGCGGTCTCGGTGAGACCCGCCACCCAATATAGCGAAGTCGTATCAATGACCGGTCGATGTGGTGCGGGTCATGAGTTCGCCTGCGCTGCTCAACAGTTGCCGCGGATCGGTGGTGACCGGGGTGTCGCCGATCCGCCAGAAGTCGGCGCCCGGCTCGGCCTCCAGTTCGAGTGTGCCGGTGGGACGCCAGGACGCGTCCAGGGTCAGACGCCACGAATGCAGATGGGTGCGGGGAAATGCGCCGGTCCGGTCGAACAGCGGGTCGCCGACGATGGGGTGACCGATCCAGGCCAGGTGCACGCGAATTTGATGCCGCCGACCGGTGATCGGGCGCAGTGCCAGCACGGTATGGGAATCGGTGCGGGCCAGGGTGGTGAATTCGGTAACCGACGGATAGCTCTTGCCCGCCGCCACGTCCTGCTCGTCGACCAGCCAGGTGTCGCCCGCGCGGTGAATGCTCTCGCGGGGCGCGGCGATTCGCACCCGATTCTTGCGGCCCACACTCAGCGGCAGATCGATGACGCCGCGGTCGGGCAGGCCCGTGGAGGCGGTGACGGCCAGGTACGTCTTCTCCGCCGTGCGCTTGTTGAACTGCCGGGTGAGCTGCCCGTGCGCGGACAGCTCCTTGGCCAGCAGGACGAGACCCGAGGTGACCTTGTCGATCCGGTGCACCGGATACAGCGTCTCGCCCTGCGCCGCGGCCATTTCCACGATGTCGGTGTCGTGGCGTTCGCCCGTCACCGAGATCCCGGCCGGCTTGTTCAGGGCCAGGACCGCCTCGTCCTCGAGGATCAGGCACTCGGTGCGCAGTTCGGGCCACGATGTTTCCACGCGGACCAGCGTAATGAGGCCCGGCGCGGCCCGGTGCCACGAGGCGTCAGGCGACGGCTCGCTCCAGCTCGGCCAGGCCGTTCTCCAGATGGTCGGTCATGCGATCGAGATCCGGCACGGTGCGGCGGCAGCCGACCAGGCCGAAATCCAGATTGTCGCCGTTGGTGGTCAGCGTGATGTTCATGGCCTGCGATTCGAACGGAATCGACAGCGGGTAATTGGCGTCCAGGCGCGCACCCTGCATGTAGACCGGTTTGCGCGGCCCGGGCACATTCGAGATCACCAGGTTGAACGGCATACGCGGCAGTGCTTCGAAGCCCGGTAGTAGCGACACCCCGAACGGCGTCATCAGCGCGGCGGACAGCAGCATGGCCTCCAGCTTCGGCAATTGCGTGAACACCCGTTTGGCGTCGCGCATGGAGGTGCTGATGGTTTCCAGCCGGATCGCCGGATCCGCGACGTGGGTGCCGAGGTTGGCCAGGCAGGCCGCCACCAGATTGCCCTCGGAGGTATCGGATTCGGCGGCGCTGCGAATGTTGACCGGCACCATGGCGATCAGCGGCTCGTCCGGCAGTGCGTCACGCTCGAGCAGATAGGCGCGCAGCGCGGCGGCGCTCATGGCGAGCACGATGTCGTTGACGGTGGCCCCGGTGGCCAGCCGGACGGCATTGATCCGCTCCAGCGGCCAGGACCGCACCGCGATGCGCCGGGCCCCGCCGATGGAGGTGTTGAGCACGGTGCGCGGGGCGGTCATGGGCAGGGTGAGCCGCCCGTCGATGGCGCCCCGCAACGGCGCGGCGATCGATCCGGTGGCGCGCAGGATCCGCGGCACCGCCCGGCGCAACTGCGTCCAGGGGCTTTCGGGTTCGGGGCTGTCGTCGCGCGGCACCGGCGCCGTGCCCCACGGGACGGTGAGCCGGCTGTCGAGCGGGTCGTCGGTGAGGGTGCGCTGCAGCAGCCGCATGGCCGAGACGCCGTCGATGAGGGCGTGGTGCATCTTCACGTAGACCGCGAAGCGGCCGTCGGACAGGCCCTCGATGAGCCGGGCCTCCCACAGTGGGCGGTGCCGGTCCAGCAGGATGCCGTGCAGGCGCTCGGTGAGGTCCAGCAGGTCACCCATGCCGCCGGGCGCCGGCAGTGCGGAACGCCGCAGGTGGTAGCCCAGATCCACGGTCTCGGCGTGGGACCAGGCGAGGCTGGAGAAGCCGCCCAGCAGCCGGCTCGGTTTGCGCCGGAATCGGGTGCGGACATCGGTTTTCGCGGCCATCGCCTCGAAGAGCTCGTGGGTGAACTCGGGGCCCGCGTCGGCGGGCGGCTCGAACAGCTGCAGACCGCCCACGTGCATGGGATGCTCGCGGGATTCGATGGCCAGGAAGATCGCGTCGAGAGGGTTGAGCAGGTCCATGGGAGCCGCCTTAGCCGGGTGGGGCACAACTGCCCGGAGCGGATACGGTGCGGCGACGCTGCCCCCCGCTGCGTTAACGGTTAATCAGGCTATCACTCTATATGATTCGGCCCACATCGACCTGTTGGCGCAAACTCCCAGCTCTGCACGGCGTGTCCGTTATCGGGGCGTGAGTTCGACAGCCCGCCACGGGACTTCCCGCTCGGTGTCGGTCCGCGCCGCGAAGGTCATGGCGACGATCGTGCGGCGGCCGTGCGCGAAGGGGTGCACGCGGTGCAGGGTGGTGTCGGCGCGCATCAGGTAGAGGTCGCCGGGCTGTATCTCCCAGGAGTGGATCGGATTGCGGGTCAGGGTCCGGTAGATGTCGGCGTGGTCCCAGTCGCGGCGGGTGTGCGCCACCGTCTGCACGAAGCCGCCGTCCGCCAGCGGCGGGCACTCCACCACCAGGACGAGGGCGAAAGCGTAGTCGTCCCAATGCCATTGGTCGACCGAGTCGTCGTGGTGCAGGCGGCTGACGCGGTAGCGCTCGGCCTCGGGGCAGGCCAGGACCGGTTCGGCGGCGACCACGGAAAGGCTGTGCCGCAAGGGTTCACAGTCGTAGAGCTGCGGGATGCAGAAGGCGTGGGCGGCCACCTCCTGCTCGGTCAGCTCGACCTGCTGCCGGGCCAGGCCCTCGCCCTCGGGCAGCAGGTCGCCCCACTGTTTGTGATGATCGAGCAGGGTCAGCGCCTCGGCGGCGAGGACCCGTTTGACCCGGTGCGGGAGCAGAAATCCCAGCCGTGCGATTCCGGTCTCCGCCAACCGGTTCCGCGCGTGGTGCAACGCCGAGGGATCCACTCCCCTCAGGTGCCGTAGGGCGATGTCCACCGTGCTGTGAGCCGGCATCGCGCACGTCCCTTCACCCGGCCGTCGCGAACGGCCCACTGCCGAAAAGACCGGGTCGTGACCCGGGCGACCCGGTCTCAATTGTATTCCGTTGCCCGGCAACGACTATGGAATCGGGTTGCCAGTTGATCACGATCTGAGACGGCTGGTGCCGCCTGGACGCGCCGAATCCGCCCGATTTCGCCCGGGCGCCCCCGGCAGCGCGGTAGCTTGATATTCGCTATGGCGGATTACGGGCATGAGCTCCGGTTCGGGATCTTCGTGCCGCCCGAGGCGGCGCGCGGGCGGCTGCTGCTGCGCCTGGTGCGGCACGCCGACGAGTCCGGGCTGGAAGTGCTGGCGGTGCAGGATCATCCGTATCAGCCCGCCTTCCTGGACACCTGGACCCTGCTGTCCTATCTGGCCGGCGTCACCCGCAACCTCACCCTCATGCCCGCGGTCGCGAACCTCCCGCTGCGCCCGCCCGCGGTGCTGGCCCGCAGCGCCGCCAGCCTGGACCTGCTCAGCGGCGGCCGGGTCGAACTGGGCCTGGGCGCCGGCGCGTTCTGGGACGCCATCGAGACCATGGGCGGCACCCGCCGCAGTCCCGGCCAGGCCCTCGCCGCGCTGCGCGAGGCCATCGCGGTCGTTCGCGCGCTGTGGGGTGAGGGTGAACGCTCGCAGCTGGCCGGCCAGTTCTATCCGCTGCGCGGCGCGAAACCCGGTCCGCGCCCGGCCCATCCGATCGGCATCTGGCTCGGCGTCTACGGTCCCCGCGCCCTGCGCCTGACCGGTGAACTGGCCGACGGCTGGCTCGGCAGCGTCGGCTACGCCCCGCCCGCCACCCTGACCGCCATGATGACCGCCATCGACGCCGCCGCTCGCGGGGCGGGTCGCGTCCCGGCCCTGATCCGCCGCGCCTACATCATCGACCCCACCATGACGCCCGGCCAGCTCACGGAAGTGGCCCTGGCCCACGGTATCAGCGAATTCCTGCTCCCCGTCGACCCCGGCGGCGACCGCGCCACACACCATTTCGCCACCGAGACCGTGCCCGCGGTCCGGTCCGCGGTCGCCTCGGCGCGCGCCGGTCACCCGGTTGTCTAGCCCCGAAGACAGCTATCTGGCCCCGAAGAATCGGTTGTGCATGATCTGACGGATGGGGGAGAGCAGTCCGTCGAAGGTCACCCGATCCGAGCGGACGGTGTGCAGGCTGGCGTCGCCGCGCCTGGGGTCCTCGCAGATGACGCGCAGCTTCTTGGCGTTGCTGTGCACCGCGCCGAGCGTGAGGGTGACGGTGCCGTCGGCGCCGACGATGCCCCACGGACCGCTGATATCGGACGCCGCGATCTGGCACTTGTTGTCCGGCTTCTCGCCGGTGACCCGGGCGGTCACCTCGGTGCGGCCCTGGATCACGGCCTTGGGTTCGCCATGGGCATTGGTGGCGGCGCCCACGGCGAGCACGGTGCCGAGGCTGCCGACCACGGCGACGGTGAGAACGCGGGTGCGCAGTGATCGAGACATAGCACCGATATTGGACCCTGCCTCGTGAGTATTTCGTGATGGCGGGGGATGAACTGCCAATGAACAACGCACCAAACCTGTTCGAGACCGCCATCGACGCGCAGGGTTGCCCTGCAGTATCTTGCATTCCAATCGCTGTTCATTCCGACCGGAGTGTTTTCGGCGAGGATCGATTTGCTGTCGGTACGCTGTGCGCCGTTCTATGTGCCCTGATTGGTAGAAGCTGGACGGAACCCTCCCGAGGAGGATGTGGTGACTGCAGTTGCTCCAAAGCCCGAACAGAATCTCGAGGCGATCCGCCCGTATCCGCCGCGACACGGTCCCAAGGGCTCGTTCGTCCTCAAGGTGATCACCACAACCGATCCCAAGATGCTCGGGATGATGTACCTGACCACGGCCATCAGCTTCTTCCTGATCGGTGGCCTGATGGCGCTGCTCATGCGCGCCGAGCTGGCGCGGCCGGGCATGCAGTTCCTCTCGACGGAACAGTTCAACCAGCTGTTCACCATGCACGGCACGATCATGCTGCTCTTCTATGCCACCGCCATCGTGTTCGGATTCGCGAATGTGGTGCTGCCGCTCCAGATCGGCGCGCCCGACGTGGCGTTCCCGCGCCTGAACGCGCTCAGCTACTGGCTGTATCTGTTCGGCGGCACCATGGCGACCGCCGGCTTCCTCACCCCGGGCGGCGCGGCCGACTTCGGCTGGACCGCCTACACGCCGCTGTCGGACATCGTGCACTCCCCGGGCGTGGGCGGCGACCTGTGGATTCTGGGTCTGGCCGTCTCCGGCCTGGGCACCATCCTCGGTGGCGTCAATATGATCACCACCGTGGTCTGCCTGCGCTGCCCGGGCATGACACTGTTCCGGATGCCGGTGTTCGTCTGGACCATCCTGGTGACGAGTTTCCTTGTCCTGATTGCCTTCCCGATCCTCACGGCCGCCCTGTTCGCGCTGGCCTTCGACCGCCACCTGGGCGGGCACATCTACGATCCGTCGAACGGCGGCAGCATCCTCTTCCAGCATTTGTTCTGGTACTTCGGGCATCCCGAGGTGTACATCGTCGCGCTGCCGTTCTTCGGGATCATCTCCGAAGTCATCCCGGTGTTCTCGCGCAAGCCGATCTTCGGTTACACCACCCTGGTCTACGCGACCTTCGCCATCGCGGCGCTGTCGATCGCGGTGTGGGCGCACCACATGTACGCGACGGGCGCGGTGCTGCTGCCGTACTTCTCGTTCATGACCTTCCTCATCGCGGTGCCGACCGGCGTGAAGTTCTTCAACTGGATCGGCACCATGTGGCGTGGTCAGCTCACCTTCGAGACGCCCATGCTGTTCGCGGTCGGGTTCATCGTCACCTTCCTCTTCGGTGGTCTGTCGGGTGTCATCCTGGCCTCGCCGCCCCTGGACTTCCACGTGTCCGACACCTACTTCGTGGTCGCGCACTTCCACTACGTGCTCTTCGGCACCATCGCCTTCGCCACCTATGCCGGCATCTATTTCTGGTTCCCGAAGATGACCGGCCGCATGCTCGACGAGCGCCTGGGCAAGTGGCATTTCTGGACCACCTTCCTCGGCTTCCACGCCACCTTCCTGGTCCAGCACTGGCTGGGTGCGCAGGGCATGCCGCGCCGCTACGCCGACTACCTGCCCAGCGACGGATTCACCACGCTGAACACCGTTTCCACCATCGGGTCGTTCATTCTGGGCGCGTCGGTGCTGCCGTTCGTGTGGAACGTCTTCAGCTCCTACCGCTACGGCGAGGTCGTGACCGTGGACGACCCGTGGGGCTACGGCAACTCCCTCGAATGGGCGACCTCCTGCCCGCCGCCGCGGCACAA